>JAKZRS010000040.1:0-45295 GCA_047518015.1 Thermodesulfobacteriota bacterium | reverse complement strand
AGGATGCGCTATTTCGGGGGAGATAGGAACGGGAAACAATGCGTCTCGAGGCATTCTCTTCAACATGCTCGTGGTTATGTCCGCGCTGATTGCCGCTTCACGCAGAAAAAAAGAGTGAAACAAGGCCGGGAACAGGACAAGTTTACAAGCGGCAATCGGCAGGCTTGATCTGCGATACTCCGCTTTTTGCTCCGGGCGATAAATGCCTTTTAAGAGCTTCTTCTGTCCAAACGCCTGAGGATTACCCGGAAGGAGAGAGATCGGCGGTTTTTAACCGTGTTTATCAGAAAATACCAATTTTCCATCTGCCCCGTTCTTTTCTTGAGAATCTCTACATCAAAAGTTGCGTTTGAGACTGTGAAAATATTCAGAGAAAGCAATTTCTCTGGCAATAAATACCTCAAGAAGACTCAATTCAACGGCATTCTGGCATTTTTAAAGCCATTTTTGACTATCAGATGACAATTTTGCCATGTTGACATCGCTGCAAAATAATATCTTCACAGCCTCGTTTCGTATTTGAAACCACGTATCTTTACATGCGTTATAATCCAACGCCTAGTTTTAGGGAGAATTTGATTCCGTCATTCTCGAAAAAATTCAAACCTACGTGAAAAGTTCTAATCAAATTGCCGGTGAGTTGCAGCCGAAAAACCGATGATGGCAGCGGCCGGAGCAACATCTCTGGACGATGTTTGTCAAAAAAAGAGAAAAATACGGTAAATTACCAGCGCACATTGAACTGGCAACCTCGCTGTGAAGCAGCAGGAAATAGATTCGTCGGAAAAAATTTACAACAAGGTTGTTGACAACAATTTTGTTGTATATCAACGGATCATATCTGCGCAAATTTTTCTGGCCGCAAGTTCTGCTGAACGCACACAATCGGGAATTCCAACGCCGAAATAGGCGGCCCCGCAAAAGGCAAGTCCTGAGTGCCGTGAAAGTCTGTGCATAACCCCTGAAGTTTTTTCCTTATGTCCGAGCGCATAGCGCGGCATGGACATCGGATATCTCTTGATATGAGTTTCCGTCGGAGAGTTGTCGCGTCCGAATATTCTCGAAAGTTCCTCCATCAAAACGGCCTTTATCTTCTCTTCGTCCCAAATGGCTGCTTCGGGGTTAAGTTCTCCGCCGAAAAAACACCTGATTATGACTTTTCCGCTCCCGGATTTCCCGGGGAATTTGCTGCTGTAAAGAGAACACGCCACAAGATTCATTTTCTCCGCAGAAGGAATTATAATCCCCAGACCATCGGGAAGACCGCGGAAATCCTTTTCATCGAAGACAAGACTCGCAACAACGGAAGAGACATAGCGCACATTTGAGAGTTCGGCTCCGAGCCGCGGATCAACATCAGAGAGCAGCAGCCCCGCCGTATCAGCTCGGGTGGACAGAACTACGGCGTCAAACTGTTCTTCTCCACGGTCAGAACCTACAAGCCACCCCTTTCCCGATTTCCTAAGTGACAAGACCGCAGTCTCAAGATACCGCCTCGCAAATTCGGCACTCTCGCAAAGCTTCTCAATGATAACGGACATTCCCCGGGCTGGAGTTAAAAAAAGGCCGTATCTGGCGCCGCTTTCCCCACGGGAGGTTGGAGGATTGCTAAGAAGGTCACGCAGAACGCTTCCGCTTCGCTTCTCCATTTCAAGGAACTGCGGCATAGTGGACGAAAGACTGAGCTTGTCAGGGTCGGCCATGTAGATTCCACCTAGAAGAGGCTGGGCGGCCTTGTCAAAAATTTCCCGTCCGAATCTCCTCTGCACAAAAGAAGAGACGCTTTCATCCTCTCCGCCGCCGCGCGGAACCAGGGGTTCAAGAAGCACCCTGAGCTTCGCCCCGAAGCTGAAGAGCCCGCAGCGCAGGAAGGGAAGAAGCTTTGAGGGAGCCATGAGGAAAAACCCTTCGGGAAGTGCTTGCAGCTTCCCATCGTGGTATACAAACGTGTTTTTCCCGTGACCGTAGCCCACTCCGAGGAGCGAATCCCCAAGTCCAAGCTCTTTTGCAAGATCAAGCGCCCAGGGCTTTGACGTTATAAATGAGTCAGGACCAAGTTCAAGAACCATATCCCCTTTTTTTACAGTATCGAAAACCCCGCCCAGACGGTTGGAGGACTCAAAAAGAACAAGTTCGAGAGGAACATTCTCCTCTCGGCAAAGCTTTCTCAGATAATGGGCAGAGGAAAGACCCGAGATTCCTGCGCCGACAATTGCGACTCTCATACCGAACTATCTTACTTATTGCTGGGAGTTTTCTGAATTGAGGAGTCTGAACACCCCGTCGCCGAGGGCCATTATGTAGCGGTCATCATCGTTCACAGTCTCGGCCCTGTGCAGGTTCACCTCGCACTCGCGCGCGGCTTCGCTGGCCTCAACCCCTATATCGAAAAGCACCTCAATATGATCGCATACAAACCCTATCGGCTGAACTACAATATCGGTGAAACCCTGGTCAGCGAGATTCCTTATCACATCGCATATGTCCGGCTCAAGCCACTTTTCGTTCGGGGAGCCGCTCCTGCTCTGATAGGCGGTCATCCATTTTTTGTGCCCGACTCTGTCTGCCACCAGCATGGCGGAAGTCTCAAACTGCAATGCGTAAGGAGATGAATCCGACATTTTCTTGGGAATACTGTGAGCCGTAAAGACGAGCATAGTGGTATCAAGCCTGTACGCGGGGATTTTACGCATACGTTCGATGACCTTGTCTGCGGAGCTCTCTATGAAAAAAGGATGATTGAAAAGCGGTGGGACGTATTCCACTTGAAGTTCCATCTTGAGATCTTCGCAAGCCTCGCTTACATCCCTCATGTATCTCTCCCAGCTCGCATCGGAGCGGTAGACAGCCATTATGAGGCCTATAAGGTTTCTTACTCCCTTTTCCCGCATGCTCTCAAGGGAATCTTTAATGAACGGATGCCAGTTTCTCATTCCGACGTAAACCGGAAGATCGTACCCGTGTTCCGAAAGAAGCTTCTCAAGTTTTTGAGCCTGCTTGTACGTAAACTCGTTCAGCGGAGATCTTCCGTCGAAGATTTCGTAGTGATGGGCAACTTCCCGCAGCCTGTCCTCGGGTATCGGTCTTCCGCCCGCTACATTTCTTAGAAAGGGCATTATGTCCTGTTTTTTCTCAGGGGCGCCGTATCCGATCATCATTATCGCGTCAAAGTTCTTTGGCATATAACTTCTCTCCTAAGCGCCTGTTTCCGCGGAGTACTGGTGAACTTCATCAATCAGCCTGAGAACATTGTCAACCGGTGTCTGCTGCAGTACTCCGTGACCCAGGTTGAATATGTGGCCGGGCTTCCCTCCTACCCTGTCCAGTATCTTCCTTGCCTCCTCGACGACGTGAGAGGGGGTTGAGAGCATGGAAACGGGATCAAGATTCCCCTGAACCGCAAGAGAGCTGCCGGCTCTGCGCCAGCCGTCAAGAATATCGACCCTCCAGTCAAGACCGATAACTCCAGCTCCGGTCCTCCCCATGAGTTCGAGAAGAGAGCCGGTTGCGGTCCCGAACAATATTACCGGAACACCCGACGGGAGCGTGGAGATGAGTTTCTTTACGTGGGGAAAGACGAACTTTTCATAATCCGCGGGAGAGAGACAACCTACCCAGCTGTCGAAAATCTGCACTGCATCGGCCCCTGCTTCCACCTGAGCGCAAAGGTAGTCCGAAATGCTCGCGGTCAGAACTTCCATCAGCCTCTCCCACAAAGAAGGGTCCCCGTACATAAGCTTTTTCGTGTTGACGTAGTTTCTTGAACCCCTTCCCTCAATCGCGTACGACGCCACGGTGAACGGAGCGCCGGCGAAACCCAGAAGCGAAACTTCGGGATTAAGCGCCTCTCTGGTTGTACGCACAGCCTGGTAGACAAACTCCATGCTTTCCGGATGAAATTCTCTCAGAGCGTCTATGCGCTTTCGGGTTCGAAGGGGTTTGGCTATCACGGGACCGTCAACGCTTGAATACTCAAGAGAAAGCCCCAGAGGTTCCAGGATAAGCAGTATGTCGGAGAAAATGATAGCCGCGTCCACGCCGAGTCGGTCAACTGTCATGAGCGTAATTTCCGAAGCTGTATCCGGGGTCTTGCAAAGCTCCATGAACGAGATGCGAGAGCGCACCTCTCTGTATTCCCGGAGAAACCTGCCCGCCTGGCGCATAAGCCAGATGGGAGTATGATCCGTTTTCTCGAGCCGGCATGCCTTCATAAACGCTCCCTTGGACGTGATTTCACTTCTTCGGGCCCGCGTGCCGTCCCCCGACCAGACCATCTGCGTACGGCTCCAGTTTCGGGTATCAACCCCGTTTTTAAAAGCGGTTCTTTTTTTCGCCAAAAGCGCCGCGGATCTTCTGGCCGCCTCTCTCACCAGATTCCCCATTTTCGGGCTGTCGGGCTCATAGTCAACTGATATTCCGTTTTCTCTAAGCGTTTCGGTAGTTGTTGGTCCGATTGAACATATAAGAGCTTTTTTCATTCCCTCCACGAATTCAGTGCCGCACTCGTGCGTACCTGCCACCTCAAAAAGATTGGACACCTGCCGGGAGCTTGTGAAAAGAAGACAATCCTCCGCTCCCTCGGATATGGACCTTACCGCGTCCCGCAGGGGACCCAGATCCTCAGGCAACGCCCACCTGTATATGGGAATTCTTCTTACGTCCGCCCCTTTTTTTTCAAGAGAAGCGAGAAATTCCTGATTGGAAACACCATATTCCTGAACATACACGACCAGGTTTTCAAGCGACATATCCCTCTGGTCAAAAGTGGAGAGTATATCCCTCCACGTGTTCGGTTCAGAAACGGTGATATCAGGCCTTACCCCGAATTTGCGAAGGGCTGCGACGGGTTTCGGGCCTCTTGTGAGAATCGTTGTTGCTCTCAGAGCATCAACATACTTTTCTTCCCCCGACTCTGCAATTACGATCTCGGAGAGAATTCGGGTGCCTACCCCTGTCATCAGAATAAGAAGATCAACGCTGCCCGAGAAAAGGTCATCGGCAAACCTATCGACGTAAGGACTTTTCAGATCAGGGACTTCTCTCATCGAGGGCGCAACTCTGGGCACGCCGCCGTGATAAGAGATAAGTTTTTTCATCTCCTCACAGCGGCGACTTTCAAAAGACGTCACCTTAAGTCCGTTAAAACCCTGTTTCATGACTTAATCCCCAAGCCCAGGCGCCACAACCATTACCTTTGATACTACAGAAATTCCGCAATGGTTTCTGCTTTCAGCATATCTTCAAGAGTTTCCCTGGCCCTTATCTCGCAGTACCTCTCACCGCTTACAAGGACTTCCGCCGCCCGGGGTCTCGTATTGTAGTTCGACGACATCACGAACCCGTATGCCCCCGCGCTGAAAACCGCGAGCAGTTCGCCCGCGGAAACCGCGGGGAAACTCCTGTCTCTGGCCAGAAAATCGCCCGATTCACATATGGGGCCAACTATATCCACTATCTCGGAAGATCCGGAATCTCCCCCGCGCACCGGTTCTATGCGGTGGAAGGAGTCGTAGAACGCGGGTCTTACAAGATCGTTCATTGCGGCGTCAACTATTACGAATTTCTTCGAAGTTCCCTCTTTAATATAAAGCACCTTGGTGGCCATTATTCCCGCGTTACCTACCATTGATCTTCCGGGTTCAAGGACCAGCCTGTAACTGGTATCGCGAAGATGTTCCTCAAAAACCTGTGCGTACTCTGATTTCGCCGGAGGTCTTTCCTCACTCTCATAGCTTATCGCCAGCCCCCCTCCTATATCTATGTAGGAGATTTCAATCCCGTCGCTTCCAAGTCTGTCAGCAAGATAAACCAGCTTTGATATGGACTCGGAAAAGGAGGAGAGATCAAATATCTGGGAACCTATATGGGCATCAATTCCCCTTATCTCAATTCCCTTCATCCGTGAGGCATCTCTGTAAACATCCACTGCTTTTTCAATTCCAATTCCAAACTTGCTTTTCTCAAAACCCGTTGATATGTATGGATGTGTATCGGGATTAATATCAGGATTCACCCTTATCGCAACCGGAGCCTTTTCCCCGATGGAAACGGCTACCTCGTTTATATTCTGAAGCTCCGCTTCGGACTCCACGTTGAAAAAAAGTATCCCGGAGCGAAGTGCGGCTTCTATTTCCTCTTTGGTCTTTCCGACTCCAGAGAATACCACTTTCGAAGGGTCTCCCCCCGCGGCAATCACCCTTCGCAGTTCCCCCGATGAAACAATATCGAAACCGGAGTCCATGGAGGAGAAAATCCTGAGTACGGATATATTCGAGTTTGCCTTGACGGAATAGCAGATCAGGGGATCAATCTCGCGAAACGCCTGCTTATATTCAAGGAAGCTTGAACTGATGAAATTGTGACTATAGATATAGACGGGAGTACCCAGGTTCTCGCATATCTCTCGCACTGGAACTTTTTCCACGTAAAGTTCGCCGTTGGTATATTCAAAATCGGAAGTCATCATATAAATCCCCGCAGGTTTGAAGGTAGAAAATCTACCCGAAAAAAAACCCAGCAGAAAACAATTAATGACAAGCAACCCAGATCCCTCGCCAAATTTTGCTTGGACAAAGCCCGGATTTGTTTTATAATGATTTCGTCATATCGAAAATCTAAACTTCGGAGCAAAAACCTCTCTATAAGGATAAATCCCCATGGACGTAATTGTTGATCTGTTCACCAAGGGCGGAGTATACATTTTCCCCCTGATTTTATGTTCCATATTCGGACTTGCAATTTTTCTGCAAAAGTTTCATACGCTTCAGAAGAAGAAACTTCTCCCGCAAGAATTTCTTTCAAGCTTATATGAGGCTGTCAAGACAAAGGGGCTTGACGAAACAAAATCGCTTTGCGCGTCAAACGATTCGGCTGTAGCCAGAATAGCTCTTGCTGCCGCAGAAAATTCAGATAAATCGAAAGCCGAGATGCAGGAAGCGATTGAGACGGCCGGAAAGGCGGAGGCGCAGGGCCTTGAAAAATATATTGAGACTCTGCTTACCATAAGCAGCATAAGTACTCTAATCGGGCTTCTCGGAACGATATCGGGCATGATAAAGGTGTTCGCCGTCATATCTGAGAAGGATATAGTCGATCCCTCCTCCCTTGCAGGAGGTATTTCTGAAGCCCTTTACACAACGGCTCTTGGACTCACGATAGCGATTCCGGCACTCATAGCCTACAAGTACACCGACGGGAAATTCAAGGAGCTGCTCGGTTCGCTTGAGGATGAAGGCAAGAAAATTCTGGAGGCTTTTTCCGCAAAGACATCCCTATGAACTTCAGGACAAGGAAAAATTCTGGTGCAAGATACGGCATAGACCTCGCCCCTGTCGTGGACGTGGTTTTCAACCTCCTTATTTTCTTCGCCCTCACACTCAACTTCGCCATATCAAGCGGCATAAAAGTCAACCTGCCGAAAGCGACCGGTGAAATCGTTCAGATGAAAGACATAAGCATAAACATTGCCAAAGACGGAAAAGTTTACTTCAACGACATGCTTATGACCTCCGCTGACTCCATAAAACGGGAGTTTCAGAAGATACCCGACAAAGACACCCTTATAATAATCAGGGCGGATGCCGAGGCCATGCACGGCCCGGTGGTAAGCACCATGGATCTGGCGAAAACCCAAGGATTCTCGAAAATAGCAATCGGAGTTGAGCCAAAGCGATAAAACTTCCCCGCAATCACTTCCCCAGCAACCCCACAGCCCGACGGTAACAAACGAAGTTGGATTCTATAGAAAGCGCTCTATCTTCGCTAAACGGCCTCATAACAAGGTTTTTCATCCTCTGGATAATACTGTTTTCTGCCGTCGCGTACTTTTTTCCTTCCGTATTTGAAAATCTCGGTTTCCTCATAGTCCCCATGCTCGCTGTGATAATGTTCGCAATGGGCATAACGCTCAGTACCGATGACTTCAGGAGGGTTTTTTCAAGACCGCTTGAGATCCTGACAGGGGTTTGCGCTCAATACGTCGTGATGCCTTTTCTGGGGTTCCTCCTCGCCCTTGCGTTCGGGACAAGCCCTCTGGTTTCTGAGGGGATCGTTCTTGTGGGTTCGTACCCCGGGGGAACCGCATCAAACGTGATCACCTACCTGGCAAGGGGCGACCTGGCGCTTTCGGTAACGCTCACGTCGGTTTCAACGCTTCTTTGCCCGTTTCTGCTGCCCGTGCTGATGTATGTTTACGCGGGAAAATGGATAGACGTTCCGGTTGGCGATCTTTTCATCTCGGCACTTCAGATAGTGCTGCTGCCGGTACTTCCGGGAGCAGTTTCAAGGAAACTGCTCGGAAGAAAATCAGAGTCCTTACTGCCTTTTCTGCCCTCCCTGTCTTCTCTGGTAATAGCGCTTGTTGTAGGAATAATCGTGGCTTTGAACGCGGAGTCAATAAAAACCATCGGCGCGGTGGTTTTGCTTATCGTAATTATTCATAACACTTTGGGCCTTGCGTGCGGTTATATTACAGCAAAGGCACTGGGCTTTGAAGAAAGCAGCTGCAGGGCGATATCCGTAGAAGTGGGAATGCAGAACTCGGGGCTCGCGACGGCTCTTTCCCAGTTGCATTTCGGTTACCTATCCGCACTTCCCGCCGCACTTTTCAGTATCTGGCATAATGTCTCGGGCGGAGCAATAGCTTCTTTATGGAGAAACAGCAACATTCATGAACAAACCTGAGAAAAAAGAAAGACTTCCAATAAAGGGCTATCTTTTTCTGGTAGCCACCGCTTTTTTTACGGCGCTTTCCTACGCCATAGGAAAGGCGCTTGAGCGAAACGACCTTCACCCGGAAACCACTACGTTTTTCTGGTTCTTCGGAGCTTTCGTGGTCGCCATAGTTCTGTTCCCCTTCCTTCGCGCGCAGAGAAAAGAACTTAAAAGGATTCGCCAGTACCGTGACATTTTTATCTGGAGTTCCGTGATAACCTCGGTCGGAGCCGCCTTGTGGATGGTGGCGCTTTGGACAATCGGACCGGCCCTTACCTCGTTCCTGATGAAAGCCCAGACGCTTTTTGCGCTTCTGCTCGGCATAATCTTTCTCGGGGAAAGGCTTAACAAGGGGGAGAGCATAGGAATAGCCTTGACCGTGGCGGGCGGAGCGGTAGTCGCCTATCAGAGAGAAGACTATCTCATCTTCGGAACCGCGATGGCTCTCGGAGCCGCGTTTTTGTATTCCCTTCTTTCTTTCATGGTAAAGAAAATGGCGCAGGATCTTAACATGCTCACAGTCGCGACGGTTAGAACTCTTGGGGTCTCCATAGTTCTTTTCACTTATCTCATGCTCACCGGAACCTTCGAGCCCCCTAACCTTAAACAGGCGCTTGTGATGGCGTGCGGAGGAGCATGCGGAGCATACATAGCCAAAGGAAGCCAGTTTCACGCCATAAAGCTTCTCGATATCTCAAGAACAACGGCCGTGATGCCGATGGAATCGATTTTCGTACTGATTTTCGCGCATGTTTTCTTTGACGACCTGCCGTCGGTTACGAAACTTCTGGGGGGAGCTTCAATAATCGCCGGAGTTGTTTTTCTGGTGCTTTTCCGGGGACAGAAAAACGACATTCTCGGCAAGTGAATTCCTACCGGGAACTCGAAAAATCCGTTCTGAGTTCCCTTCTCATCCGATGTCTCTGCTCTGCAAGCTCAACCAGCATCTCGAGCATTTCCCCGACGCAAAGCCCACTTGCCTCCCATAGCTTCGGATACATGCTTATGGGCGTAAAGCCCGGGATCGTGTTTATCTCGCTTACAAACACCTGTTCGGTATCGGCATCAACCAGGAAATCCACCCTCGCCATACCGGTGCAGCAAAGAGCGGAATAGGAAGCAATAGCGAGGGTTCTGATTCTATCCTGAATTTTTTGGTCAAGGTCGCAGGGAATGCGAAATTCGGTGGATTCGTCCTGGTACTTCTTTGCGTAATCGTAAAAACCCCCTTCCACAACAAGTTCCCCGGGAATTGACGCCCGCGGATCGTGGTTCCCTATAACGCTTACCTCCATCTCCCTGAGATTCAAGACGGCCCGCTCAACAATCACCCTTTCAGAAAAATTAAAAGAAGCCTCCACGGCATCGGCAATTGTCCCGGGAGAACTTACCTTTGAAACCCCTACGCTTGAACCGAGGTTCGAGGATTTTACGAAGCAGGGAAAACCTATTTCATTTTCCAGGCAACGGAGAATTCTTTCTTTATCTTTTTGCCAACTGGTTTTTGCGAAACCAAAGAAGGGAACAACCGGAATGGCATTATCCCTGAGTATGGTTTTTGAGACTATCTTGTCAATGCAAAGCGAAGACCCGAGCAAATCCGCGCCCACGCATGGAACACCCATAAGATCGATGAGACCCTGCACCGACCCATCCTCGCCGAAGGTTCCGTGAAGGACGGGGAAAACCGCATCCACGGAAAAGGTCTTCTTTATCTCTCCTCCGATTATTTCAGCGAAACAGCCCGGGGGAGAATCGGAGAGCATGGGAACAATCTCGGAGTCGGGAACCAGAGCGGGAGGTTCCCCCTCCGGCCAGTTCTCAAGAAAAGCCCTCTGCCAGCGGCCCTCTTTCGAAATAAAAATCGGCAACAAGGCGAATTTTGAAGGATCAAAGTTGCTTATGACAAACTTTGAGGAGACAAGAGATACCTCATGCTCAACCGAAATCCCACCGAAAAGAACCGCAACGGCTTTTCTGCTCAACTCATGACTCCTGGCGCATTTTAGGAAAAATTTTTAAGAAAGACTGTAAGAAAACAAAAACCTGATAAGTCCTGTTTCTATAAAATCTCCCACAACATACTTTGACTATTGAAACTATGTGGTTAAAATTATTATACAAATAGCTGAAGAAAAATAAACCGGAAGACTTTCTTCGGGGGGTTTCTGTCCCCGCCATTGATTAAAAAACTACGCGAATAATATGGATAAGCTTACCACAGACAGAATCAGCTCCAGCCTAATCGTGATGCTTTCCGCAGTTTTCACCGTTTTTCTCCCGTGGTTTCCCGCTACCGCTTCAAGTCAGGATTTGCTGAAACCACACACATCTCTGGAAAAAGTACAGATCGAATTCGTCGAGTTAGCTCAGAGAGCTGAAGAAATCGAGGAAGTGGACACTGATACCGCGGCCCAATTGTCTTCTGACTCTGGCGAACAAACCCCACAAAGTCCCCTGACACAACCCGAAATCGGGGAAACGGATACCGATACGGCGCTCCAACCATCTTCTGCCCCTGACAAACAAGTCCTGCAAGCTGACCAGACAGAACCCGGGACCGAAGAGATCT
The DNA here is from genome assembly GCA_047518015.1 of Thermodesulfobacteriota bacterium. Taxonomy (GTDB): domain Bacteria; phylum Desulfobacterota_D; class UBA1144; order Nemesobacterales; family Nemesobacteraceae; genus Nemesobacter. Next base: position 34,011 of record JAKZRS010000040.1, on the reverse strand, counting down.
CAGCGGTCAAGAACGCGGAAACTTCACAGGATTATGAGGACATAAAATTCGAGATAAAGAGAAACTCAAGGGTTGAGCATTACATCCGCCGGTTTTCAGGAAAAGGAAAAGAAGACTTCACTGCGATTCTCAGCCGCTCCGGGAAATTCCTTCCGGAGATTAAAAAAACGCTTCTCTCCGAGGGAATTCCTTCAGACATAGCGTATCTGCCGCTTATAGAAAGCGGATTTAACCCCCGTGCCGTTTCAAGAAAGAACGCCGTCGGTCTCTGGCAATTCATAAGACCGACCGGGCTGAGGTACGGACTAAAAGTAAACTACTGGGTAGATGAGAGAATGGATGTCGAGAAATCGACCTTGGCGGCAGCCAGATATCTCAAGGAAATGTTTGACGAATTCGGTTCATGGGAACTTGCCCTAGCCGCCTACAACTGCGGAGAAAGAAGGGTGTCCAAGGCCATCGCCAGAACAGGTTCGACCGACTTCTGGGCGCTCTCAAAAAAGCTTCCTAAGGAAACAAGAAACTATCTGCCGAAATTCAACGCTGCTTTGATAATAGCTAAAAACCCGGAAGAATACGGCTTCAGGATTAAAGGAGCGGAAAAAGATTATGAAACCGTGAGCGTTCCGCCCAGAAAAAGTCTCGCGGAAATCGCTAACCTGCTCAACATGGGGTACAAGGAAATTTCCAGGTACAACCCCTCGCTTGTCGGACTTTCCACTCCTCCGGGAGGAGACTACGTGCTCAAGGTTCCCAAAGGCTATGGAGAGAAACTCGTTTCGGTCCATAGCGAGTTGGTGGCCCTAAAAAACATTGAAATTCCTTTCAGGACAAGACCCACAAGATACACGGTGAAACCAGACGACAGTCTCTGGAAGATAGCCAAGCGATTCGGAACGTCCATCGAGAAACTCAAGTACGCAAATCACCTCTCCAGTTCAATCATACGTCCCGGACAGAGGCTTGAGATACCCACAAAAGGAAACGTCATATACGTAAAGCACAGGATCCGTCCCGGGGAAAACATTTACGTCCTGGCGAAAAGATACGGAGTCTCCATCGACGAGATAAAAAGGGCTAACAACCTCAAGGACTCTCTCATAATAGCGGGAAAGACCCTTTCAATCCCCCAGAGACTTTCCTCCACTTACGTGCAACGAGACGTTCCGAGGAAAATGAATCACAAGATAATACCAGGCGATACTCTAAGCGAACTGGCGCTTCGCTACAGGGTCTCGGTCTCCCAGATCAAGAGGTGGAACAACCTGTCCTCAACCACTCTGATCGCCGGAAGAAATCTGGTCATCTATAAATAAACCCCGGATGTTGACAGTACGGTCAATAAGGGAAGACCTTCCACGCAAAACCCTGGAGATACACAAGAAACTCAGGGAATTTGAAAACATTATCAAAAACGCTTCCGAAGAAGCGATTTTCGAAGAACTTGTTTTCTGCATATTCACGGCCGGAACGAGCGCTAAGATGGGACTGAGCGCAATTCGCGCCGTAAGGAGCATACTTCCGGGCGCGAGCGAGGATGAACTCAGGAAGAGGCTTCGGGGAGTATACAGATTCCCAAACGTGCGCTCAAAGCATGTGGTCCACACAAGGAACTATCTCGCCCGCCAATATGGACTCAAGCTAAGAACGCTTCTTCTCTCCTTTGAAGATCCGGCGCAGAGAAGAGATTTTTTCGCACTCAACAAGGACATAAAGGGGCTTGGCTTCAAGGAAGCAAGCCATTTCCTAAGAAACATCGGCTTTCGCGGCTACGCAATACTTGATAAGCACATACTCCAGTGCCTTTTCGAACTCGGTATAACGGAATCTGTCCGGGCACCGCACTCAAGGTCGAAATACATTGAGATTGAAAACAAGTTTAGAAGCTTCTCGGAGAGAAACGGATTTGATTTTGATGAAATGGATCTATTTCTCTGGAGTGAAAAAACAGGCGAAATACTGAAATAACGCCTCGAAAAACGGGGGCTTCGGGATGACGGAAAAAGAGAAACGAGAACTCCTTGAGCTCTACGAGCTTAAAAAAGAAGAAATACAGAACCGGCTTTTGGAATTCAAAGAAGCTTTCCAAGAGGCCGACGACCACCAGATCTTCCACGAACTTTCATTCTGCATACTGAGTTCCGGGGTCGGCCCCAGAATAGCAGGTCAGTGCATGAGGGCCATAGGAGAAAAACTCGTGGACGGAGGAGAGAACGATCTGCTAAGCAGCCTTGAAGCAATTCACAAATATGCCGAGAACGTGTCCCGTTATCTTGTTTTTACCAGAGAATACCTTAAAGAAGAACACGGATTTCTTCTGAAATCACTTGTCAGTTCCTTTGAAGACAGGGTGGAGAGAAGAGACTTTTTCGCAAAGAATCCCGGAATCAAAGGGCTTGGATACGTGCAGGCGAGTCATTTTCTAAGGAATTTGGGATTTTCCGGTTACGCGATTCTTGACCGAAACAACCTAACATCTCTTTTTGAACTGGGGATCATAAGCGAGGCAAAATATCCCCTGACAAAAAAAAGATACCTTGAGACCGAGAACCTGATGACGGATTGCGCGCGCGAACTGGGAATAAGTCTTGATGAATTTGACCTGCTTCTTTGGTCAAGGAAAAGAAAATACGTTCCGAGATAAGATCACCCGAAGTCGTGCCTTATGAAAACCTCGGCCCAAAGCGGTGCGAATCCATCCGCGGTATCGTGAAAAGCACCCCTGTACCTGTTAAGACCCATTATGCCATCTGTGTAGTCCTTGTAGGCCGTCTGGCTTCGGTGCGCCTCAATAGCCCGGCGCTTGCGGTCGGCAAAAGACGTTATGTCTTCGATACGGTCGTATGAGGGAAAAGGCGTCCATACCTCGTAAAACCAGCATTCACACTCAAAAGTGTCTGCGTCGGTCGCGGCGCTCAGACAATCAAGCGTCAGGCGGGAAACCGTCCTATGGGTTTTGTGCTTGTCAATTTCGGGATGCGGGAGGTATATCTCGTCCGGGCGGATCTCGGTTATTATTTCCCCCATTTTAGAACTGAATTCACGTTTGTTCGCTTCAGATTCCATATCGGAAAAGCCCAGAAGAGAGACCTCAACTCCGAGTATCTCTGAGGATTCCCTGACTTCCTGCTCCCTTGTCCGTACAAGCTCCTCCCACGTAACACCCCTCGGGTTTGCGCTTCTCCTTCCATCGGTAACGACAACGGAAATCACGTCCATACCTTTTTCCAGAAGTAGACAGGCCGTTCCTCCCATGCCTATTTCAAGATCATCGGGATGCGGGGAAACTATAAGGGCTTTTGCGTCGGACATATGAATTCTCCCTAATAACAATACTTCTGGAACTTAAGTGGATCGTAAATGATTATACAATGAAGCGTGAATTTGTGCGCCCAAGTTCAAAACGAAGATACAAATACGCAACCCCAGGGGTTGCCTGCGGGCCAAGCGCATATATAATTTTCGCTTGGTTGTCTTTATCAAATTTCCCCCGAAGGAACTACCAATGGAATACGAAGCGGTAATCGGTCTTGAAGTGCATGCGCAGCTTGCCACCGAATCCAAGATATTTTCTTCTTCTTCAACCAAATTCGGAAGTCCTCCCAATTCCCAGGTGAACCCGGTCTGCCTTGGAATGCCGGGGGTGCTGCCGGTTTTCAACGAAAAGGTTCTTGAGTACGCGATAAGAGCAGGATTGGCAACCAACTGCGAGATCGCCCGGAAATCCAGATTCGCAAGGAAGAACTATTTCTACCCGGATCTTCCGAAAGGCTACCAGATTTCCCAGTACGATGAACCACTGTGTCTTAGAGGGCATCTAGAGATAGATTCGGGGAACGATAAAAAGAAAATCAGGATAACCCGCATACATCTCGAAGAAGACGCAGGGAAACTCGTGCACGAATATTCAGACTTCGAGAGCCACGTGGACCTTAACAGGGCCGGAGTGCCCTTGGTGGAAATAGTGAGCGAGCCCGACATCTCAACCGCAGAAGAAGCGGTTGAATACGTAAAGAAACTGAGAACAATCCTCAAATACATTGAGGTTTGCAACGGAAACATGGAGGAAGGAAGCCTGCGCTGCGACGCGAATGTTTCCGTGCGACCGGTAGGACAGAGCAAACTTGGAACGAAAACTGAAATCAAGAATCTGAATTCATTCCGCTTCATACAAAGAGCCATCGAATATGAAACAAACAGGCAGGAGGCGGTTCTGCGGAGCGGAAAAAAGGTAGTTCAGGAAACAAGGCTTTTCGACTCCCAAAGAGGGATTACGGTTCCGATGAGATCAAAAGAAGAAGCTCACGACTACAGGTATTTCCCAGACCCGGATCTTTTGCCGGTCGTCGTGGAAGAGGATTACCTAGAAGAAATCCGTCTTTCCCTTCCAGAGTTGCCCGATGAAAAACTTAACAGATTCGTGAATGAATTCTCCATATCGAGGAATGATGCGGTGACGCTCTCGTCCTCAAGACCGCTTGCGGAATACTTTGAAGAGTGCGCAGAACACGCAAATGACAAAAAGGCGGCAAGCAACTGGATTTTAAACGAACTTCTAAGAGAAGTTGAAAACGAGGACAGGATAAGGGGATTCCCCGTTAAGCCTGAGGGCCTCGCCGAACTATTAAACATCCTCGGGGAAGGAAAAATAAACCGCAAAACCGCCAGGGAAATATTCTCCGAGATGATAAGCGGGGGTAAAGGCGCCGGAGAAATAGTCATGGAGAAGGGGCTTACCCAGATTACGGATGAAGACGAGATTTCTTCGGTTATAGCAAAAATAATTGAAGAAAATCCTAAGGAAGTTGAAAGGTACCGAAATGGGGACATGAAACTTCTCGGCTTTTTCGTTGGTCAGGTGATGAAAATAACAAAAGGGAAAGCCAACCCTGCAATCGTAAACCAAGCACTCAGAAAATCCCTTGAAAAAGAGTAATGGAACCCTAAGGGATAATTCCAAGAAGTATTCAGCCAGAACACCGCAGGAACCAACTGAACCTACGGAAAAAGAGAGACATGAGCAGATCCAAGAGGATTTTCATTATCGCAGGACCTAACGGCGCGGGAAAAACAACTTTCTCCACGGAATTTCTTCCTAACGAGGCACATTGTCCGACTTTCATAAACGCAGACCTGATAGCGGCAGAACTTAACCCGCTTCAACCGGGCCTAGCGGCAATTCAGGCAGGCTGATGCTGAAAACGATTCACGATTGCGTGGCAAAAGAGGAGAGTTTCGCCTTCGAGACCACCCTGAGCGGAAATGGTTACGCACGCCTGATTCCCCTTTGGCAAGAAAAGGGCTACTTGATAAAACTGTTTTTTCTTAGATTGCCAACACCGGAAATGGCTATAGCCCGCGTCAAACAGCGGGTCATGGAAGGAGGACACGATGTATCGGAACAAACTGTTCGTCGACGGTTCCGTTCTGGGTGGCGTAATTTCCAATCGATCTATCGATATCTAGTAGATGAGTGGGTAATATATGAAAATTCGGGGCACACACCTGTGCTATTAGAGGAAAAGAACTGAGTATGACCACAAGGAAACAGAGAAGCCCGAGGCTTGCCAAGAAGTCGCGAGATCAGGATTTGGTTGGCGCGGAGGCGGCCATGCTAAGAGCCTCCGAACGCGCGCGTCGCCGGGCCATAGAAACCACTGGATCGGTAGCCATTTTTAGTGAAGGGGAGATTGTCTGGGAAAAGGATATAAGAAAAATCTTTCCCGATGGTGTCAAAGGCGACTGATTCTGACATAAAGATCTCAGCTATCGAAGAAATTAGCTTATGCGGTAGCGCCCCGCCGAGATCAAACGTACACAAGAGGTCCTAAATCGAAGGCTGCCCTCTTTTTATATGCTCCTCAAACTCGTCCCTGAATTTTCTCACTATCGAGTCAACAGGCATGGCGCAACCGTCTGCAAGGGCACATATGGTCGTTCCCCTCATCTGCGAGCATGCGTCAAGTATTATGTCGATGTATTCAATGGACCCTCTGCCTTCGTCAATCTCTCTCAGTATCTTTTCAAGCCACCACGTTCCTTCCCTGCACTGAACGCATTGCCCGCACGACTCATCCCTGTAGAAATGGGCAAGATTCTGGGCTACCTTCACCATGCTCACCGTTTCGTCCATCACGGTTACTCCAGCCGTTCCAAGCATGGAACCCGCGGCCGCTATGGAATCGAAATCCATTGCAACGTCGAGTTCATCTGCGGAAAAAACCGCAGACGAAGAACCGCCGGGAGAAACAGCCTTTATTTTCCTTCCCCCGAGAACTCCTCCGCCGTACTCTTCAATCAGTTCAAGAAGGTTTATTCCGAGGGGAAGTTCGTAAAGCCCAGGGTTGTTTATGTGCCCGCTTAGCCCGAAAATCTTGGTTCCCGTGTTTCTCGGAGTGCCTATTGAGGCAAACCAGTCCGCCCCGTTGTTTACTATATGCGGAACGCAGGCGAGCGTCTCCACATTATTAACTATGGTGGGACAGCCGAAAAGGCCTATCTGGGCCGGGAAAGGAGGTTTTGGCCTCGGTTCTCCTTTTTTCCCCTCTATTGACTCAAGAAGACCGGTTTCCTCTCCGCATATGTAGGCGCCAGCGCCGATGTATAGCTTGATATCGATATCAAAACCGCTTAGAAGTACGTTTTTGCCGAGATAGCCGTGCTCGTAGGCTTCCCCTATGGCCTGCTGTATCCTTTTAGCTCCGTAGGGCATTTCCCCTCTTATGTATATGTAGGCTTTATGGGACCGGATAGCGTAGCAGGCAATTATTATGCCCTCGATCATCTGGTGGGGATCTTTTTCCAGAATTTCCCTGTCTTTGAAACTTCCGGGTTCGCTTTCATCGGCGTTGCAGCAGAGATAAACGGGTTTCTTGGAATCAGGCGGAATGAAGCTCCACTTTATTCCCGCCGGAAAGCCCGCCCCTCCCCTTCCCCGGAGACCCGATTTTTTGACCACGTCGGTTATATCCCCCGGAGCCATGCCGAGGGCCTTTCTGAGCGCCGAATACCCGCCCGAGGACAGATAAGACTCGATAGTGTAGGAGTTAGGCCTATCGACGTAATTTCTTATGATTCTCTGCTCGGGCATTTTCCAGTCCGGTTAAAGCAACTCTTCAATGGAAAAAAGGATAAGTACGGATAAATATTAAATGCGATTGCCGGAATTTTTCAAGGAAAAACGCAAAAAATAAAACCACGCACAAAAAGTCTCGCGTTCACCGCACCTGCGGCGCTTTTTCCTCAAGGAGTATGTCTGCCACATGCTTGGCAAACGACATTGAAGAGGTAAAAGCGGGCGATATTGCGTTTAACACGTGAAGGCTGTCCCCTTCTGCGCAGACAACGTAGTCCATGACAAGTTTTTTCTCTTTCCAGTCGACAAGCTGTGAGCGGATGCCTGTTTTCGCGGAGGAGATAAGATCACGGGGCAGAAGACTAGGAACCAGCTTCCTGGCCTCGGAGTAGAAATGCCACCCCAGGTATTTCTTTGCCTCGGAGAACGCGTTTGCCCTGAAGCCGCTGTCGCTCATGAACATCGATGCGTTTCTGTAAAGAAAGCGAAACGACTCAAGTCCCAGATCCTCAAGAAATCCGTAGCTCTCCCTCCCGAGAACCGGCACGGCTGTAGGACCAATAAAAACCCGCCCCGAAGTGCTCCGTGTAAAGTGCACACCCAGAAAAGGCATTCTCGCGTCGGGAACCGGGTAGATGTTGCCACGGACAAGATGAGAGCTCTTTTCCGTAAGTTCCCTGTAGGAACCCATGAAAGGAATTGATCTGTATCTAAGACCTGCTCCGAAATGGCGTGCCACTACGTCCGCGTGGAGCCCCGCCGCGTTTACGAGTTTTCCGTAACTTACGTCTCCCCTGCTTGTAAGAGCGACGTGATCCTCTTTTTTTCCGATAAAAGCCGTATCAAAAAGCACACGGGCTTTTCCAGTTCTTTTAACTCTTGAGTAAATGGCTTCCAGGACCCCCAGGGGGTCAAACACGGATGTCGCCGGAGAATATATAGCTTTCTCAAACGTAATGGCATGAGGTTCTATCTCCGCAAGCTCTTTTTCATCAATAAGATACGATTCCACTCCGTTTCTTTTTGCTCTCTGCTGAAGTTCCAAGAGTCCCTCAAGCTTCTCCTCAGAGTCCGCCACGATGACCTTACCACATTCAGATATAGCAACTCCGTTCTCCCGGCAGAAATCCCTCATCAATCGGTTTCCCTCGATGCAGTACTTTGCCTTGAGAGAATCGGGCGCATAATATATCCCGGCATGAAGAACACCGCTGTTTCGACCGCTTGAGTGCGCCCCGAGACTTTTTTCCTTTTCCAAAACAAGAATGTTCTTATAACCGCGCAGAAGAAGTTCCTTTGTGATGGCAAGACCCACAATTCCTCCGCCCACGACAAGAAAATCGCAACTTTTCTCCATTACTCGAACCCTTCTCACCCGTTTTCTGGTAAATCGACCGTAAATCAGGTAGATTATCAGTTTTGTATAACTTAATAAAATGAGCAAGAAATTTAAAGCAGGGCAAAACGCCGTGTATCCAGTGCACGGGGTAGTTGAGGTTCAGGGAGTTGAAGAAAAGGAGATACTCGGTTCGAAAAAATTCTTTTACGTGCTTAACGTTCTTGAAAGCAACGTAAAACTCATGGTTCCCACGGACAACATAGATTCCGTGGGTTTAAGGCCCGTGGTAGCTAAAAATGAAGTAAAGAAGATCCTCGATATACTGAAGGAAGAAAACGGCAAAATACCCAAACTGGGTGTACAGAGCTGGAACAAAAGATACAAGGAATACGCCGACAAGGTTAAAAGCGGAGACATCCACGAAATAGCCGAGGTATTAAGGGACATACACCATCTGAAAAGGGTGAAGAACCTGTCCTTCGGTGAGAAAAGAATAATGGAAACCGCCCTTTCCCATGTAGTCAAAGAACTCTCCATAGCGCTTCGGAAAAAAGAGGGAGAAGTCAGCGACCAGATAGAGGAAATCTTCTCCTAAAGCCAGTCACTCAAGAATATCCCTTCCGTCAACACCCCGGGGAACGTCAATCCCAAGATAATGAACGATGCTCGAAAAAATATCCGCGGTTCGTACGTAATCGCATTGCGCCGGTCGGCTTATAAGAATGGGAACCACCATGTGGTCTTTGTGCAGGGAGCCGTGGGAACCGTGATGTTCGGGGTTCTCGTGGGTAGCCCTAAGGTCATAGCCCGGTTTTGAACTCACTACCACGTCTCCGGTGCGAGGCGACTCGAAAAGCTGGAGAATTTGTAGTAGTGCGTCGGGGTAATCAGAATCTATAGTGAGTCGAAGCGACTCGGCAGCATCCATCTTCCTTGAGGAAAAGCCGTAGCCGAGAGGGTCACCCGAAACATTGCGGTAGCAAATGAAACCTTCACGATCTACGCTCAAAAGAGCCTTTCCCCTCGGGTTTATTATTTTTACCTCGCTACCCGTCCCGCCAGTTCTAGCGCAGACAATATCCACTTCCGGTCGGCTGGAGAGATCACCCACTATATCCGCTATTTCTTCATAGCGCGTATGTCTTTTCCATCCATCGGAATTTTTGAAATAGTAATGTGCCATGGAGTTTCCCGAAACCATGACGGATGAATCGGCATCGAGAAAATGCCTAAGCACGTTGGTGTAATAAAGCGGTTTGAAACCCCGGTTGCGAAGAAAACCCAGGGAATCGAAATGGGAATGGGTGGACGTAAGACCATGGTCGCTTCCCACAACGAAAAGCGTATCGTCAAGTTCCCCTCTCTCCGCGATCTTTTTCGCTACCATCCCAACATACCTGTCAAGCCTTCTGTAGGATTCAATAACCCTATGGTGAAACGGATGGTAGCGGTGGGAGTAGGAATCTATTGCGGGAAAAACGCAGAAAATAAAACGCGGAGAACTTTTAAGGGAGTCAATGAGAATTCTTCCCGCGACCTCTTCAACACTGTCGCTTCTTTCCGTGAAGTGGCTTTTCACAACCAGATAATATTTAAGATACTTGGTTCTGTTGTTCCAGGCGGGCTCTATATCCCTGGTTATCTCGTTAAGAATGCTGATACTTCCCGGAACCAGTCCGAAAAGTGTCGGGGAGTCGCACTCTATGTCCCGGTTGATAAGAAACGACTGGGGACCCGCGTAGCTTCTGAATCTTCGCAGGGAAAAGGGGGTTGCGTCGTAATACCTTCTGTCAAACCACCGTATGCCCGGGAGGTTGCACCTGCCGGGAAATCTGCCGAGAAGGTACGGGGTATAAGCCGGACCCGTTGTTGAAGGAAACACCGTGATTCCCTTAAGGAATTTCCCGGGCTCTACGACATACTTCTGTATATTCTCAAGATCACCTCTTTTGAAAAGCTCAGCGAAGACATCCAGTCTAGAGCCGTCGGCAAGAAAAAAAACGCATTTCCTTTTATCCATCAGGCGCTTCCCAGAAAATACTTATTGTAAATTCCCCTGATATCCACCGTCACGCGCGCGTATTCAGCTCTAAGAGATTCTCCCCTGCCGCCGAAACTGAACTCAACGGCCATCCGGTCAAAATCGTCCCGTGTAATCTCGTTTTTGGCCCGCTCGTTTAGCAGGCTGAGCAAATTGCTCATCCTCCTCAAAAACAGGTAGCCTCCGGCAAGCGTTTCAGACTCCCCGCTCTCAATCAGCCCGGACCGGCCGAGTGCTCTGATAGTCTCCATTGTGCTTACCGTTCTGACCTCAGGGTTTTCCCCTCCATGGGCAAGCTGAAGCATCTGGACCAGGAACTCCACGTCTATCAGTCCTCCCCTGCCAGTTTTCAGGTTGAATCTTGATTCCGTTTCATTGGCAAGTTCTTTTTCAATTCTCCCGCGAAGTTTGTAAATTTCCTTCGGAAAATCCGGAGCAAGTTTTTTCGCGTAGACGAAATTCTCGATGATTTTCATTACCTTCTCGCCAAGCGCGCGGTTTCCCGCGACCGCCCGGGCCTTTACGAGGGCCTGTTTTTCCCAAATAAGCGCGCTTGAATCATGGTACTCCTCAAAAGCATCAAGCGAGGTAACAAGGGCTCCCGAGTTTCCCGACGGGCGCAGTTCCACGTCTACCTTGTAACAGAAGCTCTCAGAAGTATAGACCGAAAGATTGGATATAAACCTCTGACCGTACTTGGAGAAAAGTTCGTGATCCTCTCCCTCGTAAATGAAAATTATGTCCAGGTCGGAAGCATAGCTCATTTCCCTTCCCCCAAGTTTCCCGAGTCCCAGGACAACCATGTTGTCAAGAAGCTTCCTTTTCCTGGCAGAGCACCTAAGAGACTCCTTGGCAAGCTCAAGGCTTGAGTCCATCACCACGTCCGCCACCATCGACAGGTATTTTCCCACGTAGATCGGATTCAGATCCTCGGAAAGTTCTCTGAAGCAAAGCTTAAGGGACTCAATGTGCTTGAAACTTCGAAGGGCGTTTAGCTTATCCTCAAAAAACTCCTCCTCAGAAACAGCTTCCTCAAGAGCCGAAGCCAAGGCATCTTTTGAATCGTAGAACCGCGTTACGTCCTTTAATATGATCGAGTCAAGGTACTCTGGATGCCTGATAAGAAAATCGGACAGCATGCCGCCCCTTGAGAAAAGCTTGGACAGAAGAGAAATGATTTCCGGATTCTCCGTTAAAAGCGCGTAAACCGACATCTTGGAACCCAGACCGGAAATGAATCTTTCAAGATTCACAAGCGCCGAGTCCGGGTCGCTTAGCTTGATTATGGTTGAAAGAAAAGCCGGTATTACTTTTTTCGAAAGTATCCTTCCTCTTTCCGTGAGTCCGGCCCTTCGGGGATCCACGAGGCGCGATATGATTCCAACCGCGTCATCGGGAACCGAAAAACCGAGATTGCCAAGAGCTGAGACTGCCTCCTCGTGGTTTACGTTCCCCTCGGCCATAAAGTCAGCCACTTCCCAGAATTCCCTGCCTCTTTCCTCAACCTGCATGCCTGGGTCGTAGAACAGGTTCCTGTAGTTTTTAATAACAAGCGAAGTTATCTCTTCGTAAGCGGCTTTAAAATCATCTGTCCTTTTAAAACCCATCCTCCTCGAGAGCCTTGCAAGTGAATTTTTCTCCGTGGGAATTCTGTGCGTCTGAACCTCATCCCAGAGCTGTATCGAATGCTCCACTTTTCTTAGGAAAAGATAGCAATGCTCCATCTCTTCCTTTACCTGTTCGGTTATAAAACCCGTCTTTGACATGGTCCTGAGAGCATCAAGAGTATTCATAAGTCCTCTGAGCCTTTTTACCGCTCCGCCGCTCATAAGCTGGGTTGCCTGTACGAAAAACTCAACATCTCTTATTCCACCCCTGCCAAGCTTCACATCGTTTTCCTTCCGCACGCCCTCAAGACGACCCTTCATGTCCTTAAGATCCTCTATGGACTCGTAATCAAGGAACTTGTGGTATATGACCGGTTCAAGCTCCGCCAGAAACTCGCGGCCAAGCTCGAGGTCCCCCGCAACCGGGGTCGCCTTAAGCAGCACCGCTCTCTCCCAGGTCTCAGCCCAGTGGTAATAATGATCAAGCGCCACGTCAATCGATACCGCGACCGGACTCCTGCTACCTCCCGGGCGCAGTCCCAGATCGACTCTGTAGAGAAAACCACCGGCAGAGACAGAGCTTATCGTCCTGGTAATCGAGGAGGAAATCGTGAATATCTGTTCGGCGTACCGCTCGCTTCTGTAAAGATAGACAAGGTCTATATCGGAACTGAGGTTAAGAAGCCTCCCGCCGAGTTTCCCCATACCCAGTACCACGAATTCGAACTGATCTCCGCCTTTGGCTCTTGACCTGTAAAAATCAAGCACCGCCCTGACCACCGCAACAGCAAGATCCGAGATTTCCTCCATGGTCTGGCGAAACGCGCAGAGACCCAGAATTTCTCTATAGATTATTCTCGAAAGCTCTGTGTACTTGTATTCCTTCAGCCTTTCCGAGAGCTGCTCTGAGTCCTGCGAATTCCTCACAACTGAGGCAAGGGGGATTCTGTGGGAAGAAAGCGTTTTTTTTCTCCCCAGCGCTTTTTTGTTCGCAAGTACGCTCAGCGTGCGGGGATTTCTTATGATGGAACTGCCGAGGAACCTGCTGTGCGAGGAAACGGCGTAAATGATTTTCTCCTCTTCCGCAGAAAGCCTGCCATTTATCTCCCGGAATCTTTCAACGGTTAAGCGCCCGTTTTCCTCGTCGGGAAGAAGAATTTTCTTTCTCATCACGCCAGGTCACATGAAATCATAAGGATCAACATCCACTAGAAGCTTAATTCCCGAAGCGTGCTTTTTCAACGAATCATGAAGTGCTGTGGCGTAGTTTCGAAGCAACCCCAGATTTTTTGACGCGATAATAATCTGCCACCTGAACCTGTTTTTCAACTTGTATATGGGAGCTTCGGAGGGACCGAGTACTCTAAGCGATCCGGGTGGAAGCTTGAGGAGGAATTTTTCCGCCGTGCTTTTCATCTTTTCGGCGAAATTTCTTGTTTTCTCCTCATTAAGTCCATTTATCCTAAAGGATATGAACCTTGAGAAAGGAGGCTGGTTAAGAGACTCTCTAAGCTGCAGTTCTTCTTCCAGAAACCCGGAACTGTTATGAGTAACGGCAAATTTTACCGAAGGATGTCCGGGGTTATGTGTCTGCAGAATAACCGCCCCGGGCTTTTCTCCCCTTCCCGTTCTCCCGGCTACCTGTGTCAGGACCTGAAACGTTCTTTCTCCAGAGCGAAAGTCGGGCATCCCGAGCATATGATCCGCAGAAAGAACGCCGACCAGCGTAACTCCCGGCAGATCATGTCCCTTGGCTACCATCTGGGTTCCGACAAGAACGTCCACCTCTCCGGATTCAAGCCTTCGGTAAAGGTCAAAAAGCTTGGTTTTTCCGCTAGTGTAATCCCTGTCCATAACGAAGACCCTGGCATCGGGAAGGATGCTTTTTACCTGTTCCTCTACCTTCTGGGTACCCAGGCCCTTGCCCATGTATCTGGCCCCGCAGTGAGCGCAGCTGTTCTCGAACTCCTGGCGGATTCCACAGTAATGGCACTTGATTGAATTATCTTTTTTGTGAAAAGTAAGGGTTATCGAACAGTTGGGACACTTAAAAAGTTCACCGCAGTCCCCGCAGACTAAAAAGCTGGAAAAACCTCTTCTGTTAATAAAAAGGATCGTCTGTTCCCCGCGGCTGAAGTTCTCCACAAGAGCTTCCTTGAGCTGGGGGGAAAAGACACTTTCATTTACGTTTTTCATATCCACAAGCTCAACATCGGGAAGCCTGCTTGCCCACACTCTCGCGGGAAGAGAAAGATATTCGTACTTGCCTCTGATCGCGTTTGCGTAGGATTCAAGGGAAGGAGTCGCGGAACCCAGAATGACCGGACAGCCGGATATCGTTCCAAGCACGACCGCGGCGTCGCGGGCGTTGTAACATGGCGTCTCGCTCTGCTTGTAGGAGGATTCGTGCTCTTCATCCACCACCACGAGGCCGAGATTCTCAAGCGGAGCGAAAACCGCGGAGCGTGCTCCTATTACCACGCTTAACTCGCCGCTGCGGGCCCTTCTCCAGACGTCAAACCTCTCCCCTTCGCTGAGCGCGCTGTGAATCACCGATACAGCATCGGCGAAACGGGAGCGGAACCTCTTCACCAGAAGCGGGGTAAGCGCTATTTCGGGAACCATAACTATCGCCTGTTTTCCCTTAGCTATTACTTCGCTCACAACCCTGAGATAAACCTCGGTTTTTCCGCTTCCCGTAACTCCGTGAAGAAGAAAACAGCGATATTCACCCCTCTTGACGTAAGGCAGAATTTTGTCTATCGCCATCCGCTGATCCTGGGTAAGTTGCTTGGGTGGTTCCTCCTCAGCATCAAAGACGGCGTAAGGGTCTCTTCCGATCTCCCTCAGTTCCACGGAGACCATGGCGTTATCTACAAGCCACTTCACGTGGGCGGTGAAATTGCCGAATATCTCCTTTAGTTCTGAGTGGGACACGGAACCGTGGAGGTTTATGAATTCAAGTATGGCTCCCTTGGCCGGGGTTTTTTTCTTGATCCCCGAAACGGTGTCCGGACCGCAGGAAGCACCGTAGATTTTTTCGTATTTTACTTTCTCATCGCTTATAACCCTGTAGTCGAATTTAACATGCCCCCTTCTCTGAAGAGAGTTAATATTCTCAAGCGACGCTCCGCCGCTGAGTTCCAGGAGCTTCTCCGAGGTCAGTTCCTCTTCAAGCAAAAGAGTTTCAAGGATTTTTTTATCAAGATCATTCGAGACCCCTTCCCGAAGACGGTTTTTTCCTTCTTCCGTGACCCGAACGGTTTTCCCGACGCTTTTACCGAGCCCAAGAGGATGCGCGAACTTAAGCACGATTCCGAGAGGCGCCATGTAGTACTCGGAGACCCAGCGGAAAAATTCCAGGCGTTTTTCGTCAAAAAGCGCGGACTCATCCAGAATGTCGATTATATCCTTTAACTCGAAATCGACTTTCCGCTTCCCTCCATCCCCTACCACGTATCCTATGGCTTTGCGGCTTCCTAGCGGAACGAACACCCTCTTTCCCGTAGCAATACTGTCTTGGAAATGTCCCGGAACCGAATATAGAAAAAGCTGTTCGGAATGAATTGGCAAAGCTACTTGAACAATCTTTCCTGAAGCCATAGCAATCTCAGAAGACCCGAAAATCTAGTCTTACAGAAAAGTATATATGAAAGCCGGGAAAGAACCTTGGGTTAGGGCCGAGAAGTTTCCCTTATTAGCTTCGAGATATGGAAAGCGGAAACATATGCGCAGAAAAGGGGTATGAAACCAAAACCCTGCTCCGCGCAGTTCACCTGTGCGCAATATCAGGCAAGATCTGCGGGCATCATGATCATATCGTCCATCGTTCCGCCGGGGGCTATCATCGGATAAACCATTTCCGTTTCATCAACCTCTATTTCCATGAGGACAACCCCTGGAGTGTTAAGGCCTTCCCTGAGAGTGGGCTCAAGCTCCTCGGGCCTCACCGCCCGAAGGCCTCTGGCGCCGAAAGCCTCGGCAAGCTTCACGAAATCCGGCAGCACTCCAAACTTCGATGCGGAGTAATTGCTATCAAAGAACATCGTCTGCCACTGCCTTACCATTCCGTGATGACCGTTGTTAAAAACAATAATCTTAAGATCCATATTGTTTTCAACCGCCGTTGCGAGTTCCTGGAAATTCATCTGGAAGCTTCCGTCGCCGGCAACGCATATCACCCGCTCATCCGGTCTTGCGTACTTCGCTCCCATAGCGGCGGGAAGACTGAATCCCATTGTTCCCAGTCCCCCAGAGGTAATATGGGTCCTGGGTCTTTCGAACTTGTAGAACTGGGCTACCCACATCTGATGCTGACCCACGTCGGAAACTATTATGGAGTCTCCGTTCGTGACCTTGTAAAGCGTGTCTATGGCGTAGGTAGTGAGAATCTTGTCGCTTCCCTGTGAATAGGTGAGTGGATGTTTTTCCTCCCAATCCCTTACCCGCCTGAACCAGGATTCTCTTCCCTCAAGGTCAATCTCGCCGGGAAGAGCGTCAAGTATCTGGCGCAGTACGATCTTGGCGTCCCCCACTATTGGACACTCAACCGTTATGTTCTTGTCTATCGAGGAAGGATCTATGTCTATATGGATAATTTCCGCGTTGGGGGCAAACTCTTCAAAGTTTCCGCCCGTAGCCCTGTCGTCAAAACGACCGCCGACCGAAATAACGAGATCCGATTCGGTCACAGTCATATTGGCCGCGTAGGAACCGTGCATACCAAGCATGCTTATGAAAAGCGGATCGCTTGCCGGATAACCTCCGAGTCCCATAAGGGTCGAAGCCACAGGTATCTGAAGCCGGTGGCAGAACTCAAGCAATTCATCGGTAGCTCCGGACCATATAACTCCTCCTCCGGAATAAACGACGGGCCGCTTTGAGGCAACCAGCATCTCGACCGCCCTTTTTATCTGTGAGGGATTTCCCTTCATAGTGGGCTTGTAGCCTTTGATATCTATTTCATCGGGGATTACGAATTCGTCTTCTCCTATGAGAACATCCTTCGGCATATCAACAAGAACCGGGCTGGGTCTTCCGGTGCTGGCTATGTGGAAGGCCTCTTTCATTGCTCTCGGAAGATCCCGGGTTCTCCGCACAAGGTAGTTATGTTTCGTGCAGGGCCTGGTTATGCCGATATGATCGGCTTCCTGAAACGCATCGCTTCCAAGGTACTGCGTCGGAACCTGCCCCGTAAAAATAACTATGGGAGATGAATCCATCTGCGCCGTCGCGATACCGGTAACGGTATTGGTTGCCGCCGGACCCGAAGTACAGAGTACAACTCCCGGTCTTCCGGAAGCTCTTGCGTACCCGTCGGCCATGTGCGTCGCCCCTTGCTCATGTCTCACCAAGACGTGCTTTATCCTGTCGGTGTAACCGGTCATCACGTCATAGACCTTGAGAACGTAACCTCCCGGCAGTCCGAAGACCACGTCAATACCTTGGTGAAGAAGCGTCTCAAAGAACATCTGTGCGCCGAGCATCTTGGCCATTTTACATTGTCTCCCGTGATTGTTCTAAAAATGCGGAATACTTACAACCCACCCGCTTAATTTATCACTGCGTGCAGACAACTTCAAGACCGGCAGGGAAAAAGATTCCTACCGCCGTTTCGGCGACGGCGTTTCACGCTCCGCTCCGGAGCGGCGAAGATAAAACGGAGTTAAAGAAAAGGGATCATCTTTTTGCCCCGAAAGAATCTTTTTTCTCCCCAGAAGCGCGCAGGCAGACGCCCTGGGGGTATTTAGATTCGCAGGCAGAAACACAGCGTCCTCCCCTAATGTCTCCCGTATAAGTTCTGCGTGGAGAACCGCTGCGCTTCCCACGAAAACGGTCTTTTTTCTTACCCCGGCGCACACAGACTCCGGGGCGGCGATTTCCGCAGGAGTCATCTCCGCGCTCTCGGGATCATAAAACGAGAAGAAAATTTCCCCCCTGCCCGCGTCGGTCATGGCGCATATGTCGTTTCCGGACCAAAACGCGTTCGAGGCGACAATCTCAAGCGAGGGAACTCCGGTAAGATCCGTTCCCAGAGAATAGCAAAGTGCCTTTGCGGTGGACACCCCTATGCGAAGCGAGGTGAAGGAACCCGGTCCCGTTGATACGCAGACAGCATCCAGATCATTTTTCCCGAGTCCGCAGTCCGAAAGAAGCCGCTTGACTGTAGGAATAAGCACTTCGTTATGCCTTGGCCCGGTGTTGAAAACATATTCGCAAAGAAGCGCGTCGTCATCGGATATTGATACGCTTCCCGAAAAAGTAGAGGTTTCGATTCCTAGAATTTTCATGTGTATTGCCCAGATATAGTAAAAAAACGAGGCATTTTAAGGAATGACGGTTATGCGCTCAGATTTAGTGGATTGGCATGCCGGAAATTATTTTTTCGCGGTTTTCACTTCCTCCGCTTCCTCAGAAGAATTTATCCCGGAGGCTTTTATGATCTCGTCTCTTATTTTTTCCTGAATTTCAGGGTTTTCGTGCAGAAACTTCTTGGAGTTCTCCCTTCCCTGTCCCATTCTCTCCCCGCCATAGGAGTACCAAGTCCCGCTTTTCTTTACCACGTTGAATTTGGTTCCCAGGTCCACAAGCTCTCCGAGTTTTGATATTCCCCTTCCGAAAACCACATCGAATTCCGCTTCCCGGAAAGGAGGGGCGACTTTGTTCTTGACAAGCTTCGCCCTGACCCTGTTGCCCACTATGCGGTCACCGTCCTTAAGAGACCCAATGCGTCTTATATCAATTCTCACCGACGAATAAAACCGAAGCGCGTTACCACCCGTGGTGGTCTCCGGGTTCATGTAAGATGGAACCCCGATCTTCATGCGAAGCTGGTTAACGAAAATCACTATGGTCTTTGATCGGCTCACGTTAGCTGTTATCTTGCGAAGCGCCTGCGACATCAGTCTCGCCTGAAGACCTACGTGAGTGTCTCCCATCTCCCCCTCGATCTCAGCGCGGGGGGTAAGAGCCGCGACCGAATCGAGTACTATGAGGTCAACCGCATTGCTTCTTATGAGGGTATCGATGATTTCAAGCGCCTGTTCGCCAAAGTCGGGCTGGGAAATAAGAAGATCCTCAACCTTGATGCCGAGCGCCGACGCGTAACTCGTAGAAAGAGCGTGCTCCGCGTCAACAAAGGCGGTTATTCCACCGGCCTTCTGGGCTTCCGCGATGGCGTGGAGAGCTATGGTGGTTTTACCCGATGCCTCTGGACCGTAAACCTCAACGATTCTTCCCCTGGGAAAACCGCCGACGCCAAGCGCTATGTCAAGCCCGAGGGAACCCGAGGGAACCACCGGAATGTCGGCGAGAGAAGCATCCTCGCCAAGTCTCATTATGGAGCCCTTTCCAAACTGCTTCTCTATCGTGGCAATGGCTACGTTTATCCTCTTGTTTTTCTCGTCGATATCGCTCATTTCGGTTTTAATCTCCGTTTTGGTTTTTCTGGTTCTAAGCTTGTTATTTTACATAATCGAGGCAGAACTTCCTAACCATACCGATTGCGGTGGCAGCAGCAAAGTTTTTTATCTCATCCCGTGTGCCAGTAAAATTCCGTTTCTCGCAAAAAGTCCCGCATGAAGCGTGAGTGAATCCGAACCATACCGTACCCACGGGCTTCTCCGCGGTTCCGCCGCCCGGACCCGCGATCCCGGATACAGAAAGCCCGATGTCGCTTCCGAAAAGGTCTTTTGCCCCGCGGGCCATCTCGGAGACCACCTCTTCGCTAACCGCGCCGAACCGCTTGAGGGTCTTCGCGCTCACTCCGAGAAGTTTTTCCTTGGAATCGTTACTGTAGACAACCGCCCCGCCCAGGAAATAACCCGAACTTCCCGCAATGTCCGTAAAGCGGCTCGAGCAAAGCCCTCCCGTGCAGGACTCAGCAACAGACAGGGTCAGGTCTTTTCCAAGCAGTAAAGACGCGGTTACTTCCTCAAGGGTTTCCTCCCCTTGCGAGAAGAGAAAATCCCCGAGCCTTTTTTCCGCTTCCCCGCAGGCATCGCCCAGAAGCGAATCCAACGCCTCACTGTCATCACCCGAGGCCGTGAGCCTGAGATGAATCTCAGGAAGACGGATCCTGTATCCGACATCCACTCCTTCGGGGGAGAAATCCCCCAGTCTCTCCGCTACTTCGGATTCACCCAGCCCGAAGGTTCTAAGCACTCTCGCTACCAGGCTTTTTCCTTTTTTCGCGGCATGCTTCATATCCGAGAAAACATACTCTGAGAACATTCGCCTGAATTCCCTTGGAACACCCGGGAGAAAGTAGAATTTCGAGCTGCCGAAAAGAAAACTGAAGCCGACCGCCGTACCAACGGGGTTTTCAATAACCGTCGTTCCTTCGGGGAACATGGCCTGCTTCTCATGATGGATGTTGGGCTCCCTTCCCCTCTCCCCGAGCTTTCGGACGATGTCCTGATAGACCGCCGGATTGAGAACGAGGGGAATTCCAAGGAATTTCGAGGCGGCAAGAGCGCTCAGATCATCCCCGGTTGGACCGAGTCCTCCAGTAACTATGACAAACCTAGCCCTTTTTGACGCCGCCGTAAAAGAAGCGAGAAGATCCTCAAGGTCGTCAGCCACAACGCAATGGTGCCTGACCTCAATACCCGATGAGGACAGTTCCGAGGCAACCCAGCTGAAATTGGTGTCCCGGGTGAGACCGCTCATTATTTCGGTTCCGGTCGTGATTACCTCGACGCACATCGCGAGGTAATTCTAACCGGAAAGAAAACCCGTCGGAAAGACTGTCGGATCATTGACAAAGAAACTTTCTTTGATAAAGTAAAGGTATGTCCAAAGTCAGCACCAAATTGCAGGTCACGGTGCCAAAAGCGATCGCCGAGCGTTACGGCATTCAGCCCGGAGACGATATACGTTTCGAGGAAGCCGGCGAGAGCATCCGCGTGGTACTCGCAAATGCAGCGATGCGGAACAAGGGGCTCGATACCGAAGCGCGCCTGCGTCTGTTTGATGCTTCGACCGCACGTCAACAGGCCCGCGAAGCGGCAAAGCCGGCGCCCCGCGCAAGTACCCGAGGCTGGAGTCGGGAGGAACTCTACACGCGAGGCTGCCGGGATGCTGATTGACTCCAACGTGCTGGTCTATCGCTACGACAGCCGTTTCCCGAACAAGCAGCGGATTGCAACGGATATCCTTCGCGACGGTATCGCGACCGGGCATGCGCGTATCGCTCACCAGTCAATCGTTGAATTCGTCGCGGCGGTGACCCGCGGCGAGCCGGAAAAGCGTCTGCTTGATTTTGCGGACGCCAGACGCGAGGCGGAGGAACTGATGACCCAGTTCCCGATTATATATCCTGATGACGCCGTGCTGCGAATGGCTCTGCGCGGCGCGGCAGCATATGACCTGTCGTGGTTTGATGCTCATATCTGGGCCTACGCGGAAGTTCACGGCATTGCAAAACTGTTCTCAGAAGACTTTCAGCATGGCCGTATGTACGGCACGGTAACGGTGCAGAACCCGTTTCTGCTTTATGCGTAATTGGGTTGGTTAAACGCGGAGAATACGGCAGGTATCGTCAATAAACCCGGACAAGCAGCTGAAGGCAAAGGTTTCCGTACACCCCTGCCAAGACATCATCCATCACGATACCGTAGCCCCCGGGGAGTTTCTCGACTCTTCGTATGGGAAACGGCTTTGCTATATCGAAAAACCTGAAGAGGAAAAAACCAAGCGCAAGGTTAAGGGGATTCGGTGTGATGAAAAGCATGCAGACAAGAAATCCGCATACTTCGTCAATAACAACCTCAGGCGGGTCTTTCCTTTGAAAAATCGATACGCAGCGGCCCGCGGCTATAAAGGAGATGATAATCAATCCGAACGTAAGCACTGAATAAAGAGTTGCTCCGCCCGCTAGGTTAAGCAGGTATACGACCCCGACCGCCCCGAGAGTCCCCGCGGTTCCTGGGGCTCCCGGAACAAACCCCAGCCCGAAGAAAGTCGAAAAAACAACACATACTCTGTTTATCAAGGTTGCCTCTCCAGAAATTGTCCGCACAGACGCGGGTCCTGAGCAAAACTCATTTGACTGATAACACCCGCAAGTTTATCATTCTTTTATCTCCAAATGTCAAAAGTAATATGCGTGGTAAATCAGAAAGGAGGAGTCGGGAAAACCACAACCGCGGTTAATCTTACGGCTTCTCTGGCAGCGGCAAACCGCCGCACGCTTCTAATAGATCTTGACTCTCAGGGAAACGCGACCGGAGGGCTTGGCGTTGATAAAGAATCGATCAATTCGAAAAACATCTGCAGCGTCATATTGGGAGAAGCCAGGCTGACGGACATCATAATTGACATATATCCGGACATTCTAAATGGTTACCTGCACTTATGCCCCGCGAATCATGAACTCACCGGGGCCGAGATACATCTCATAGAAACCGAAAGCAGGGAATACCGCCTCAAAAAAGCTATTGACGAGATAAGGGCTGAATATGATTACGTATTCATAGACGCTCCTCCGTCACTGAGCCTGCTCACCATAAACGCGCTTGCCGCGGCTGACCGGGTGCTTATACCTGTTCAGTGCGAATACTACGCGCTTGAAGGAATAGGCCAGCTGCAGACGACCATATCTCTTGCCAAGCAGAGGCTCAACCCTTCGCTTGAAGTGGAAGGTTATCTTTTGACGATGTTCGATTCCCGCAACAACATATGTCACTCCGTGGCCGAGGAGGTAAGAAGCCACTTCGGCGAAAAAACTTTTGACACCGTAATAAGCAGGAACGTGAAGCTCGCCGAAGCGCCAAGCCACGGAAAACCTCTTCTGCTCTACGAAATCAAGTCAAGCGGAGCGCAGAACTACATGAAACTCGCAAATGAGATAATAAGCAACGCGGAGGTTAACTGATGTGAAGAGACGAAGTTTGGGAAGAGGGCTTGACTCACTTATGCCAAAGAATCTGGAAACGGAATCCGCAGGGTATCAGATGGTAAGCACGGACCTGCTGAAGCCAAACGCGTTGCAGCCGAGAAAACACTTTGAACAGAGCGCTCTTGAGGAACTCGCGGAATCCATAAGGGAAAACGGGGTCATACAGCCGCTTATAGTCAGAAAAGAAAACGGCGTATTTGAAATAGTGGCCGGTGAGCGCAGGTGGAGAGCGGCAAAAATAGCGGGGCTTGAGAGACTGCCCGTCGTGATAAGGACCGCTACAGATCAGGACGTGGCGGAACTCACGTTAATAGAAAACATACAAAGAGAAGACTTAAACCCCATCGAAGAGGCAGAGGCTTATGAAAAGCTCGCAGAGCGCTTCGGGCTTACCCACGACGAGATAGCGAAGAAAACAGGGAAAAACCGCTCGGTCGTCACAAACCAGCTGAGGCTTCTCAGGCTTTCTCAAAAAGCAAAAGAAGCCCTTGTTTCGGGTGCTATAACCGTGGGGCACGCAAGAGCGCTTCTCGCCGCCCCGTCCCCACAAGAAATGGACTCCCTTCTCGGCGAAGTGGTAAGAAAGGATCTTACTGTAAGAGCAACCGAAGCTTTGGTAAAAAAGAAGACCAGAAGCGCTCAACTCCCCCCCGAGTTCACTTCAAAGAAAGTGGAAGAAGATATCTTCACCAGGGAGCTGACCGAACAGATTGCCGGGAAATTCTCAACCAAGGTAAAGATAAGCCGCAACAAGAAAAAAGGGAAAATAGAAATAGAGTATTATTCTCCCGAGGAGCTTGAGAGAATTGTTGGCATACTTCTCTCGCGCGGGTAATATCCCGCGGAAGTCACGCCGGAGCAAAGAAATCAGAGATGAAACAGTTTTCGGTCAAAATAGAGGTTAAGCTTAAGCCCGTGGTGCTAGACCCCCAGGGCAAAGCGGTGCTAAACGCGCTTGGCGGTCTCGGGTTCAGCGGGGTCTCCGACGCGAGGGTAGGCAAGATCGTGGAACTCACCATGGAAGGCGAATCCGCCGAGGAAGTGAGCCGCAAAGCGGATGAAATGTGCCGCAAACTCCTTTCCAACCCGGTAATTGAAGATTCTTCTGTAGAGATAGCGGAGAAGTAAGATGCCGAATTTCGGAGTTCTGTTCTTTCCGGGTTCTAACTGCGACCACGACTGCTACCACGCCATAAGAAAAATCCTGGGCCAGCCCTGCGATCTGGTATGGCATGAGGAAACTTCCCTTGAAGGAATTGATTGCGTCGTGATACCGGGAGGGTTCTCCTACGGGGACTATCTCCGCGCGGGAGCAATATCGCAGTTCTCTCCCGTGGTGAGCCCTCTTAGGGCCCTTGCGGGAAGCGGAGTCCCGGTAATAGGAATATGCAACGGTTTTCAGATTCTTGTTGAATCAGGACTTCTTCCCGGAGCGTTCATACACAACTCCTCCCTGAAATTTGTCTGCAGATGGACAAACGTAAGGATCGAGGATACCGATACACCTTTTACCTGCCTTCTTCGCAAGGGAGAAGTGCTGAAACTTCCGGTTGCAAACGCCCAAGGCAACTTCGTGCTGCCCCCGGGCAGGGAGGACATCCAGAGAAGGAGAATAGTTTTGCGGTATTGCGGGGAGAGAGGAGAGCTTACCGCCGAGGCGAATCCAAGCGGCGCCGAGGACAATATAGCCGGAATCGCGAACAGCCAGGGCAACGTACTCGGGATGATGCCTCATCCGGAACGCAGTTTCGAGAGCCTCCTCGGCTCAGAAGACGGCAAAAAAATGTTCGATTCCGTAATATCGTGGATAAAGTCCCGAAATACCGCCGGGAGAGCCGTTTGAGTAAAACGGGGACTGTGTTAGTCTTAGCGGAATAACGCGCGCACGAGGTTTTTTAACATGAACGATACGCAGGGCAAGGAAAGAATAGATATAACGGGCGACATCTGTCCGATGACGTTTGTTAAAACCAAGCTCAAGCTTGAGAAAATGAAGCGAGGAGAACTCCTTGAAGTCAAGCTCTGCGAGGGAGAGCCCCTTTCCAATCTCCCAAAAAGCGTGGAACAGGAAGGTCACAAGGTTCTTTCCATAGTAAAGGAAGAAGGCCGTTACCACAAGGTAATTATCGAGCGCTGCTGATGTGTAGGTCCGAAGGCGGAACCTCTACTGCCAGAGGTTCAAGAGTCGAATCTGTGGTTGACCTTATAGGCAACACCCCTCTTCTGGAACTTTCCGAAACGGTAAAGGAATGCTCCGCGGGGGTCAGAATTTACGCAAAGGCCGAGTGGTTTAACCCCGGAGGTTCAGTAAAAGACCGCCCCGCCCGCAGAATGATCCTTGAAGCCATCCGCTCAGGCGAACTCACAAAAAACAAGGTGATCATGGACTCTTCTTCCGGAAACACCGCAATCGCGTACGCAATGCTGGGGGCCTCACTGGGATACGAGGTTGAAATCGTAACGCCCGAGAACGTAAACACCGAGAGAAAAAAAGCGGTCGAAGCCTACGGAGCGAAAATAATCTTCTCAGACCCTCTTGAAGGTTCTGACGGAGCGATAAGAATGGCCCACAGGCTCAAGGCGGACAATCCCGACAGGTATTTCATGCCGGACCAGTACAACAACATAAATAACACCCTCGCCCACTATGAGACGACCGCTCCCGAGATCTGGGAACAGACAAAGGGCGCCGTGACCCACTTTCTCGCGGGACTCGGCACGTCGGGAACCTTCATGGGGACCGGAAAAAGACTTAAAGAATACAATCCCGACATAAAGATAATCGCGATTCAACCCGAAGAAAGTCTTCACGGACTTGAGGGCATGAAACACATGCCTACTTCAATAGTTCCAGGCATATACGACGAGGAAGCGGCCGACGAAGTTGTCTTCGTCTCAACCGAGAAAGCGTATGAAATGATGGAGCGGTTGATGGAGACCGAAGCAATATTTGCCGGTCACTCGGGAGGAGCCGCGGTCTGCGTAACGCTTGAGTACGCGAAAAGACTGAAGGAGGGCGTGCTGGTAACGATTCTGCCCGACTCGGGCAGAAGGTACCTGAGCGAAAGACTCTGGTGGTGAGAATACGTAAATCGGCTTATCTGGGCATGACACAAGACGCCGAATCCGGGTACCCTTACGAAGTGTGCGGCGTCATGATCGGGGAAGGAGATACCGTCACTCACTTCCGCAAATGCACCAACCTGATCGCTGACGACGGATCCGAGACGGCGTTTAAGGAAACGGGAAACATCAACAGCGAACGGTTAAAAGACCGCTTTGAGCTTGACCCGCGTTCCTACATAGAAGCAGATTCATGGGCAAGGGAGAACGGTCTTGAGATCCTCGGCATATATCACTCGCATCCGGACCACCCTTCCGTCCCTTCAGAAACAGACAGGCAGGTGGCATCACCCGGCTGGGCGTATATAATTTTTTCGGTGAACCGTGGAAAACTCGCCGACGCGAGAATATGGTACATTGACGAGCGGGACTTCCAGTTTAAAGAAAGGAAGTTCAAAGTGGTTAAAGATCCCGATTGAATCAATGAAAAAAGCAACTGAGATCTGGAGAAGACCGTGCATGCCGGCAGGGGCGCAACCATGAGCATCCAATTTCTACTTGAAAGCACGCTTGCAATCCTTCCCGAGTGCATACTCATACTCTCGGGCCTGCTCATACTCGTCTTGGCCCCGGTCCTGAAAAAAAGATGGACGGAGTCGCTTTTTTTTCTCGCGGTTTCGGGCACGGTAGTCTCGCTAATCCTTAACTTCGCCAGGTTCTCCGGTACAGGCTCCGCGTTCTCCGGCGCGCTTGTAATCGATTCCTTCTCCGCTTACTTTAACTCCCTTTTTCTCCTGGCCGCGCTTGCGACGATTCTTTTTTCAAAAGATCACCTGGAGAAACGCACTCAATGGCTTGAGGAGTTTTACGCACTCGTGCTGTTTTGCACAAGCGGGATGATGATTCTCGCCTCGTCGGTTGAACTCATGACGCTTTTTGTGGGATTCGAAATCATGTCAATCGCCGTCTACATACTCTCGGGATTCAGAAGCGGGTCTCTTGACTCAACGGAATCAGGAATAAAGTATCTTGTTCTCGGGGGATTTTTCTCCGCCGTGCTGCTTTTCGGAATTGCCCTTCTCTATGGAGCTACCGGTTCCACTTTTATAGAGGAAATTCTCGCAAATCCCGCGAATCTCCCGATGTATGTCTGCGGAGCCGCTTTCGTGGCAGTGGGAGTTATATTCAAGATAGGAGCGGTACCGCTTCACCAGTGGGTACCCGACATCTATGACGGTGCTCCTCTAACCGTTACGGGATATATGTCAGTAGCGGTAAAAGCGGCGGCATTTGTACTGCTGCTGAGAATATTTATTGGCTCCCCCCCGGCGGTTGAAAACTATATGACGGCCGCGATACAGATAGCGGCGGTGCTGACAATGATAGTGGGGAACATAGCCGCCATCTATCAAAAGAGCATAAAGAGAATGCTTGCCTACTCAAGCGTGGCTCATGCCGGATACGCTCTGGTAGGAGTGGCGGCTGTTCTCTCGGATACCTCTGTCGGGAGTGGAAGCGTTCTTTATTATCTGTTTGCCTACACCTTCATGAATCTCGGGGCTTTCGGAATCCTCGCCTATGTAAGCAGGGAAAAAAATGATTGCGATACTTTTGAACGGATATCGGGACTCTGGAAGAGAAAACCGGCGACCGCGCTCGCGCTCGGGGTATTTATGTTCTCGCTCGCGGGAATCCCGCCGACTATAGGATTTTTCGGAAAATACAGGGTGTTTTTGGCTGCAGTTGACGCTAATCTGACACCGCTTGCAGTGATAGGAATAATAGCAAGCGTAATCTCCGCATACTACTACCTCAGGGTGCTCGTCTACGCGTTTATGAAGGAGGACAGCTACGGGGCAAGCGCGAGCAAGCCGCTTTCGGGAGCTACAATTGCCGTGCTTACCGCAGTCACGGTTTTTTTCGGTATATTTCCTTTCTTGTCATGGGATCTTGCGGCTCAGGCCTCAAACATGCTTCTCGCCGCAATCGCCTTTTAGATAGCGGAGAATTTCCCCTTTCGCCCGGGTGCGGAGGGTTTTTATTTCAGAATTTTAAAAATGTCTAAAGACAAGGACACTCAAGGCGTATTCGTGGATGTGATGGCGGTTTTTTTCTTCGCCCTCGGAGTATTCACCTTCGTAAGTCTTCTGGTCTCAAGCAATCTGATTGAGATTGACGCAGAAGGCGCGATGGGAAACGCGGGACTTTACGTGTCGCACTCCCTTGGAAGTTCTTTCGGCATGCTTTCCTTCGTGTTTCCCGTGCTGATGTTTTACGCTTCCTACGTGATCCTGAGAAAACAGCCCGCCCAGAAGATATACTGGAAGCTCTGCTCCACGATTATCTTCCTTCTCTCCTCAACCACGCTGCTCGGGCTTGCTTACGGAGGAAGTGCGCTTCTAGGCTACTCGCCTGCCGGCGGATGGCTGGGCCTTGAGATCTCCCGTGAATTTGCCCAGAACATCTCGGGAACTCTGGGAACATACATTATCACCATAATCGTCATATTCCTCTCCGTGATAATAACGACGGAAACCAAGCTTACGCGCGTAGCGGAAATCATTCGCACGTTCTGCTCAGGCGCGTTAAAAAAAATCTTCGCGCCGATCGGCGCGCTAAGGCGCGCTTCGGCAGGGAAAACCCGAGCCAGGAAGAAGCAGGACGCCCCACCGACAGCCGCTCGCACGGCAAAAGCCCCGGCCGCAACGCAGAAGCAGGAACCCGACGGAAGAGGAGACACGGAACCGCAGATAGTGTTCTCCCCCCCCTCGCCCGAGGAAAAAACAGAAGCGGAACCTCCCGCATCCGAGAGCAGGTGGCTTGACTACTCCCTCCCTCCATTTGATCTGCTTGACCCGAGAATCGAAACGTCGGTAGATATAGACAAAGAAGCCATGTACCAGAAGGCCACTCTGATTGAGGAAAAACTCGCCGACTTTGGAGTAACCGGAAAGGTCGTGGAAATACGTCCCGGCCCGGTCATCACGATGTTCGAGTACAAGCCCGCCCCGGGGATCAAAATAAACAAGATATCGTCTCTTGAAGGCGATCTGGCAATGGGTCTTAAGGCTCTCAGCATAAGAATCATAGCCCCGATACCGGGGAAAGACGTGGTCGGAATAGAGGTGCCGAACGAAAGCAGGGAGATCGTGGTGCTGCGGGAACTTTTCGAGAGCAGTTCGTTTACGGAGAAAAGATCGCTGCTCACCATTGCCCTCGGAAAGGACATATCCGGAAAACCTCGCTACATGGACCTTCAGACCGCCCCGCATCTTATGATCGCCGGAACGACGGGTTCGGGGAAAAGCGTGCTCCTAAACGCCGCGATCACAAGCCTGCTCTACAGGGCGAGCCCTTACGAGCTCAAGCTGATAATGATAGACCCGAAGATGCTCGAGCTCTCAATATACGAAGATATTCCCCACCTGCTCCACCCGGTGGTAACAGAATCGAGAAAAGCCGTGGCCGCTCTTAGGTGGCTGGTTGAGGAAATGGATTCCCGATACAGCATGCTCTCAGAGGAAAGGGTAAGGGACATAGACAGCTATAACAGAAAGCTTGAGACTCTAGAGATTGAGGAAAAACAGCTCAGATGGCTTCCCTACATAGTCGTTATCATAGACGAACTTGCCGACCTGATGATGGTTTCTCCAAGTGCCGTCAAGGACTCGATAATAAGGCTCGCGCAGAAAGCCAGGGCGGCGGGAATTCATATAATAGTCTCAACCCAGCGACCCTCGGCAGACGTCGTGGCGGGACTTATAAAGGCTAACTTCCCCGCGCGGATATCTTTTCTCGTATCCTCAAAAGTGGATTCAAGAATCATTCTCGACATGGGTGGAGCGGAGACCCTGCTCGGTAAGGGCGACATGCTTTTTCTCACCTCAGGCGGAGGCAATCTCCTAAGACTGCAGGGCGCCCTGATATCCGATGATGAAAGAAAACGGGTAACGGATTTTCTAAGATCCCAGGCAAACCCGGTCTACATAGAAGAGATAACCAAGAACGACTCGGACGATGAAAGCGCGGGAGTCAGCAAAGACGAAAAAGACGAACTTTACGAAACCGCGCTCGGCATAATAGCGGAAACCGAACAGGCCTCCATCTCAATGATACAGAGAAAGCTCAAGATAGGATACAACCGTGCGGCGAGGATCGTTGAGATAATGGAAAAAGAAGGTCTTATAGGACCCCCTGGGGCGGCCGGAAAACCAAGAGAAGTCTACGTAAACATGATCAACGCGGACAGGGGAAATCAGGATTGAGAAAAATCGCGCTTGCGGCAGTGCTTCTTGCAACGTTCTTTCTTCTTACCGTGCATCCTGCGAGGGCCCAAGATGCAGCCACTATTGTAAGCAATATCGAGAAAAAATACGCCTCGATAAACAACCTTAACTCTAGATTTACCCAGGAAACTCGGATAAAAGACCTTGAGGAGAAAGTCCTTTCTTCGGGCAAGGTGTGGTTCAAGAAACCGGGGATGATGAAGTGGCAGTACGAGGAGCCTTGGAAAGACACGATCGTGTCTGACGGAAAGAAGGTCTGGTATTTTGACAGCCAGGAAAAACAGGTTACCGAAACGGAACTTCAGAGCGTCTGGGCAGACTCCCTCGGTTCCTATACAGTTATTTCCATACTGGAGGATCTTGATCGTCTTTTCGATGTCCGCGTAGGCGCCGGGAGCTCAGACGAGCAGGGAAACATTCTCCTCGACTTAAAACAGAAAAACCAAGAGCAGTCAAAGCAGGTGACGATAGCCGTTGATCCCAAGACCTACATGCTAAGAAAAATCATAATCGGCGACATCTTCGGGAACACAACGATCATAGAACTCGGCACAGCAGAAATCAACCTGAACATCCCCGACTCGTTTTTCACGTTCAGAAAACCGGAGGGAACAGGGACGGTGACTTTCCCCTGAGATTCAGAACTTACCTGTCAACTTCCCCAAGCACTATGTCAATGCTACCGATTGCCGCAACAACATCAGAAACGAATCCCCCCTTTACCATATCCGGAAGGGCCTGCAGGTTCACAAACGACGGCCCGCGAACCCGCATCCTGTAGGGTTTTCCCGTACCGTCGCTTACGATGTAGTAACCCAGCTCCCCTTTGGGATTCTCTACTGCGTGGTATATCTCCCCCGGAGGAGTCTCAAAACCGTTGTAGACCAGCACGAAATGCCTGATCAGGGATTCCATTTTCGTGTAGACAAGTTCTTTTTCGGGCAAGACAATATCGGGAAGGTCGGCAATGTAAGGACCGTCGGGGAGATTTTCAATAGCCTGGGAAATTATCCGGAGGCTTTGTCTCATCTCTTCCATCCTGCAAAGATACCTTGCGTACACGTCTCCTTCGTTGGCGACCGGTATATCGAATTCGTAGTTTTCGTAATCAAGGTAGGGAACAGCTTTTCTTAAGTCGTAGGGAACTCCGCTTGCTCTCAGTATCGGACCCGTAATACCCAGATCAACCGCCTGCTCCTTGCTTATAACCGCCACTCCCTTCGTGCGATCAATCCATATCTTGTTTCTCGTGAGAAGGCTGTCTACCTCGTTTAAGGTCTTGGGGAATATCTTCAGAAAATTCCTGACCGTGTCTGGAAAACCTTCTGGAAGGTCCTGGGGGAGGCCTCCTACCCTCGGGTATGAGGTCGTTAGTCTTGCTCCGCAGACCATCTCGAGAATTTCGTAGATCCTCTCTCTCTCCTTGAAGCAGAAAAGAAAGGCGCTTATCGCACCAAGATCCATCGCGTTTGCGCCTATGCCTATTAGATGAGACTCGATTCTTCCAAGCTCAAACATTATGACTTCGGCAACTTTGGCTCTCGGGGGAATTTCATCCTCAATCCCCAGAAGCTTCTCAACAGCCAGTATGAAACCTATGTTGTTGCATATTGAGGCCAGATAATCCATCCTGTCTGTGTAGGGAAGGCATTTCTGATAGGTGATGTCCTCGCAGAGCTTCTCTATTCCCCTGTGCAGATAGCCTATGTGAGGAACAGCTTCCTTCACTCTCTCTCCGTCAAGATAAAGAACCACCCGCAGGACCCCGTGGGTTGATGGATGCTGCGGTCCCATGTTAAGCATCATGGTGTGCTTTCTCGTACCGTCAGCCTCAGTGCTAAGCTCTTCTGTGATAATCTCTACTTTTTCCATTACTCAAGCCCTTCCTCAAGAGCCCGCTCGAAACATCTTTTGGAAGATTCCCTGTCTCTCACGTCAAAATCTTTTCTCAGAGGAAACTGGTCATAATCTTCGGGCATCAGTATTCTTCTCAGGTCAGGATGCCCCCTGAAGGTTATCCCGAACATATCGTACGCTTCCCTCTCAAGCCAGTTAGCCCCGGACCACACGGAGGTTATGGAATCAATGGTGAATTCATCCTGCTCAAGTGAAACCTTAAGCCTTATCCTCAAGTTTTCTTCATAATTCTCACCGAAGCGGTGAAGCATGTAGACAACCTCGTATCTTGGAAACTTGACGGTCAGATAGTCGACAACCGTAACATCAACAAGATAGGAAAAACCGAGCGTATTTTTCAGAAGCGAGCAGCACTCGACTATCGACTCGGCTTTTACGGTAAAACTGGTCTCCCCGCGGAATGTGTTTTCCGAGAGGATGTAGCCGTGCAGTTTTTCCCTTATTAGATCGATCAATCCAGGTAGCGGGGTCATACGATCGGGGATCCTTCGTTATCTATTTTCTTCTGAATCTTTATCACGGCGTCAATAAGGGCCTCGGGCCTTGGGGGGCAACCGCCCACGTAAACATCCACCGGAAGAAATTCGTCAATTCCCTGAACGACGGCATAACTGTCAAAAGGTCCGCCACCGCAGGTGCATGACCCCATCGCTATTACCCACTTTGGCTCGGGCATCTGTTCGTAGATTCTTCTGCAAACCGATGCCATCTTGTAGGTTATGGTCCCGGAAACTATCATCAGGTCCGCCTGTCTAGGCGAGAACCTCACCGCTTCGGCCCCGAACCTAGCGATATCGAACCTTGAGGAGAAAGTCCCCATCATCTCAATCGCGCAGCAGGCCGTTCCGAAAGCCATGGGCCAAAGGCTGTGTTTCCTTCCCCAGTTGGCAACCGCGGAGACCTTGGTTGTAAGAAAACCGTCTCCGCCAAGCAGTGGTCCGCTGTTTACTCCCATTCCAAAGCTCCTTTTTTAAGAACGTAAAAGTACCCGCCGATGACAACCACAAGAAACGCCAGCACCTCGACAAGCGCCACCATTCCAAGCTCCCTGAACACAACCGCCCAGGCTACCAGAAACACGATTTCTATGTCAAACAGTATGAAAAGAGCTCCCACAAGGTAGTACTTGAGTGAAACCTTCTCTCTCGCGTCTCCCTTGGGAATCATCCCCGATTCATACGGAATAAGCTTGCGCCAGCTTCCGTACCTCTTCGGACCGAGCAGGGAGGAAACGGTCAGAAGCGCCGTGGCTAAAACGATCGCCATTACTATTATCAGGAGGACGGGAACATACTGGTCTAACACTATAGAGACAAGGTTAGTATCAGGGGATAAATTGTCAAGAGAATCTCCAGGGATGTAGTTAGCAAATTAAAATGTCCGGTTTCTTAACAAATTGGTTGAGACTGTGAAGGTATTCAGAGAAATCAATTTCTTTGGCAACGAATTGCTCGAAAATCTCTCTAGAATCCTCGATTTAAGGTTGTCTTGGCATTTTTGAGGCAGCTTTTGGCTATCAGACAGCTATTTGGGCATGTCAACAGTACTGCCAAATAATACTTTCACAGTCTCATATGGCCGGTTTTTGAGTACGTGAGTTGTCCGGTTTGTGGAGATAGAGGTTGACTGGATTTATCTCCTCTGAAGAGGGAGGAGAGCGCGGGAGCGTATGATCCCATACACGGCATGACTTTCAGACTGGCGCTTCGCAGGTAGGAACATAGCAAAGTTTTATTTTTAGAAGAAACCGGAACTCATAGAACCAATCCCCGCGACGATGGAG
>JAKZRS010000039.1:0-21035 GCA_047518015.1 Thermodesulfobacteriota bacterium | reverse complement strand
ATGAAAAGAAATTCTAAGCTAAAAGATACTGACTCTACTATCTTCAAAGAAGTGCGGCACCTAGAAACAGGTAGAAAGCGGTGCCGAATATATCGTTAAACGTAACGAGAAACGGTCCTGATGATACAGCGGGATCCATCTTGAGTTTGTTAAGTAGAATAGGGCCTGCAACGCCCAGAAAGGAAGTTGTAAGCGTGGCTCCGACAATTCCTGCGAATATTACCAGAAACAGTCTTGTGAAGTCGATATCCGCTGTATTTAGGAGAATTCCAAGCAGAGAACCCAGAATACCGCTTATGATACCAAGAGCAAGGCCCACTTTAAGTTCCGCCAGAAGAAGGTCTTTTATCTGGTGCATCACGAAATCGCCTGTGGCTATGATCCTGACGGTGATGGTGTTTGTCTGCACTCCGACGTTTCCGCCTGTGGCCATGACCAGGGGAAGCAGTGCCGCGAGTATGATGAAATTCTCAAGCGTGGTCTGAAACTTCTGCATTATCATGAACGCCACGAAGAGCTCTCCAACAAGAGCAAGCATTATCCAGGGCGCTCTCAGCCTCACGTTGTCGTATATGGATGTGTGTATGGGGTGCAGTCCCTCGCCGCTTATTCCGCCGAGTTTGTATATGTCTTCCCCTGCCTCTTCTGAGATAACGTCAAGTATGTCGTCGGCGGTTATCCTGCCGAGCAGCACTCCGGAGTTGTCTACAACGGGAAGCGACATTTCATCGTATTTCCTGAAGATCTTGACCACTTCCTCCTGATCCATGTTCGGAGTGAGCGTTACCTCGACCGGGTCCATTATCGTCCAAAGTGGAGAATCCGGTGCCGCCGTGGAGAGCTTAAGCGGAAAAACTCTTCCGACGAGCCTTCCCGTTTCATTAACCACGTAGACCATGTGCAGGTCCTCTACGTCTTCTTCACCTTCCTCCTCAATTTTCCTTATCAGTTCAACGGTTTCTCTTGGAGTGGCATCGTGCGAACTTTTTAGAACTTCGGTCTGCATGATTCCACCCGCGGAATCTTCCGGATATTTGAGAAGCGGCGTTACGTCCTTGCGTTCTTCCGGATCCATGGTTTCTAGAACCTTCTTCGCCAGATCTCCGGGCAGTTCTCCCAGGAAGTCCGCGGCGTCGTCCGATTCCATCTCTTCGGCCATAGCGGTGATGGACGTCTCCCGCATAAGCTTCAGTATGCTTACGCGTTCCTCGGGGTTTAGCTGGAAGTAGACCTCAGAGGCTACCTCTGTATCGAGAGCCTCGAGTATAAGATGCTTTTTTCCCTGTGGAAAAGCCTGAATTAAGGAGGCTATTTCGGAGGGGTGCATAGACTGGGTTATGCTTCTCACCGCATCCCAGTTCCCCTTCTCAAGAGCCCTGTCTATTCTCTTTACCGTTTTTTGAATGTTCACCGGCATTGCATTACTCTCAGCTCCGTATTTTTTCAGGAGGCGTGTCGAGACTTTACCCCTGTCTTGGGTAAATTAGGATACAGTTTTCAGTTCCGATTGCTACAAAAGATGTATTTCGCAACTTTCTCCGGTCACAGGCTTTTTGCTCCGGAGCGATGGTTGACGGGAGACTTCTCAGGACTTCTTGTCAGTCGGAACGCTTTTTCAGGTTGATTCCGTCTTTAGATTGCTAGTTGCCAACCGAGAGTTAGGCTGTAACCGGTTTTAAGCTGTGGGCCGTCTAGGTCCTGATATAGTGGCCATCCGATTTCATGAGACCGTAGTGGTAGGGGGACCATCCATTCACCTGCTTTGTGGGTATGGTCGCCCATAACTCCTATAGGGGCGCGGTCATCGGGCAGCGAGATTTCATCAGCAAGTGAGATATCGCGGAAGATCCAGACAAAAATGGTTACAGCTAGGGCGAAAAGCGTTGCTTTTCGCCTTGAGTATGCACGAAAAGAGATTCTATTCAACTTAGAAACTCTTTATTTCTTTTTGCGGGATTTAGTCTTTTTCGCAATGAGTTTTTTCAGCTCCCTGCGGTCGGGACTCAGTAACTCTTTTACGTAATCAACGTTCACCTTGGTTACTATTATATGACCGACTTCGGTGTTGACCGATTCGTAAATCCCGAGTCTCATCATTCCCTTGGTCTGCATCAGATTATCATCCGTGGGGCTTACGTAATGTACGAAGTCCGTTTTGTAGCGATGAATCAGGAACAGATGAAGCAGGGTGGCGAGACGTTTCTGGCGAAGGGCAAGATCAAAATTGTTCTCATCCCTTACCGTAAGTATTTTCTCTCCCTTCCTGTCCTGCAGAATCTCGAATATGACGTCTGCCACCTTCTCGTCCTTGCCGTTTAGAATATTCAGTTCAAGAACGAACGTTCCCACGGTGTGGGGCTTGAGTTCAACGGTGAAGGTGTCCTTGATTTTGTAGTGTTTTGTCCAGGAATCAAGCCACTCTTCGAGAAGCTTGATGGAAATTTCCGTCTGGACCAGATGCTGGAACTGGGTGGAACCCTTGCCCATGGCTTTTGTCGTCGCGGTTCTTCCGGAGCTTGCCACAAGCGCCCCGTCCATGCGGGGTCCCCCGACATGGCTCTGCGGAGTTTTGTAAGGCGAATTTATGAGCCTTAGTCTTCTCTGTACCCGAGCCAGGGCGAGCATGCCGTCTTCCTGAAGCGCCGTTGCGAACTCTTCTGCGGCCATACCGTCAATCTGATGACCTCCGTAGGTTATGAAATCAAACACGAAGCCGAGCTTTCCTATCTCTTCGGGGAATTTCTTCATTTCCTCGTCGGTCATTCCCGTTGTATCCCAGTTAAAGGAGGGAGACAGGTTGTAGGCGAGCATCTTGCTCGGAAAGACCTCGTGAATGGCGTCTGCGAACTGCTTGGCATCCTCTAGTTCCGCAGTTTTGGTTTCCATCCAGAGCAGGTCGGCAAAAGGCGCTACGACAAGCGACTTGGCGATTGCGTACTCGATTCCCCCTTTTACCTGATGATATCCCTCGGGGGTTCTTGAGATTTCGGTATCCCAAACATAGTCAATTCCCAGGGAATCAGCTTTTGCCATTGCGTCTTCTGTTGACGCGGTTTTGGCAAACTCCTTCCACTGCTCGACGCTCATGCTAAACTCAACGCCCTGCTCAATGTTGAACTGCATCAGCTTCCCTATCGTTTCGCCGAATGTGCTCAACCCGGATTCCTCTTCCCATGTCTCGACGAAGTTGGTGACCATGGAATCAAAGGTGGTTTCAAACTCGTGCGTATCCCCTTTCATTTTCTCCACGTTTTCGTCTATAAACGACGCTAGGCCCGCCTCTTCAAGCCACTTGTCGGTTTCCGCGTAGGTCTCGTCGCTTATTTTGTAGAGCTTGTGACCGTTTATTTCTTTTACGCCCTTTTCGTTGATCCTTTTCAGGATTGTCAGGTAAGCGTTTTTGTAACTTGGGATATTAAGCTTGGTGGCTCCCAGAAGAAACGGCTGGTCGCGTTCATCCCCGTTTCCGTCAAGAAGCGTCGCGGCTTCGGCGTCGGTTCTTGAAACTATTATCCCCGGCACCTCCATGATATCGAGCTGAAACCTTGCCGCGTTCAGTCTTTTTATCTGTTCGTCGGAAGGCACCAGAACCTTTCCGCCCTGATGGCCGCATTTCTTGGTTCCGGGTTTCTGGTCTTCGATGTGACAACCGGTTACGCCTACTTCAACGAACCTGCGGACAAGGTTCCTCACATGGGCGTCGCCCCCGTGCCCGGTGTCCGCGTCCGCAACTATGAAAGGGCTGTAATCAATCTCCGGTGTCTTTGCCCTTTCTTTCTCCGTCATCCTTGAGCGGTTGTATCTCTGGTTCTTGTCCGCGGCCAGGAGGGCTCTTACTATTGGAGCGGCTTCGTCCGGCACCTGGCTTAGTGGATAGCTCGCGAGGTCCGCTCCCTGGTCCTCGTTCATTGAGCCTTTTGCAGACGTGGCCCATCCGCCGAGATAAATGGCTTCAATTCCCTTTCTTTTCATCATAACGGCCTGGCCGGGCGAATACGGACCGAAAGACGTTATCTGTTTTTTCGCGGCAAAAAGCTCCCGGAGTCTTTTGTAAAATGCCTCCGCCGCGTTTTTCGCGATCGAATAATCCCTTCTTATGGTTCCTCTCTGCTCTACCACTTGGCGGGGGGAGTAGAGACGGGTTATTTCTTTGAAGCGCGCGCTTGAGAAATACCTTTTCGTTTTCCTTATCTCAGCTTCAAACTGGCTCATGAGTCTGCTCTCCTAAAAAATTATTATTATTTTCTTCGGGAACCTAGAATACGAAATCGAGATTCTCGGTGATTCTCTTATCCTTGCCCGCAAATTCCGACATGTAGAGTTCGATTCTTTGCGCGGCTATATCGTGATCGTGGTTGTTTAGGTTTATGTTGAGAAGGTCTATGTACCACGGCACCTTAACGTCGTCAAGCACGTAGGTTTTCACTATCTGTTTCGCTATCGGAAGCGTGGTGGGTTTCGAGATATCATGGACGTCTCTGTCGCCTGCTTTCTGCAGTTTTTCGTATTCTTCTTCAAGAAGCCTCTCGAAAATCTCGACGGTGAAAGTGTCCCCGGCTTTAAGCCCGGTTTCCGGGTCATCCTCGGTGAGCTTTGCTCCCTTGTGGACCCATTCCCAGAGTATGCTCAGCCTTATCTCTCCGGTTGCGGCGTCTTCCATCAGGTAAAGAATGTCGTCGTTGCCGAAGAAATCCGCGGGTTTTAACGCCGCGGCCTGGAAGCCCTGTCCGAAAGCGTTTCCGTACTGAAGCCCCACGCTCAGAAGGTTGCGGGCTCCTCTTATCGTTCTTGGAGCCGGTTCAAGAAGGGTCAGGCCGGCTGCGTCTTCCTGGGTATAGGTCAGAGGAGGGAACTCTCTTCCGAGCTGGTTCTCCTCACCTGTTTTTTCCCATACGGGCCTTATTATGTGCACCATCTTCCAGTGCGCGACCCATTTGCCGCTGGCTCCTTCCTGCTGTTCGCGCACGGCTCCTGCGTACGCTTTTTCCATGCTGCTTTCAACGCCTTCTTTCGATCCCACGGGGATATTCGGTTCCATCCCTCCCTGCCAGAGCGCAAAATTTCCGTTGATATCCGGCGTATTCACCGCTCTTCTCACGCGGTCTTCGTAGTTTCTCATGTAACCGTACGTCATGGTGATCGACTCTATGTTCGGATTCAGAAAATCCTTGTCCCACGCCATGGCGTCCGAAACGCTGTTTATGTAATCCCACCTGCCCGTGTTAAACCCAGCGAAGTGTTTTCCCAAAGTGGCTCTGATCTCCATCAGCTGGAACGTTTCCTCAAGCTGCTCTATCAGCACGTATACCTTTATGGACCCTTCGGGGAGTCCTAGGTTACCCTCAAGGGCCGTCAGCATCTCGTTCCAGAGTGCCGCTTCTTCTGCGGTCTGAATTTTTGGCAGGTAAAGAACTATGGAAGAATTTCTTTTCGCAAGCTCCCTGTAGTTGTTCACTACAAACAGAGTCATGTCGGCTACGGAAGCGGAAAGAGCTACGCCGTCAGCGTCGCGTATGTGCCGGTCGTCGAGATGAAGTCCTCTGGCACGGAAAATAACGGTAGTGAAGTCAAGCTGCTTTTCCCAGTCGTCGATTATGTCATGTCCGAAGAAGCTCTGCCCCCATCTGTTCATCTCTCCGGCTACCGCTTCGGCTGTTTTCATAAAGACCTCGTCTCTCGCGATGGCGAGCTTGAGGTTGCGCTGGTTATCAAGGGACATAGTGGATATCTGTCCGAGGGCGTCCTCTCCGTCGAACATCCACCCGTCGGCGCCCGAG
The DNA here is from genome assembly GCA_047518015.1 of Thermodesulfobacteriota bacterium. Lineage (GTDB taxonomy): Bacteria > Desulfobacterota_D > UBA1144 > Nemesobacterales > Nemesobacteraceae > Nemesobacter. The sequence continues at coordinate 15,258 of JAKZRS010000039.1, read as the reverse complement.
AGAAGAGCGTAGGCCACGTTCCTTATGCTTTTTTCAACAGTCGAGTTCGGCTTGGCCGCGGGACCCGTTCCCTGTATCCACTGTCTTTTGAGATCATGGGGGATCTCGGCTCCCTCGAATCTTCCGTCCCTCGCGTCCTGGACCTTGATGTTGGTACGCGGAATGAGGGAATCGGGATCAAGAAACGTTATCCTCTCACCGGACTCATGGCGGTTTTTCCTTCTTTGCGTCCTTTTCTCCATAATCGCTTTCTGCTCTCCGTTAAAACGAGCCATGAATTCAAGGGCCGCGAGCGTCTCTGGCGTGTACACGTCGCCATAGGACTGCTCAATATTGTCTCTTATGTGCAGTTTAGTGCCCATCAGCTTGTTACTCCTCGGATACTTGTTGTGATTAAATCAAAAATTGCCTAGTATAAACAACTTCTCGATTAAATCAAATAGGTACTCCAAGACCCGTCCGGAGGTCGAAAAAACAGTGGTTTTCGTCGCGGCCTGGTGCCTTGTGCGCGGTGATTTGTCTGTTAACAAGGTTGCCGGTATATTAGCGAGTTCGGTTTTGCTTCATAGACGATGAAGATTTCGACGGTGGGTGTAGCTCAGCCCGGTTAGAGCACTTGGTTGTGGCCCAAGAGGTCGCCGGTTCAAATCCGGTCATCCACCCCATTTTCTCCAGGCTACGGGAAAAAAACATATGGGACTACGATGCGGAATAGTGGGACTTCCCAATGTCGGGAAGTCAACTCTTTTCAACGCGCTTACAAACGCGGGCGCCGCCGCATCCAATTTTCCTTTCTGCACCATAGATCCGAACATAGGAGTCGTCGGGGTTCCGGACCCAAGACTCTATGCGCTCTCGGGTATCGTAAAACCCCAGAAAATCATTCCCACGAACATAGAAATCGTTGACATAGCGGGGCTTGTAAAGGGAGCTTCCGAGGGGAAGGGCAGGGGAAACGCCTTTTTGTCCTATATAAGGGACGTGGATTTGATACTGCACGTAGTCAGATGTTTTGAAGACGACAACGTGATCCACGTGGAGGAGGGGATTGACTCCATTCGGGATATCCGCACGATTGAAGACGAACTTATCCTAAAGGACCTGGAAACAGTTGAGAAAAAAGAGGAAAGACTCTCCACGCAGGCCAAAGGCAGGGACAGGGAAGTGGTCCGGGCACTTGAGACGGTAAGGTCGCTTCGGGAGTTTCTCGAGACGGGGAAGCGCGCGCGCGACTTTCCCGGGTTAGAAGAATGCGCGGATACTATGCTGGAGCTTTTTCTTCTAAGCTCAAAGCCCGTTATTTACGTCTGCAATGTCTCCGAAGATGAAGTCTCGGAAGATGAGGGAAATGCTGAAGTCCGGAAGGTAAAAGAACACGCGAGCAACTCGGGGGGCGATGTTATAATTGTCTCTGCCAGGATAGAGGCTGAAATATCCGAACTTGAGGGCGAGGAAAAGACGGCTTTTCTCGAGGAACTCGGGCTTAGCAATTCCGGTCTTGACAGGCTTGTTAACTCCGCGTACTCGAATCTCGGACTTCTCACCTATTTTACCGCGGGACCGAAAGAAGTAAGAGCATGGACTGTCCGCCAGGGGACCAAGGCGCCTCAGGCAGCCGGGGTTATCCACACTGATTTCGAAAGAGGTTTCATAAAAGCCGAGACCATATCCTACAAAGATTACATAAACGAGGGCTCGGAGCAGATGGTCAGGGAAGCCGGAAAGATGAGGGTTGAGGGAAAGGAGTACGAGGTTTGTGACGGGGACGTGATTTTTTTCAGGTTCAATGTTTGATCTGCCGATACCCTTTTTTTTAAGCCAGTTTTTCCCGAAGTCCCCTGATTCGGATAAAATCTTCTCAGGGTAATGAGCTATAAAACTTTCGTAAGACCGGTTCTTGACCGCCTTGATTCTGAGACATGGCATCTGAACGTAAAAGAACTTATGCACCTTTGCGAATTCTCGGGTCTTACACTGAGACTTCTTGAGTTCGCCGCAAGCGGCGGAGCCAGGGTCAGGGACAAAAGACTTGGCGTTACGATTGCCGGGGTGCCCTTTGAGAATCCGTTTATCGTGGGTGCCGGGTGGGATAAGACCGCAAAAGCGGTTAAGGCCCTGTACTCAATTGGTTTTGGGGGAGTTGAGGTGGGTTCGGTCGTTGAAAGACCCCAGAGAGGAAATCCAAAACCCAGACAGTTCATGGTAACCCCGGATGTCTGTCTCAACTCTCTTGGACTTAACAGCCCGGGTATGGATGCCGTCTTCCGAAACCTCACGTGGTATGGACGCCTGGACATGCCCGTAGGAGTGAACCTCGGCATAAACTTCGATATAAGCCACGAAGACGCTCCGAGGGCGTACGCGGCGGTTTCCCGGAAATTTCGAGACGTCGCTGCCTATTTTGTCTTAAACGTGAGTTCTCCCAACACCCCCGGGTTAAGAAAGCTTCAGGGCAGAGATCGTCTTGAGTCTATAATACAGGCCGTAAGGGAGTCTCTCGGGGATTCTTCCGGGGGCAAGCCCCTCTTTGTAAAAATCTCTCCTGATCTTACAACCGGAGCGATAGACGATGTTATAGGGGTTGTAATTGATTCCGGGATTTCGGGCGTAATCGCCACCAATACGACTGACAACCGCTTTGTTAAGGAAAAATACGGCGCAAAGTGGAAAGATCTTCCGGGAGGGATAAGCGGGAACGATTTTGAGTACCAAACCCTTTCCACATCGATTATTTCTCACATCTACAGGACTACGGGTGGGCAAGTTGAGATAATCGGAGTGGGAGGCGTGTGCGATACGGCTTCCGCACTTGAAAAACTGCGTGCTGGGGCGAAAGCCGTTCAGATAGTCACTGGTCTTCGCGGCGAGGGGCTTTCAATTGCGAACTCTATAAACAGGGGTCTTTTGAGGTTCATGGATGAGAGCGGAATTAAAAGCCTGAGTGAAATCACCGGTTCGGATCATAATGTGAGCTGAACAAACGCGTGAGAAGAAACGGTGCGGCAAGTTTTCTCGATTTTTATTCCATGAATAACATGCGTGCTATTATTTTGGATATACTGAATACCAAGACTGAAATCCGCCTCGGGAAAATCTGAGTTTCAGGTACACCTGCAATATGAAAAACACACCGGGATTTTTGCTAAGCGGCGTATCCGCCGGACTTAAGAAAAAGGAAAAGAAGGACTTGGCGCTCATATTTTCCACCGTTCCGGCTCGCGTGTCCGCCATATTTACGAAGAACTTCATAAAAGCGGCCCCTCTGCTTGTTGCCGAGAAAAGAATCGTTAAGGGGCTTTGCCAGGCGATAATTATAAACAGCGCAAACGCAAACGCGTGCACGGGTGAGAGGGGCTATCAGGACTCACTCAGTGTGGCGAATGCTGTTTCTAAACGACTCGACATAGACGAATCTCTCGTAATACCGTCATCAACGGGCGTTATAGGAGAAAAGCTGCCCGCAGGAAAAATAAAAAAGTCCATCTCCAAACTCATAAGGGGTCTCGGAGAAGACAACGCCCGAGAGGCCGCCGAAGCCATCATGACGACCGACGCTTTTCCCAAGTATGCGTCAAGGCAGTTTTCCGTAGGGGAAAAGACCGCTACCATTTCGGCTATCGGCAAGGGGGCGGGAATGATATGTCCCAACATGGCAACCATGCTGTGTTTCATAATGACTGATCTTAATATTGAGCAAAAAGCTCTTTCAAAAGCTCTGACACTTGCCGCAAGCGGTTCTTTTAATGCTATGACTGTTGACGGAGACACTTCCACGAATGACTCCGTTTTCATACTCGCAAACGGGGTTCTTGGGAACAAGGAAATCACGGCGAAAAGCGGGCATTACGGGAAGTTCGTAGACGTACTTTCGTCTTTATGCGGAGAAATCGCTGAAATGATAGTAACAGATGGCGAAGGGGCGACTAAGGTTGTAAGAATCAGAGTTACGGAGGCTAAGACTAAAGGTGACGCTCAGAAAATCGCAAGAACAATAGCCACTTCCCAGCTCGTTAAGACCGCGTTTTACGGAGAAGACGCGAACTGGGGAAGGATAGTTGCAGCTGCCGGAAGAGCCGGCGTGAAAATCGATCCGCAAAAAATGAAGCTTTATTTCGGTGAAACAGAGGTGTTCTCGAAGGGAGTAAGATCTCAACCTGAATCAAAGTTTGCCCGAGTATTCAAAAAACCGTCTTTTACGGTGACCCTCAGCTTGGGAGAAGGAAAAGCGGTTTACTCGCTTATCACAAGCGATTTAAGCCACAGGTACGTCTCGATCAATTCCGATTACAGGACATAGTCGAGCAGATCTCAGCGGAATGATTCCCCTATTCATATTGCGTCACCAGTAAATCCGGTTTTCCCTAGATGTCTGCCGATACGGTATTCGGTGTACCTGATGAGAACCCATATGTTGTTCTTTACTTTCTCAGGGTTGGCATCCATGATTTCCGGACGTTTCATTATGTCCATGTGGAAACGATAAATATTCTTTCCTCCGGGGGTCTTCTCGAAATTGCAAACCCTTCCGTTTTCCACGTCAAAACCTGCAATTCCTTTTTTTTCGTCAAAGCGAAAATCGGGCCTGTAGCCGCAAAGACTGACCGCGCGGACAAGAAAAACAAGAAAGACGGAATGGGGCTCCCGTTTTCTTGAAAGAAGCCCGAGCGTGTCCGTGGCAAGGTCGAAAAGTTCACCTGCAGGCTCTTGCTCGGGGATTAGAAAATCCAGCAGTTCAAGAACGCGGGTTCCCGTGACGAAAGAGTCCACAGACTCAGTTATTTCCCTGTAGCTTTCCTTTAAGGTCACGTCACCGACTAAGTTAAATCTTCTTTTATTAAGGGCTACTTCAATTGTGAGGAGGTTAAAGAAATCAAAACGTCCCCCGAAGCGTTTTTGGCTCTTTTTCGCATTTTTGGCAAGTGCCCTGAATTTTCCAGATTCCCTTGAGAAAAGGGTTACTAAGAGATCGGCTTCTCCGTAACTAGATTTTCTTAAAATCAGCGCTTCAAATGTTTCCATTGTTTTTGCCTAGGTTCAAAACGCGGGTTCTGGGGAGCGAAAGCGGCATCTGATCCAGCCCCCGTTTCTGCCTCCTGTGGAATTGCCTTGGGGATTTTCATTGAAATTTCCGGTGTGTTTGAGAAGATTACAGTTATTTTAAATGACAGGCAAAGCAAAGCCGGGCAAGGCTGCGCGAGGGACTTTTCACTCAAAAGACCGTACGTGCAAATGAAACATCCGGTAGGACTCCGTATCCAAAAATGACGTTCTTAAAAAACCTCTCGGGCTTCCTCAGAATAGAGCACACGTTTTTTTCCCTTCCAGTTATTTTCGCGGGGGCTTTGCTGGCCGCTGACGGGATTTTTGGTGCCCGGCTTTTTGTGCTTATTATCCTTGCGGGCACGGGGGCACGGACAGTTGCCCTTGCGCTTAACAGGATTTTCGACCGGGGAATAGACCGGGAAAACCCCAGAACCTCGGCAAGAGAGCTTCCCTCGGGCAAAATGGGCCTAAACGAAGCGGTTGGGGTGGCGGTTGGGGGAATTCTGCTTTACTTTGTATCGGCTTACCTTATATGCCCGCTGGTTTTTCTCCTATCTCCGCTGCCGCTTGTAGCGTTTACCGTGTATCCGCTGATGAAAAGATTCACAAGCCTGTGTCATTTCGGCGTCGGGTTCTCTCTGGCACTTGGCCCATTGGGCGGATGGCTTGCCGTGAGGTGCTCTTTTGAGGAGATGCTCGCGGCAATCGTCCTTTCACTTTTCACTTTTTTCTGGATTTCAAGCTTTGACATAATATACGCCACCGCTGATGAGGAATTTGACCGCAGCCGCGGTGTTTTCTCCCTTGTTGCCCGGTTCGGTAAACAGAAGGCGCTTTCTGTTTCCAGGATCTCTCACCTGCTTTCGTTCGTTTTCCTTGTTTCTCTGTACCTTCTTTCGTTTCAGACCCTCTTCGCGCTTTTGCCGCTTGTGCTCTGCGGGTACCTCCTTTACCTTGAGCACAGAAGTTTCGGCCAGGTGGATTCCGCTTTTTTCAGAACCAATATTCTTATAGGGTTTGCGGTTTTGTTTTTCACCCTCGCGGGTATATACTTACCCTGAACCATGAGAACTATAGTCGGAATTACCGGGGCCTCAGGGGTTGCTTACGGGGTTGATTTTCTAAGAAGATGTCCCGATGAGAAATATCTGGTGGCAAGTAAATGGGGAAAGAGGGTCCTTCACGAGGAACTCGGCCTCAAAGTCGAGGAAATGCGTCCATGGGTAACCGATATTTACAATGATTCCGACCTGGCATCACCCTTTTCTTCGGGAAGCAACCATTTTGATTCCATGGTCATAGTGCCGTGTTCGGTCTCAACGCTTGCCAAAATCGCAAACGGCATAGCCGACACACTCATAACCAGAATAGCAGCCGTGGCGCTAAAGGAGAAAAGAAGGCTCATAATTGCCCTGCGGGAAACGCCGCTTGGCACAATCGCCCTTGAGAACGCTCTGCGGCTTTCCCGCGAGGGAGTCGTGATCGCGCCGATTTCTCCGACTGACTACATGGGTGCCGAATCGATTTCGGACGTAGTAAGCGGATATGTGGATAAACTTTTAGGCCTTGTGGGAGTCGATACCGGCAGGGGATGGAAAAGGGACGAACTGGAGTAGCTTGGAATTATTATACAATTTCGTCTGCCAATGGTGTAGATAATGAGCAAGGAAATCCGTTCGGTAGAGTTCGTCGTTCTGCCCACAAGCGGGGTGAAGGCGAGGAAGATGTTTCAGATAGCGGGAGCCTGCAGGTTTGTCTGGAACCATTTCAGAAACAAGAACCTTGAGGAGTACCAGAAGTTCAGAAACGGTAAGGGAGATATACTGTCTGCCAGTTATTTCAGCCTAGGTGTGGAGTTTACCAAGTTAAGACACAAGACAGCGTGGTTGCGGGAACTTCCCGCCAATCCGGTCAAGTACACCCTTAAGCATTTCGCCGATGCCTTGGGGCAGACTATACAAGGCAAAAAGGGTTTTCCAAAGCCGAGAAGCAGAAAAAAGACGGTTCCCTGCTTTACCCTTCCCGACACAAACAACTTTGAGATAAAAAACCGTGGAGGCAAATATGCCTTTCTTCGTATTATCAAGGTTGGCTGGGTGAAACTCACACGCAAGGGGGGCAACCCCTGCGAGAACGGTACGCCGAAGCAGGTAGTACTTCGCCATGATGGACACAGATGGAGGGCTTTTGTTTTCTATGAAGTCGAAGTGGAAGAAAAAGCGGACGACGGCGAGGTTCTTGGCGTTGACATGAATGTCTGCCAGATTGCGGATTCTGATGGACAGTTCTACTTTTTACCCAACATGGGTAAGAAGGAAGCAAGGAGAAAGTGGTATCAGAGAAAGATGGCGTGCCAGATCAAAGGTTCTAACAGGCGGAAAGATACCAGAAGGAAACTTGGAAAGGTAAGCAGGAAGATAGCCAATATCCGCAAGAACTGGATTCATCACACTACTCGAGAGATTGTGGAGAAATGCGGAACTATAGTGGTAGAGGGTCTGAACGTAAAAGGCATGACGGCTTCGGGCAAGGGGACGGTGGAGAATCCAGGCAGGGACGTGAGGCAGAAGGCGGGGCTTAATCGAGGAATGCTAAATACGGCATTCGGGGAAATTAGAAGGATTTTGGAGTACAAGTGCGGGAGATTGATAGAAGTAAATCCCGCATACACGAGTCAGACATGCTCCGAATGCGGGCATGTGGATAAAGAGAACCGCAAAACTCAACAGCGGTTTCTATGTGTTAGTTGCGGGTTTGCGTCCAATGCGGACACAAATGCGGCAATGAACATACGGCGTCTGGGAATGGCGCAGCTGCACGGGGAGGGCGCTGGTATTGGCACAGTCCCTGCGAACCGTGAAATTGATGCGAGGCTAACCAACTGATGATTAGCTTCGTATATAATTCCCCGTAGCCCTCTCTCATGTCCACAAAAGGTTTCAGGAATCTCTCAAGCTATATCAGCCATCTTGAAAGCATAGGCGACCTCAAGAGAATAAAAACCGAGGTCTCGCCGGAACTTGAAATAACGGAAATAGCTTCGCGGACCGTTAGGGACGGCGGCCCGGCCCTTTTGTTTGAAAACGTGGAGGGGTCGGATTTTCCCCTTGTCATAAACCTCTTCGGTACCGAGGAGAGGGTGGAGCTTGCCCTTGGCAGAAAACCCTCAGACGTCGGCGAGGAACTTGTCGAGATATTCCGCAAGGTTAATCCTCCCACGATAGGGGGGATTTTCTCCGTGCTTCCCAAGGCCGCCGGTCTGCTTTCCATGAGAACGAAAACAGTAAGGCGCGGCGACGTTCAGCAGGTTGAAACCGAACCTGACCTCTCAAGGCTTCCCGTGATAAAATGCTGGCCGCGCGACGGGGGAAAATTCGTAACCTTTGGTCTGGTGCTCACAAAGGATCCCGCTACGGGCTCGAGAAACCTCGGGGTTTACAGGCTTCAGGTATTTGACCGCAAGACCACCGGGATGCATTGGCACGCGCACAAGGGAGGAGCCGCGCACTACCACGAAGCGAAAAAACTCGGAAGAGATCTTGAAGCTGCGGTTATCCTCGGAGGAGACCCTAGGATGATTTTCTCCGCGGTCGCTCCGCTTCCAGACGGCATGGATGAACTTGCGTTTGCAAGCTATCTTCGCAGAAGCCCGATGCCTATGGTAAAGGGCAAAAGTATTTCGCTTCACGTTCCGGCCGAAGCGGAATTCATACTTGAAGGTTCTGTTCCCAGGGACGTGCTGAGACAGGAGGGACCCTTCGGCGACCATTTCGGTCACTACTCAATGGAGGCCGATTTCCCTGTTTTTAACCTCAGGGAAATAACCCACAGAAAAAACCCGGTGTACCCCACTATTGTGGTCGGCAAACCGCCCCAGGAGGATGTCTACCTGGGGATCGCGGCGGGCGAGATGTTCTCCCCGCTTATAAGGATAATACAGCCGGAGGTAAAGGACATGTGGGCGTATCCCGAAGCGGGGTTTCACAACCTCCTCGCAGTCTCCGTCGATGAGCGCTATCCCAAAGGCGGGATAAAGGCCATGCTCGCGCTTTGGGGAACGGGACAGCTTCTTCTGACTAAATGCATGATCTGTGTTTCAAGTGACGTTAACCCCAGGGATTTTTCCGCGGTGCTAAATGAGATAGGGGAGAATTTCGATCCCAGAGAGGATTTCCTGATGATACAGTGGGCGCCTCTGGACACACTTGATTTTACGAGCAACAAGTTCAACGTGGGAAGCAAAATGGGAATAAACGCCGTCAGGAAAAACTCCGCTTCTAGGAAAAGCTACGCGAAAGAGGTTCCGGATCCTAGGGAAAAACACGCGGATATAACAGGGTTCAGGCTTCTTGCGGGGGGTTTCTGCGTCGTTCGGATTGATGAATCAAGGACCGATCCCAAGGAGATGATACGCAGGCTGTTTGAAACTCCCGGCCTTGAGGGGGTACGTATAATTGCAATTGTTAGCCCGGATATAGATATAATGGATGACACGGAGCTTATCTGGGGTATCTTTACTAGATTCGATCCTTATCTGGATGTTCTGTTCGAACATACCGAACTGCGGGGTTCCGCGGTTGTTTATGACGGCAGAATGGGAATTGACGCTACAGTAAAACAGTGGTATCCCCCGGTTATAGAGATGTCAGAAGATATAAAAGACAAGGTGGAGGCGAGATGGAGCGAGTACTGGAACTGACGGAGAGTTTCTGCACGGACGCGAATCTGCTTCCGATAATGGAGAAGGTCGCTGCGGGCCGGAGGCTTTCTTTTGAAGACGGACTTTTGATACTTGATTCTCCAGATCTTAACACCGTCGGCATGATGGCGGATTACGTTAAGAGAAAGAAATCGGGGGAGAAGGTCTATTTCGTCGTAAACCGTCACCTTAATCCTTCGAATATATGCGCCATATCGTGTCGGTTCTGCGCTTTTGGAACCACGAAGAAATCCCCCAACGCCTATGAACTTTCAAACGAGCAGATGCTTTCCATGCTGAGCGACGAGATAAGGGAGGTTCACATAGTCGGAGGTCTTCACCCCGACTGGGAATTCGATCATTATCTGGACATAGTGAAGATGATAAAGCGTCACTACCCGGATATTCACGTAAAGGCTTTCACCGCAGTTGAGATCGACTGGTTCTCGGAAATAAGCGGTCTTTCGCTAAAAGACGTGCTCCTTACGCTTCGAGACGCGGGTGTGGACGCCCTTACGGGCGGCGGAGCGGAGATACTGCATGAAGATGTAAGAAAGAAAATCTGCGCCCCGAAGACGGTCGCGACAAGGTGGGAGGAAATCCACCACCTCGCCCACAAGCTCGGTATTCCGACAAATGCCACTATCCTTTACGGCCATCTGGAGAAGCCTTTCCATGTCGTTGACCACATGGAGAGACTGAGAAAAATAGAGGACGAGTCCCCGGGGTTTTTCGCGTTCATTCCGGTTCTTTTCCAGCCGGGGAATACGGGCCTTAAAAACGTAAAACCCTTCCCCGCTTCATACGACATGAAGGTTCACGCACTCGCGAGACTGTATCTTGACAACTTCCCTCATATAAAGTCCTACTGGATCACCCTCGGGGAAAAAGCGGCCCAGGTGGCTCTGCATTACGGCGCGAGCGATGCGGACGGAACGATAATGAGGGAAAAGATCATCCACGACGCGGGTGCCCCTTCGGAAGTGGGTCACAGCAGGGATTTCATGATAAAGATGATCCGGGATTCTGGATACGTTCCCGTCGAAAGAGACGCGCTTTATAATGAAATAAGAGTGTACAACTGATCTCCGTCTGAAACCGGTTCTATGAATTGCCGGGAAAGCAGACAGAATCAGAGATTTTTTTGATTTGTACAGGGTACGGAGGGGAAATGTCATATAATGGTTTTTGGTTTCGGGTTATTTCGATGGCGCTTGTTGTGTTTGCGGGCGTGACTTTCTCCATGTACAACGAAAGCTCAGGGGAGGTTAAAAACATGGAAAGCGGAAAAAACAGCGGTTACCGGGAGGCGACTTTTGCCGGAGGATGTTTCTGGTGCATGCAGCCTCCTTTTGACAGCCTTACCGGGGTCGTTGAGACGGTAGTTGGTTACTCCGGGGGAAAAGAGGAAAATCCTACCTACGAGCAGGTCTGGCAGGGTAGAACCGGTCACGCCGAAGCGATAAGGGTCGTTTATGACCCCGAGAAGATAGGCTACGGAACCCTTCTTGAGACTTTCTGGATAAATATTGATCCGACCCAGGAGGATGGACAGTTCGCCGACAGGGGAAGGCATTACAGAACCGCCATTTTCTACCACGATGATTCGCAGAAAGAGGAGGCCCTTCTTTCGAAAAAGAAACTCGAGGAGTCGGGAAAATTTAAAAAACCGATAGCTACCTCGGTAGAGAAGTTCGTTTCTTTCTACAGGGCGGAGGAGTACCATCAGAAGTACTACGAAAAAAACCCGATTCACTACGGCAATTACAAAAGAGGTTCGGGGAGAGAGGGCTTCATTAAAAGAACCTGGGGAAAGTAGAGTTTCGACGAGTTGTTGCCTGACCGTTTTACGATCTGCTATAGTGCTAAAGAGTCCGAACAAGGAGTTTTTGGTATGTTGAAATTAATCCCGCTCTTGTTTTTCGTATTTGCTGCCTGCGGGGAGCACGATCACTCCTACGATTTTGACGAACTTCAGCGCTGGAAGAGCAAACGAAATCAGATCCTCTTGGTAGAAATTCCCTATAACGCAGCACAAGAACATATGAAGGCGTACGGAGACACCAAGGGGAGAACCAATGGCGGGATTACCGCAGTCTATTTTTATCTGGAAGGAAGTAAAGTTCCTGGAATTTCAGCCCGCCACAGATGGACTTATCCAGAGGTTTCTGAATATATCCATTCAAAAGGTTTTGACAGATATTCGTACAGATACCTGAAATCCCAGAATGCGGAGGCTTCTTTTGACCTGGTTGACCCGGGGAATTTCCTTGAGTGAGGTAAGAGCCGTTTAGCATGCTTTCGTTACGGACTGCAGTTGCCCGGCGGATATCCGGGGGGCTTTACCGGTCGCGACGGCCGTTGCGATAAGAGGGGTTTTATCCGGGGTTCATGATCGTTTACTTTCTCGATTCCCAAATACGGTTTCCTGACCCGTCCGAAGCGGAGCCGGGAGGGCTTTTGGCCATAGGAGGAGATCTTTCTCCGAAGAGGCTTCTTTTGGCCTACGAAAATGGTATTTTTCCCTGGTATTCCGAAGAAGACCCCATTTTGTGGTTTTCTCCCGACCCGAGGATGGTTTTCTTCCCAAGCGACTTCAAATTTTCAAAAACTCTCATAAAGACCGTGTCTTCCGGAAAATTCTCGGTGAGAATCGATACGGATTTCACCGCGGTTATCGAGTGCTGCGCTCAGGTCGGAAGAAAAGGGCAAAGCGGAACGTGGATAACGGAGGAGATGAAAACTGCCTACCGGAAGCTGCATGAACTCGGATACGCACATTCTTTTGAGGTCTATTCGGGAGAAAGCCTTGTAGGGGGTCTTTACGGAGTGTCTCTCGGCGGCGCGTTTTTCGGAGAATCGATGTTTCACCTCGAAACCGACGCTTCCAAGGTAGCTCTTTTTCACCTGGCGCGAAAATGCTGGGAATTCGGTTTCGATTTTATAGATTCCCAGGTTCCAACGGATCATATGAGGACTCTTGGAGGGAGAGAAATCAGCAGAAAGGAGTTCCTGCTTGCGCTTGAATCCTCTGTTCGAAAAAAGACTTTGCGTGGTGTGTGGCAAATCTGAGTTGTCCTTCATCCGGCAAAATGACAGAGGCCGGAAAAATGGTTAAAATCCCGTCTCATGCCAAAACTGCTTGTCTTTCAGCACGTGCCTCACGAGATACTGGGAACGCTTCACCCGATGCTCAGAAACGCCGGTTTCAGAATACGTTACGTAAACTTCGGCCGTTCCAATTACACCATCCCCAGACTTCGAAACTACGACGGTCTTGTCGTTCTCGGAGGCCCGATGAACGTGGATGAATCCGATGAGTATCCTTACCTTGTACCGGAGACCGAATCCATAAGGGAGTTTATCAATATGGACCTTCCTGTGCTCGGCATATGTCTCGGTTCCCAGCTCATTGCCAAGGCTCTTGGCGCCCGCGTATACAAAAACCCCGAAAAGGAGATCGGCTGGTATGACGTCTCCACTACCGAGGAAGGAAAGAGGGATCCGCTTCTTGGTGTATTCGGCGAGGTTGAGAAGGTTTTTCAGTGGCACGGGGATACTTTTGAGATTCCGCCGGGTGCTTCGCATCTGGCCATGTCTCCTGTGTGCGCAAACCAGGCATTTCGATACGGAGATAAGGTATACGGGTTCCAGTTCCACCTCGAAGTCGATGCGCCTATGATAGAGCGCTGGCTTGTTACCCCGGTTAACAGAAAAGAAATCGAAGAGCTCGGCGGCAAGATAAACCCGGATACCATAAGGTCCCAGACGCCAAAACACATAAATACGCTTTCTGAGTTAAGCAGACGTACTTTCAGCGGTTTTATTGACCTGCTTGGCGCCCCATCAGAAAAAAAAGCGCATATGCCTTCTGTCTGAACTTAGCCGTCAGCGGTCCGTTCAGCGGTTTTCTCTTTGATCGCTGTTGAAAAAAACCCAAGCGTGTGTATAATCCGTGCGGTTTTCAGTTACGAAAAATCTTTTTTCAATCCACACAACGAGGTGAACATGAGCAGCTGGGAATATAAAAATCACGGCCATCCGGACATAAAACCCTCTCCTTCCAGAAGAGCAATATTTATCGGCAGGTATCAGCCTTACCACGCCGGACACATAAGCCTTGTCAGGCAGAAACTCGACAATGGAGTTCCGTGCCTGATAATGGTAAGGGATATCCCTCCCGACCCGAAAAACCCTTTTACCACTGAGCAAACGGTCGGAATGATAAGAAAGTATCACGAGAGCAAGGGTGATGACGTGGTCGTGATGGTAATTCCGGATATTGAATCGGTAAACTGGGGCAGGGGAGTCGGTTACGAAATGAACGAGTTTTTCCCTCCTGAAAACATAGGGTTCATATCAGCGACCAAAATACGCGAGTCGATAGCAAGCGGCAATGAGGAGTGGAAAGAGCTTGTGGACGAGTCTATTCAGGATGACGTGGTAAGTTACCTGAGCGGCAACTGATCACGGTTCCCGGAATTCAGCAAACGGCGTCGCGGATCGCATAACGCACAAACAAGACATATCCGAACGGGGTGCAGCAGCGGAGGGTATCGCATGTCGGAAAGAGCGCATCAGGGCGAGGTCGCCGGAACGCACTGGGTTCCAGGGTCAGTACCTGAAGTTTGCCGAGCACCGCTTGCGGCCGGCTCTTGAGCTACTTGACCGTATACCTCTTGTCGCGCCGAATATGATCTATGATCTAGGCTGCGGTTCAGGGCACGTCACGCGCCTTCTGGCCGAGCGCTGGTCCTCATCCGAGGTCTGCGGGCTTGATCATTCGCCGCAGATGCTGGCTGAGGCGGCTTCAGAGCCGTCGACTGTGCACTGGGTGAATGCCGATATCCGCAGTTGGACCCCACGGGAAGCCCCTGACCTGATCTATTCCAATGCGACTCTGCACTGGGTTAGTGACCATTTTGAGCTGTTGCCGCGCTTGGTAGGCTACCTTAACCTAGGTGGTTGCCTTGCAGTCCAGATGCCGCTTAGTTGGGATCTTCCGTCTCACCGACTGATGAGGGAGACGTTGGCACAAGGCGGTTCCGGTGGAACACCCATTGGAGATGGCGCGTTGTGGGCCTCCATGTCAAGCAATTGGGTTGAGGATACAGACATTTACCACGATATTCTGGCCCCTTGTACGCGATACCTCGATATCTGGGAAACGCAATATCTCCATGTACTTGAAGGCGAGGACCCTGTTTTTGAATGGGTTAAAGGGAGCGGTCTTCGCCCGATTTTAAATAGCCTGGGCGATGCTGATCGGAACTGGTTTTTAAAGGCGCCCATTCAACTCTGAAGTGCAACACCCCGGTTAAGGATCTAGTTTGGGGAATTTTATAATTTCTCAAACACACTGTAAAAACAGTTAAGCAAAGGTGACAATCTCCGAGACGAGAACAGGAGGTTGACATGACCAGGAGTTACAAGCAGTTGGACATTCTCGAGCGTCAGCGGATTTACTTTCTGCGCAAGCAGGGATTTTCGCTTCGGAAGATTGCTGAGGATCTCAG
>JAKZRS010000038.1:0-30791 GCA_047518015.1 Thermodesulfobacteriota bacterium | reverse complement strand
CTAGAACCGTTCCAGAATTTCGTAATAGGTGTTTCTCTGGGCAGCCTTAAACCCGGCGCTTTTTATCATGTGAACAAGTTCTTCCACAGTTGAGCGAATTTTGTTCTCAGTGCACCCCAGGACGTTTTCGTCGTAGAGAGTTCCGCCGAGATCGCTTGCACCGTAGTGCATGGACATTGAACCCATTTTCTTTCCCTGGGTAAACCACGAGCCTTGGACATGCTTGAAGTTATCAAGAAATATCCTGCATACCGAGAGAACCCTTAGATATCTCTCCCCGCCGATCTCATCCTTTATTCTTTTCTCAAGCAGCGTGTTTTTGGGCTTGAACGTCCATGGAATAAACGCCAGGAAATTCCCCGTTTCATCCTGAAGCTCTCTTATTCTCGACAGGTGCTCGATTATGTCCTCGTCCTGCTCAAAATGGCCGAACATCATGGTTGCGGTTGTCTTAAAGCCCGTCTGGTGAGCTTCCCTGGTAATTCTCATCCATACATCGGCGTCTATTTTGAGAGGACTTATCGCTCTTCTAGTCCTGTTTGACAGTACTTCGGCGCCACCTCCTGGTATTGTTCTTAGCCCCGCGTCCCAGAGTCTCTGCAGTACGTATCTTGTGTCGAGATTTTCATACTTGGCAATAGCGGCTATCTCCGGGGCGGAGAAGGCGTGGAGATGAAGATCCGGTATTTCTTTTCTGGCTCTCTTTACGATTTCAATATAGTAGTCAAGCTTGAGTTCCGGGTTGTGACCGCCCTGCAAAAGGACCGTAGTGGCACCGTTGTGATACGAGGTGCGCATTATTTCAATTACTTTGTCGACGCTCAGCGTGTAGGCATCATAGGCGCCCGGCGGTCTCCAGAAGGCGCAGAAAAGGCACTCCGTGTCGCAGACGTTTGTGTAGTTGGGATTTGTATCTGCGACGAAGGTCACTATATTTTCCGGATTAAACCTTTTCCTTACTATATCGGCCAGGGAGCCGAGATGGAGCAGGTCGGCTTTCCCGAGAAGCAAGGCGGCTTCATCGGTTGATATCCGCTTACCTTCAAAAACCTTTGCGTAGATGTTTTTAAGCGAACTCATAGAGAAACTTAAATAAAGCTAATAGCGGATACAAAGTCAATTCTGCGCCTCTTCCCCGAGGGGTTAAGCTCAGTTTGTAGCCTTGCAACCACTGTTAGTATGTCATTTCTCGGACAGTATATATTTTAACAGTCGTTTTTGTTATTCTGTTTCGGGTGGGGGTGTCCGAACAGAGGTGTCGTGCGGATTGAGACCCGGTTTTTCCTGTTATTGTGACTTCGCCCGAGGTTTCGGAACTTAAGATCTATATGCGTTTGGGTATGCGGATTGAAAAGATTTTCTGAAAAAAAGCTTTGTCTTCTTTTTTGTCTTCTTCTTTGCCTTTCCTGCGTTGGGACGGGATTCTCTGTCGACCCCGACCGGAGTCCTAAGAGCGCAGACCAGGCGGATGCCTATTACTATTTCGCACTTTCAAGGTTTTATCTCGAGGAAGGGGACCTGCCACGCGCTGTAGAGAATCTTGAGAGGGCGGAGAGGATCGATCCCCGGTCTTCCGAAATAAAATACCGTCTCGGTTTAATTTACATGGTCCTTAATATTCCCGAGAAGGCCGTCGCAAAGTTCACGCAGTCCATCGTTCTTGATCCGTCAAATTCTCCGGCTTACAGGGATCTTGCCCGCATCTATCTGGCGTACCCTGATGAAGCCATGAAAAAGAGGGGTAAGAAGTTTCTGCTCAAGGCGGCCGAGGTCAATCCCGGGGACAAGGAAACCTATCTGCTTCTTTGCGCAAGCGAACTGTATTCCGGCAATCTTGAAAAGGCGGAACAGTACGCTGAAAAAATCCTTTCAATAAGTTCAATCGATGTCATGGGTCATTTCTACCTTGGAAGCATTGCCTCCAGAAGAAACGATCTCGACATTGCTGTAAACCACTACAAAAGGGCGCTTGAAATCCAACGGACATACTACCCTGCGTTCGTCGGACTGGTTGAAACCCTCGAGAAGGCAAAAAGAATCGAAGAGGCGATAGAACAGTATGACTCTGCAATCAGAAAATTTTCTCCCTTCCGCGATGTTTTCATCTCCTACGGGAACATGCTTTACCGCCACCGCAGGTTCAAGGAGGCCGTTGAGCAGTACCGCAACGCCGAGGCCGCAGACCCGGAGAATCCCGAGATCAAATTCAGAACCGGTCTCTTGTACTTTGAAAGCGGTAGTTACGAGGAAGCAATTGGAAAACTGGAACAGGTTATCGTGCGGTTGCCGGCCCATTTCGAGGCGAAATACTACTCCGCCGTCGCCCACACTAAACTTGGACGGTATTCTCAGTCAAGGAAGCTTCTTGATTCAATACCCCAAAGCTCTCCACTTCACGTAGACGCGGTCATTCACGGAGCCTATATACACGAACTTGAGGGCTCGGCTCAGAAGGGCATTGAGATACTGAAAACGCTTTACGAAAAAAATCCATATAATAGCAAAGCCGTGAATTCTCTGGGTGAACTCTACGGAAGGCAGGGAATGCAGGAGGACTCAATCTCTTTGTACGGCAGGTACCTTGAAAAGCACCCGGACGACGAATCCGTTCTTTATTCGCTTGCCGTCTCCTATTACTACAGCGACCGTATACCGGAAACGCTTTCGGTAATGGGGGATATAATGAGCAGGAATCCGGAGAATTTCGATGCGATGAATTTTATAGGTTACACCTACGCCGAGCGCGGAGAAAAACTTGATTACGCAGAGGAGCTTATAAGCAAGGCTCTGGAGCTTGCTCCCGGGCGGGGTTACATAATTGACAGTCTGGGGTGGGTTTACTACCAGAGGGGAAATTTCACCAAGGCCCTTGAGTATCTGCTTCGCGCCTCGGAAACGCCCCCTCCCGACCCGGCTATCTTAGAGCATGTGGGTGATGTGTACGAAAAACTCGGTAAAAGAGAACTCGCGGTGGAGAATTACGCAAAGGCCCTTGAGCTTTTGGATTCGCAGAAGCTTTTTACGGCTGAAGACAGAAAAAACCGCGCAAGACTCAAAGAGAAGTTAAAGGAATTCAGACTCGATGAGGCATAGCTGCGTTTTTATTCCGCTTGTTTTTCTCCTTTTTTCCTGCGCCGGCAAACTCCCGCCCGAAGTTGTAAAGCACACGGATCTTTCAGCAGTATTGGCGAAGGCAAAACAGGCCCAGCAGGGGTTTACTTCCATAAAAGCCAGAGCTAGGGTGTCGATAAAATCCCCGCAAGGGAAAATGGTTTTCGATCAGGTAGCCACCGTTGTCCGCCCGGAGTTTTTGATGGTCGCCGTTTTCGCTCCTTTCGGCGAGATGCTGGCAAGGGTAGTTTCCGACGGGAAAAGCGTGAGAATGAAAACCAACTGGGAAGAGTTGGTTTTTGAAAACACGGAGGATTTCAGACTTTCCTATCTTTATCCGGGACTCCCGCCTCAACTCGGCGTTGGGGACGTTGTAAATTTTTTGCTCGGGGGATCCCCGCTTGTCATTCCCGAGCAAGGCTATTCCGCGCGGACGGGGGAGAATGAAGGAGAGGTGATTTTCGTGTTTTCAGGAGGAACGCCCGTTGAGGTCACGGTTGATGTCCGGAGGAACTTCATAACCAGAGTTAAGGGCACACTTGGTGGCGGGCAGAAGGCCAAAATTGAATTCTCCCTGCCGCAACGGATTGCCCCGGATACTTATTTTCCGAGAAAACTGCTGTTTGAAACCGCTGATTACAGTCTCAGCGTGAATTATGATAAAAATTTACGGGTAAACTCAAAAACTGATTTTTCTTTGTTCCGGTCCACGGAGGAACAGTGAGTTGTCGCAAAAACCGCTTGAAAGAAACTTCATAATAAAAAACCAGCTCGGTCTTCACGCCAGAGCGGCCGCGGTTCTGGTCGCCCTGACCAGCAGGTTCAGTTCCAGTATAA
The DNA here is from genome assembly GCA_047518015.1 of Thermodesulfobacteriota bacterium. Classification (GTDB taxonomy): domain Bacteria; phylum Desulfobacterota_D; class UBA1144; order Nemesobacterales; family Nemesobacteraceae; genus Nemesobacter. The sequence goes on along the minus strand of JAKZRS010000038.1, from coordinate 26,843 downwards.
TGATAAGGAAAGAGAGCTTCGAGATAGACGGAAAGAGCATACTGGGCGTTTTATCCCTTGCAGCCATTTACGGTACGGAAGTTGCCGTTACCATAGAGGGGGAAGATTCGGAGCTTGCCATGGAGGAAGTCTCACGCTTGATTGAAAACGGCTTCGGAGAAGGAATCGAGCCGGGGAACTGAGTTCACGCCATTTTCCCAGACAGGATGAATTCAATCCCGGGTTTTCAAGGAAAAACACGGTTACGGCCATGAAACTTATAAGGATTAATTCGAAAAATCTCGAAAGAAGATCAAGAGAAATAGAAAAATCTATTTCCCATTTTGACCCCGAGTTTGTTTCGCAGACGGAAAAGATTGTAGAAGATGTTAGAACGCGGGGAGACTCGGCTCTTTTCCGCTACGCGAAAAAATTTGACGGACCTTACGTGAACGCGAAAAACGTAAGGGTCTCCGACCGCGAGCTAAAAGAGGCCGCAAGCGCCGTTGCGCCGGGCGTTGCAAAGGATCTTGAGAAGGCCGCTTCGCGGATTCGTTCCTACCAGAGAAAAAAGCTTCCTAAAGCCAGAGTCTACAAGGACGCTCTCGGAAACGAGCTTGGCTGGCTGATAAGGCCTATTGAGAAGATAGGGATATACGTTCCCGGAGGAAAGGCTTCGTATCCTTCAACCGTGCTTATGACCGCCATACCGGCGCGGGTTGCGGGAGCAAGCGAGATAAGCGTCGTTACGCCGTGTTCCGGGGAACGGGTAAATCCCGAGGTTCTTTTGGCGTGCCAGATCGCCGGGGTGAGCAACATCTACAAAATAGGCGGGGCCCATGCCATAGCGGCCCTTGCCTTTGGGACCAGAAGCATACCGAAAGTGGATAAGATAGTGGGTCCGGGGAACATCTACGTCACGATAGCAAAAAAGCTGGTTTACGGTTTCTGCGGTATCGACATGCTGGCGGGTCCAACCGAAGTTCTGATTATCGCCGACGGTTCGTGTCCGCCGGGGTGGGTGGCATCGGATCTGCTTGCCCAGGCCGAGCATGACGAGATGGCAATCCCGATTCTCGCTACCACGGACTACGGTTACGCGAAGGAAGTGAAAAAAGAACTGCTTTTGCAGCTGGAAGAACTTGACAGGAAAGAAATCGCGGGCGTCGCGGTCGCCAACAACGGAAGAATCTACGTGACCGAGAACATGGAGCAGGCCGTGGCGCTTTCAAACGCGGTTGCTCCCGAGCATCTTGAACTCTGCGTACGTGCCCCCAAATCCCTTCTAAAGAGTATAAAGCACGCCGGAGCGGTGTTTCTGGGGTCGCTTTCGACTGAGCCTTTCGGCGATTACGTCTCAGGTCCAAGTCACGTGCTTCCCACCGGGGGAGCGGCAAGGTTTTCCTCTCCTCTGAGTGTCTATGATTTCCTGAGAATGCCGAGCACTATATCGATGTCGAAAAAAGGCTTTTCGTCTCTCGGTGCGACCGTTATGAATCTTGCCCACGCCGAGGGACTTTCAGGCCACGCGTTTTCGGTGAAAAGACGGATTGAGGATTCCTGAGTGATGTTCACACTACAATCTAGGCCAGGAGACGCCGGTGTCTGATGCCAGTTCAATTAAAAGCAGGATTCCTAAGAACGTAAGGTCCATATCTCCTTACTCGGTGCCGAGAGTCGAGTGCTCGGTGAAGCTTGACGGAAACGAGAGCCCTTACGACCTTGAGGGCGAAGAGAAGCTTCTGCTTTCCAAGCTGCTGGCGGAACTTCCCGTAAACCGTTATCCGGACCCCGAGGCTCTGGGCGTAAGAACCTTTCTTTCCCGCACGGTCGGTTTTCGCGAGGACGGCATATTGCTTGGCAACGGCTCAGACGAGATCATCCAGATGATCGTCGAGGTGTTCGGGGGGAAAAGCGGTTGTGTGCTCGTACCGTCCCCGACTTTTTCAATGTACAGGATCACGTCGCTTCTTCTGGGTAAACAGGTAACTGAGGTCGCGCTTGATGAGAACTTTGATATAGATCTTGAACCGACCTTGGAAATGGTCCGCGCGGAGGACCCTGACATCGTTTTTCTCGCGACCCCGAACAATCCTACGGGAAACTCTTTTTCGGAGGAAAAAGTGCTTGAAATTTTGGAGACAAGCGCAGGTGCGGTGGTTGTAGATGAGGCCTACTGTGATTTTTCGAAAAAAAGCTACATTCCCCATATAGAGAAATATGAAAACCTGCTGGTGCTTAGAACGATGTCCAAAATAGGATTTGCGGGGGCTAGGCTCGGAATGCTCTTTGCACGGCCGCAGATCGTAAGCGAGGTAAACAAGGCGCGTCTTCCCTACAACATAAATTCTTTTAGCCAGCGCATAATGTCTTTTGCTCTTGAGAACCCCGAGGTTATCGAGCGCAAGATAGGTCTTATCTTGAGCGAAAGAGAAAGACTTCGCGACACTCTTGGGCGGATTGAGGCCATTCACGTGTATCCCACGGACGCGAATTTCTTTCTGGTCCGGGTTCCGGATGCGGACTTTCTTTTCACGGAGCTGGTTAAAAGCGATATCTTGGTCCGCCGCTTCGAAGGAAAGGGACGCCTTGCCGACTGCCTCAGGATCACGGTTGGAACTAGGGAGGAAAACGACAGGCTTACCGAAGCCCTAGTCGGCATATTTTCTTGCTAGGTATTTCTTCACGGCGAAAAGCGCGGTTACCGCAAGGGCTATCCACGCGAATATATCTCCCACTCTCGTGTAGAGAGTTTCAATCGAATCAATCAAAACCACATCTCCCTTCAAACTCTCCGTAGTGAATATGCCCGTGCGGGCCTCGATCTCTCCGGTCGGAGATACGATTGCGCTTATACCGCTGTTTGTTGATCTTACCAGGTAGCGACGCGTTTCAACCGCTCTTGGAATTGAAAGGAGCAGGTGTTGATAGGGAGCTATGCTTCTCCCGAACCACGCGTCATTGGTAAGGTTTACGAGCAGGTTAGCCCCCATTTTCACATAGTTTCTCGAGAGATCTGCCATTATGTCCTCATAACATATAAGGGGTCCTATTCTTATGTTCTTTCCGGGAACCTCAAGCACCCTGGGTCCCTCTCCAGGGGTAAGGTCTCCGATCATGGGAAAGACCCTTTTCAAAAACCTGAGCTCCTCGTTTATCCAGGGGAAATACTCTCCCAGCAGAAAAAGCCGGGTCTTGCTGTAGTGGGCGAGGATATTGCTTTTGGGGTCGAGGAGAAAAGCCGTGTTGTATTTCCTGTTGTCTTCTTCATCCCAGCCGTCTTCAAGCAGGGCGGGGTCCTGGATAAAGGAGAGCCCTCCGATAAGGAAGTGCGCTGAGTGTCCCGTCGGCACCACATCCCTTTGGTATTCGATTCTGTACACGGGATCTTCTTTTGGAAACCAGTGCTGAACAGACGTTTCAGGCCAGATCACAAGGTCCGCCCCCGCGAGTTCTCGTGACATTCCCCTGTGTTTTTCTGTTATAACGGGCTCGTTGTCGAGACTTTTCTCCGCGTAATCGAAATTCGCCTGAACCATTGCGACTTCCACCCGGGGTTGCGTCTGAAGAAAGTCCTTTATTTGATTTCCCCTGAAAGATCCGTAACCAAGCAGAACCACAATCACGGCAATTGAGATTGCAGGCGGAGCAAGCGTGATTTTTTTCTTCTCCCGCATATCGTCCACAAGGTAGAAAACCGATACGTTCGCAAAAAACATTAAGAACCCGAGAAAGCTCACCCCGAGTATATCAACCACCTGTATTACCGTTGGGTAGTGGCCTTGGGATACTCCTATTCCGTATGGAAAAAGAACCGGAAAGAAAAACTCCGCAACTACCCAGGCAAGAGAAATCATAAGTGCGTTTGCGACGCTTTTTCCGCGGCAGAGTCCAAGTCTTGAGATATACCAGGTGAAGACTCCGAACTGAAGCGATGAGTAGACGCAGAAAACGAATACGACTGCCATGCTTGCAACCAGGGGTAATTCCCCAAATCTGGTCAGGGTTCCGACGAGCCAGTAAAGCGAGACAAGATTCATGGATGTTCCCGATATCATGCCCAGTCGGAGGGACTGGCGGGCGTTTTTTCCCTGAAGGGCTGCAATCAGCGGCGCAAAGCATATCCAGCCCAGTACGCCGAGAGCGCTTGAGAAAAGGGATGCGGAAAAAAGTATCCCAGATCCGGCGGCGAGGATTTCGCTTCCGGTCGGCCTGGTTATCCGGATTTTTTTCATTGTTATTAGCTTGCGGGCTTAAGATGCTTTGTTGCGTTTGCGAACAGAGACGTATTTGAGCGCTCCGACAAGAATCAGAAGAAGCGCCATTATCTGCGCCACCGACAGGCCGGGTATCGAGCTCTCAGTGGTATCTCTTATGAACTCGACGAAGAACCTCTCACAACCTGCGAACACAAGGTATATGCCGGCGAGCCATCCCGCGGGTTTTTCGCTTTTTCTTATTCTCCATAGCACTACGAACACCAGCGACATTATGATCGTTTCGTAAAGCTGCGTCGGATGCACCGCCTCAAACGTCGGGGGAGAACCCTTTGGAAACGGTATAGCCCAGGGAAGAGCGGAAGTTACTCCGTAATCGTCTCCGACCAGAAAGCAGCCGACCCTCCCCGTTGCGTAACCTATTGCGAGGGCCGGGGCGGTGGCGTCAAGGACTTTCCAGAAGCTTTCCTTGTGCTTTTTTATCACTACGAAAAAAGCGAAGAGAGCCAGAAAAAACCCTCCGTAAAAAGTAAGTCCACCCCTGAGAAGCAGGTAATGCGCGGGGTAGGAGAGAAGATCGCTTAGGGGAATGTTCTCGATTAGAAAAAGGAGCTTTGCGCCAAGCACTCCCCCCACAAGGCAGGCGAGGAAAACATGTTCGTGAAGTTGCCTGGAAATCTTTTTTCTCTCAAACTCCGCGCCGGAAACCCAGAATGCGACGAGAAAAGCGACGGCGACCATCGCTCCGAAGGATGTGATCTGAAAATCTCCTATTCTGAGAAGTTCGGGAAACATCTATCTTTTATCTTTTCTCGGTCCAAATTCTCTCTCCGTTTCGGAGTTTGATCTTGCGAGAAAGAATATGGACAAAAAAAGCGCTACGCAGAGAACTATCTGGATCAGCAGGTTGGTTTTCATTTCCATGTTAAGGGGTTTCCTCTTGGCCAGGCGATGACAATTTTAACGAAGAGTTAAGGAAAAGAAAAGTGCCGCCGTATTCTTGAATAACCTCCGCAAGCCGGTACATTAGTCGGCTAATATGCTTCAGTCACCAGTACTGGTATTGAACAGGTTTTTTCTCCCTGTTTCGGTAACAAGTCTGAAAAGGGCGTTTATTCTTCTTTACGGTGGCGCCGCGAGGGCCGTAAACAGGGAATATGAGACGTTTGACTTCGATTCGTGGAAGGATATCCGTTCGGTCGATGCTGAAGACTGCGTAAGGACGGTTACAAACGTCATAAAGGCTCCCAGGGTGATAATTCTCGTGAGGTATGACGGGTATCACAGAAAACAGCCTAAATTCAACAGGATAAACATTTTCAGAAGGGACGGCGATGCATGCCAGTACTGCGCGAAGACTTTCCCGAAAAGAGATCTTACCCTTGACCATGTGGTTCCGCGGTCAATGGGCGGAAGAAGTACCTGGAACAACATAGTGTGCTGTTGCGTTAAGTGCAACAGGAAAAAGGGAGGAAAGACTCCCGATCAGGCGAACATGAAATTGCTCGCCAAGCCCGTGAAACCCGCTGCGAGTATTTTTACCAACCTCCATTTCAAAACCGTGAGATATGAGGAGTGGGAACCTTTTCTGAGCTTTGTCGATATGTCTTACTGGAACGTTGAACTGACTGACTGAAGGTTTATCTCGGGATACGCGAGGCCGTTCTCCGGTTTTCGGCCCCGTGTCTTGGAAAGAGAAAAAGATGAGATCAGCGCTTGCGGTTTTCTTTACGCTCTTGTTTCTTCCCTGCTTGACGGCTGCGCAGATATTGCTTCCCCCGGTAGCCTCCCCGATAAAAAAAATACCAGTTGCCGTCGCGGTGCTTAAAGCCAGAGGGGATCTAAGCATATATGGAAAGAATTTCACCGATGTCCTCGGAAACGATCTTACCAACGCCGCTCTTTTCGACGTCCGCCCGGTGAACATCCTGTTTTCCTCCTCCTTTGAAGACATAGATTTCGAATATTTAAATGCGCAGAAAACCAAGTATCTGGTGAGCGGAAATTTCGATGTTTCGTCCCGGGAGATCCTTTACGAACTCATAGTTTATGATGTGCCCGGCAGACGGGAGCGTATGAGAAGAAAATACGTGACGTCTCCGCGCCACATAAGAAGCGTTGCGCACAAGTTTGCGGGTGAACTTATGAGGGAGCTTACCGGTCTTGAAGGTTTTTTTGATTCCGAGATCGTATTTGTCAGGGGCCGTGGGCATGGAAGGGATCTCTTTATAATGGATTACGACGGGCACAACACAAAAAAGCTCACCAATCACGGATCTTTAGTCCTTTCTCCGGACTGTTCACGTGACGGAAGCCAACTGATTTTTACTTCTGACAGAAGCTGGGACCATGACGTCTACTTGCTGAATTTCAAGGCCACCAGCCTTCCCGCCGAGGGCAGGAGAGTAACCCGGGGTATTCACCTTGACAATTCTCCGAGCTGGTCCCCCGACGGCACGCGTGTGGCGTTTAGCCGTAACGGAGACATATACATAGCTTCGCCATCAGGAGAGATTCTCAGGCGTCTTACCACGTCTCCCGCCATAGATCTCTCACCCACTTGGTCTCCCGACGGAAGAAAAATCGCCTTTGTGTCGGATCAAGCGGGGTCGCCGAACATATACGTGATAAGTTCGAATGGAGGTCGTGCCGTAAGAATTACCTCGGGCGGTTACAATACCGACCCGGTCTGGTCTCCAAGTGCTTCGGTTGATCGTATAGCGTTTGTAAAAGTAAGAAAATCCAAGGCCGATATCTACTCCATAGGACCTGACGGCCAAGGGGAGCAGAGGCTTACCTCTTCTGGAAGAAACGAGCATCCGTCCTGGTCTCCCGACGGTAACTACATCACTTTTTCCTCAAAAAGGCTCGGGAAAAGACAAATCTATATTATGTACTTAAACGGTGAGAACAAGCTCCCGCTTTCAACCGGCGAAGATGATTCTTTTTCCACCTGGTGCGTGAAATAGCGGACGGGGAGGGCTTTGCTCTTGAGACTTTTTGTCGCGGCTTTTCTTCCCGAAGAAACACAAGACGCGCTTTTTCGCTACGTGCAGTCGTTTCGGGGCTCTCTTCGGGGCGTAAGGTGGGAGCCGAGGGAGAAATTTCATGTTACGCTAAGATTCTTGGGCGATGTGGATGAATCGCGTTTTGCGGGCGTATCAACGGATATCGGTTCTATGGTTTACGGTTCGGGGCGGGTTGAGTCGGGATTTAGTGATCTTTGTCTGTTTCCGGGTTCGAAAAATCCAAGGGTGCTGGCTTTGGGTCTCGTGAAAAGCGAGCGGTTCCAGTCTCTTTTTGACAAAGTGCAAAGTGCAGTCCTGCAAAACGGGTTTAAGATGGAAAAAAGAAAATTCATCCCGCACGTTACTATAGGCAGGATCAGGGGGAGTTTCGAGGGGATTAGGAAAGTCCCTGGGCCGGATGGAACGAGGTTTTCCATCACCAAAATCGGGCTTGTGCAGAGCGAACTCGGACCCCGGGGGTCTCGTTACACAAGCCTCAAAACATGGGATCTTCGATGTGGTATTTGACAAAAGAATTTTTTAACAGGCAAAATAGTGCTTCCATAAAGTGCGGAGGATCTTATGCACGCTGTTATAAAAACCGGCGGAAAACAGTATATAGTCAAGCCGGGCGATGTCATTGATATAGAGAAAATCTCCGGCGAACCCGGTGAAGATGTGAACTTTGAAGAAGTCCTGCTCGTGTCCGCTGATGGAGAGGACGTAAAGGTCGGCAGCCCTCTTGTTGAAAGTGCCAAGGTTGAGGGTAGAATAGTACGGCAGAAAAAGGGCGAAAAAATAATAGTTTTCAAGTTCAAAAGACGGAAAGGGTACAGGAAAAAGGCGGGTCATCGCCAGAACCTGACCAGCGTCGAGATTACGAATATAAGCGCTTGATTCGCGGAGGCGGGTAATCATGGCAACCAAAAAAGGCGGCGGAAGTTCCAAGAACGGAAGGGATTCCATAGGCAGAAGGCTTGGCGTAAAGAAATTCGGAGGCCAGCCGGTTGTCAAGGGGAATATAATAGTAAGGCAGCGCGGTACCAGCATCAAGCCTGGTTTAAACGTAGGTCTTGGAAAGGATTACACGATATTTGCGATGTCCGACGGGGTTGTGAAATTCCAGAAATCCGGAAAAGGCAGAACCAAGGTCTCCGTAGTGCCCGCCTGAGCGGTTCCCCGTAAAACTAGTTTTTTTGTTTTTCTCTTATTATAATTACTGCAACGCTTTTACCGGCATTTTGTTTTCCTGGATGAGTTAAACGGAAATTTATCTTGAGTCCTTTGAAAAACCGGAAAAAATCTTTCAATCTTATTCCCTTCTTTCCCGTATTTCTTTTATGTCTCCTGCTTTCCTCTTTGGCGGTTTTTGCATTCCAGTATTTTTATTTTCCGGAAAGATACGCTGATCTAAGAGTCGCGGAAATGGAAGAAGTGTTTGGCGAGGAGGAGTTCTTTGCCGACCGCGCGAGAAGTGTTCTTGATACCAGAAACGATGTTGGGTATGTAAGGCTTCTTGATAGTAACGGGGTGCTTGAGAAGAGCTTCGGCTTCCAGGATGACAAGGGTTTTGAAAAGCTCACGCTTAGGGGACCGGAGGGAAAGACCGTCCTTGTGGGGCTGAGAAGCTCTGTTGGCAAGAATTTCTACCTTGACGCTCTGCTCTGGAGCCTTATTCTCGGTTCTCTGATGGCAGTTGTTTTTACCTCCTTAATACGTTTTATAAGCGATAGGGCATTTAGGTTCCTAAGGGAATTCTCAGACGCTGTAAGTTCCGTTGCCAGTGGAGATTACTCGGTTCGTCTGGATGGGCGATCTTCGCTCATTGCGGGGGCAGGTGTTCAGGGGCTCTGCCGTGAATTTAACGAAATGGCCTCTTCGCTTGAGGGGGAATCTGCAGAACAGGACGGCACGGAGGAATCAGGCGATGTTGACCTTGATGGTTCTGTTGAACTGCGGACGGATTTTCGTCCCAAGATAGTCTTAAGCCAGGAACAACCGCCCGAGGCTCCTTCATTGGATGCCTCCGAAGATTTTTTTGACGAAGGTCTCGTGGAAATCGTGCATGTTTCTGATGGAGAGGACGCCGAACCTGAACGTACATTCTCCCCGGTTGCCGGTATTGTGGATTCTGAGGGAAAGAAGACGGATATAAGCATACTCATCATAAAGATCGCGGATTTCGAAAACCTGATTGAAGATCTTTCACCATCTAGCGTCAACGTCCTTACAGCTGGTTACAGAAAATCCATTTCAACCACCGTAGGTTCCTTCGGAGGGACGGTAGAAGCCATACTCCGCGATGAGGTTGTGGCTTTTTTCACCAACTCGGATCCCGATTTGGGCCCCGTGGCAGAACTCAGTTGCGTATGCTGCGCGGTTGAGATAATACAGCTTTTCGCCGGAGTGGTTGAGGGGAAAAGAATACCTGCCAAGTTGGATATAAAGCTTAAAATGGGCATTTCCTCTGCCGATTTATTGATACAGGCGGAATCGGATGTTTTCACGCTTACCAAACCATTTGTGGATGAGGCCAAGACTCTTTGCGATGGGGCGCGGGCTTGGAACATATTTGTTACGACAGATTTCCGCGAAGGCGCAAGTGATTATCTCGAGGTCAGGCGTGAAAAGGTTGGGGGTGAACTCTGCTACGCTGTGACTGGGGTCGAGGAAGCAGCGCTGCAGCGGACCGGAAGGTAGCGTTCTTTCTTTAATTCCTGCAGCCGCTTCAATTCAGTTTTCCATCATTCCTGTTATATTTCCTCTCAAGCTGAACAACCGGTTCTGCAGTCAGTTGCGGTTCACCAAGGTGATTTCCGCACGGAGGTTTGTTAAATGAAAGGGTACGAGGTGAGAAGAGAGTTTATCAAGTATTTCTCTGAAAGAGGGCACGAACCGGTCCGCAGTTCCACTCTCATACCGGAGAATGATCCGACCCTTCTTTTTACCAACGCCGGGATGGTTCAGTTTAAAAATGTTTTTACGGGAACCGAGGCCAGAGATTTTAAAAGAGCGGTTTCTTCACAGAAATGTCTTAGGGCCGGGGGAAAGCACAACGATCTTGACAACGTGGGATATACGGCGAGACACCATACTTTTTTTGAAATGCTCGGGAACTTTTCCTTCGGCGATTATTTCAAGGAAGGAGCCATCAGTTACGGATGGGATCTTATGACCAATGTTTACGGGCTGCCAAAGGAAAAACTCTGGGTCACGGTGTACAAAGAAGATGACGAGGCTTTTGAGATCTGGAACAAAAACATCGGCATTGCCAAGAAAAAGATCGTGAGGATGGGAGAAAAGGACAATTTCTGGTCCATGGGAGACACGGGTCCGTGCGGTCCGTGTTCCGAGATACTGATAGATCAGGGAGAGTCGTTTGGGTGCGGGAAGCCGGGATGTGCCGTTGGGTGCGAGTGCGACCGTTATCTTGAACTCTGGAATCTCGTGTTCATGCAGTTTGAGAGAGACGAGAGAGGGAAGATGACGCCTCTTCCGGATCCCAGCATCGACACCGGGCTTGGACTTGAAAGGCTTTCGGCGGTTCTTCAGGGAGCAAGGAGCAACTATGAGACTGATCTTCTAAGTGGAGTAATAAACGCGATAGAGGAACTTTCCGGAAGAGAATACTCCGCCGACCGCTCAACCGAAGTGGCAATGAGGGTTATAGCTGACCACTCAAGAGCACTCGCCTTTCTTATCTCAGACGGGGTATTCCCGTCAAACGAGGGGAGGGGGTACGTTCTTAGGAGAATACTCAGAAGGGCGGTTCGACACTCGAAATTTCTGGGGATAGACGAACCTTTTATCTACAGGGTTCTGCCCGCAGTTGGGCGGATCATGGCAGATGCCTATCCTGAGATCAGAGAGAAAGGGGATTTCGTGTCCCAAGTGGTAAAAAGCGAGGAAGAGAGGTTTCTTGAGACGATGGACAGAGGACTCGAACTTCTTAATCAGGAAATCGCAAAGCTTGGGAAAAAGAAGAAGCTTTCCGGAAAGGTGGTTTTCAGTCTCTACGATACCTACGGGTTCCCGGTCGACCTCACCGAAGACATAACTAGAAACGATGGTATAGAGATTGACCGCGGGGGCTTCGAAAAAGAAATGGAAAAGCAGAGAACCAAGTCAAGGAAGGCCCGCGGAGGCGGAGGAGAAGACGGCCCTACATCTGTTCTGCTTGAGCTTGCAGGAGAGATGACAACGGAGTTCGTAGGTTACAAGACGCTTTCTTCCGATAGCGTGGTTATGGGAATAATAAGCCAAGGAGAAGTCTCCCGGACCGCCAAAGAGGGGCAGGAAGCACAAATATTGACCAACATCACCCCTTTTTACGGAGAGTCGGGTGGACAGACGGGAGACAGGGGCGAAATTACAGGGCAGGGATTCCGGGCTAAAGTCCTTGATACGAAAAAACTCACTCCCACATTCTTCATCCACAACGTTGTTATCGAGAAGGGAAATGCGCAGGTTGGCGAGCGGGTGCGCATGGAGGTTGACCCTATGTTCAGACAGGGGGTTCTGGCTCACCACACTTCAACCCATGTGCTTCACGCTGTTTTAAAGGAAGTTCTCGGCACTCACGTAAACCAGGCGGGATCGTTTGTTGGTCCCGACAGGCTCAGGTTTGACTTCAGTCACTATTCCTCAATTGAAAAACGGGAGCTTGATTCCATAGAGCAGATCATTAATGAGAGAATCAGGCGTGACGACACAGTCGTAACGAATGAAGACGTTTCATACGACGAAGCCATAAAGGATGGGGCCACCGCGATATTTGAAGAGAAATACGGAGACAGGGTAAGGGTGGTAATGATAGGGGATTACAGCAAGGAGCTTTGCGGCGGAACCCACGTGCGGGCCTCAGGTGAGCTAGGAATGATGAAAATAGTGTCCGAGAGCGCGTCTTCTGCCGGGGTGAGAAGGATAGAGGCCGTAAGCGGCCAGGCGGCATGGAATTACATGAAAGGACAGGAAAATATCCTGAGCGAATTTTCTTCTACCCTTAACGCTCCCCGTTCCGAACTTCTTTCAAGACTTGGAGGAATGATTGATGAAAATGCCCGGCTTCAAGCGGAAATCGAATCTTTCAGGGCAAAGACTCTTGTTGAAAATGCCGCCGGGTTGATTGACAAGGTCGAGGATGTGGGGGGAATTAATCTTCTTCGGGTCAAGGTTTCTGTTTCGAAACCGGCGGAACTGCGCTCTCTTTGGGATTACATGAAAGGGAAAATGAATAACGGAGTTGCCGTTCTTGTCGCGGAGAAGGGAGGACGGGTCTTTATTCTTGTAGGTATTACGAAAGATCTTGTCGGCAGGTATCACGCGGGAAAACTTGTAAGCGAGCTTGCCGAAGTTGTCGGCGGAAAGGGGGGCGGAGGCGCCGAGATGGCGCAGGCGGGTGGAAACATGCCCGGCAACATACCGAAAATGCTGAGTTCCTTAGGAGGACTCATATGAAAGAGATTGTTAATTTCTTCTTGAGTCTCGTGCCTATAGGAAACAATAGAGCAAAACTTTTGGCAGGTAGTTTGGCACTCTTTTTCCTCGCTTTTTTGATCATTCCAGATGCCGGTCTTGCGGATACCGAGCAGCAGGATACCCCGCAGAATGAAACCGAGCCTGTAGGCTTCGGCAATTACGCGGGAGTTTTTATCGGTCCCGGTTTTATGAGAAACCGGATTGTCGACATTGACGGCTTCGCGGACTGGGGCAATCCCGGTTCGGTCTCCAATTACGACGACACGGGCCTTGCCGGCGGTGCTTTTGTAGGGGGAAAATTCCATGTCGGTGGCTTGACCCTAAGGGCTGAGCTTGACGGTACATTGACCAATGTGTCGGCATCGACTGACAAGCTTGATCCTGAAGGCCTGGACGAAACTGCCGAATCGGAATTTTCATGGATCGTTTCTGCGCGCGGGGGAATTGAACAAGCAGTTGGCCGCATAACGGTATTTGTTACTGGCGGACTGGCTTTTGCCGGCATCAGCAATTCGGTAACCGATATTGATTCCAGTGATTCGGGTTCCATGGCGGACCCCGATGATTCTTTCAGCAAGGATTCAACCGAAGTAGGCTGGGTGATCGGAGCTGGCTTGGAAACCGCACTGTCCGATGTCTGGGCGCTGCGGTTAGAGGGCTCGTACCTGGATTTCGGCGAGAGCACTCATCTTGTTAACCGCTCTGGGAATAACCGCTGCTGCGGACCCGACACTCCCAGAAGGGCCGCGTCCTACGAAGTTAAAAACAGACTTTCTACCGCCCGCTTGGCAATAATTCGCCGGTTCTGAGTTTGGCAAAATCCACTAGGCTAGTTTGTAAATCCAAAGCAGCTTGTACGGAATTCCTTTTCGTGAAGTTCAAACTTGACTAGGAGAGTTTGTTTCTATTTGAAAATTCATATGAAGGAAAGCTCTTTATGTGTAGATGGGGATGGACATGAATAGAGATTTAGAATCTGTAGGAAATCTGCAGTGGTTAAGCTTCTTGCTAAGGTGGACTCGAGGGTCCCGTATGAATTCACGGTGACCGGCCCTATGCCCTCACTTTTATACGAAAGCACCGCCATGTCCCATAAACCATACGGAACCTCGGTCCGTTAAGTCTTTCTCCGCTCCGCTTGGAGGAAACGAAAATCAGAACGCGTATTTCATTACCAAGCTGACTCCAAAAGCGCTTAAGTCATCGGTTTCGATCGTATACACAACAGTGTTAGTTCCCTGACCATTGTTTGACTCATGACTGCGTAACTGGTCCCACTCGTTTGTGTCGCCGAACTTGGCGTATTTGACCCAGCGTCCCTTGACCCCTATGGAAGCGCTTTCGGTCAGCATGTAGTCCACTCCAACCACTGCCTGGTAACCAAACACTGTATCTTCAAGTGTGTGACTCGCTGTGGTGGTGGTACCGGCGAGTTTGGTGTGCAGAGCTTCACGGTCGGCGACTTCGTCTCCGCTGCCTTTATAAGTTGCTCCATTTGCTGTCGTAATTGCACTTGGGTTTATATTACGGGCCCAAACAGCGTCAAATTCCACTTCGGCCATTCCGAACCCCACGCCACCTCCAATGTAGGGACGGAGTTGTCCAGAGACCGGAAGGTCATAGTAAACGTTAACGAACAGACTGTTTATATTCACCCCTCCTATGCGTTCGTCAGAACGAACAAGTTCCTGATTTGATTTATCCACAACATCCTCACCCCCTCCGCCAACCTCGGATGTCGCGTTGTATTGCGCGCCGAAATTAAAATATTCGGCTTCAATCCTTGCCCCGAAGTTGGTGCTGAAACCCAAAGCGACGCCGGCGATTACTCCTGTTGAACCGTCAAAGCCATTCTCCCAGGTTGAATCTGTAGAGCATCCGTCAGCAGGATCAAAAAGGTCTTCCGAGTCTATGTGCCCGTCGCACAGCGTTGGGAGATCAGTGTCGTTGGCATCAGTATCTAAGGAATTCCCGATACCGAGTCCCACTTCAGTGCTTATATAGAACTGCTGGGCGCTTGATGAAAAAGGAACCAGCATTATGACAAGTAAAAAAGAGACAACGGTTATGAATCTATTCATCTTTATACCCCCTATCTAAATTAGCGATTACGAATAAAAATCACACTGCCTATTATAGAACATATTGTAATTCGGGTGTGAATTCAATCGGAAATCCAATTTTAACGAGAGAGAAGGAATTTATAGAGTGATTCTAGGATGATACGAGATGGTAAGTTCTAACAAGGACATGGAAGTTCTTCGTAAAAAACCGTTGAAGTCACCATTGGAAGTCGCAACTCTGATTGAGAACAAAAAGCTCGTGGATAGTCGAGAATTTTACGACGCCAAGACAGGAAATCCTCTCAAGTTTGTGCTTGCTCTGGAAATTCTATATGTGGAACTGCTCTTTTTGAAATTCCTGTCTGATTTTGTTAAGAGCGTTTTTCTCTATCTGCCTAACACGTTCTCTTGAGATGCCGAATTTGCGGGAAAGTTTTTCAAGAGTTTCGGGAGAATCGGTGAGAATACGTCTTTCGATTATATACCTTTCCCTGTCTTTTAGGTTCGCCAGGGCCTCTTTTATCTTTTTTGCCACAAGCAGCCGGGTCTGGGAATCTTCAAGAAACTCCTCCTGATCAAATGTGTCTCCTAAGATGTCGACATAGGTGCGTTCCGTACTGCCTTCTACGGTTGCGTCAAGAGACAGGTCTTTTCCGGACATTATCCGGTCCATCTCGATTACCTGGCTGTTGGACACGTCAAGTTCCTTTGCTATCTCGGAGTAGATATCCTCTTCCATCTCCGCTCCGGTGGCTTCAATCTTGTTTTTCGTTGACCTAAGTTTGTAGAAAAGCTTTCTCTGGGATTGGTTCGTCCCGACTTTCACCAGGCTCCAGCTTTTCATTACGTGGTTTTGTATGTACGCCCTTATCCACCAGACCGCGTAAGAGATAAGCCTGTATCCCTTGGTCGGATCAAAGCCTCTTACGGCCTTCATGAGTCCTATGTTGCCTTCCTGGATAAGATCCATGGTGTTTACGTTGTAGTTTTTGTACTCGTTTGCGATGCGCACGACGAACTTCAGGTTTGATACGATCAGTTTTCTCGCGGCCTCAAGATCTCCCGTTTCCCTGTGCCTCATTGCGAGTTCATATTCCTCTTCCCTACTCAAAACGGGATGGTTTCTGATCTGCGCCAGATAACTTTGCAGAGAATTTGAAAGCGCGGGAAGAGACGAACTTACTTCCTCAGACTTCTTTTTTTCTTCCTTTTTTGCGGCCATTTTTACTCGGCATGAGATTGGTTGACTGTTTTTCTTATCTATATAAAATTAACTACTCTTTGGTTTTTTTTCTATTTTCTACAGTTCCGGTGTAGCTCAGTTGGCAGAGCAGATGACTGTTAATCATCGGGTCGCAGGTTCGAGTCCTGCCGCCGGAGCCAAATTCCCGCCCATCTAACCTAAGTGACCTAGAAGTGCGGCTTTAATGTTTTTCTCGTAAGTTCCCGGGTGAAGTTACGATTAATAATCAGACGGGGCGCAACGGGTAGTTTAGGCTATTTCAAATTGCTTTTTTGAATTAGCCTAAAGAAGTTTTAAGCTGTTTTTCGCTTGGTAAGACGTCTGATCTAGGATAATTTTTCAAACGCGATGAGGTATGATTCTTGATGTACTTACTGTTTTCAAGGCTATCTAGATCAGATTGTAAATCATCATGAAGAGATACCGCATGTTCGGGCTTGAATTGTGGGCTTCGAGTCTTGCCGAGAGGTCCCCGATTCCGCCGAAAAAGGAATCGTTATAGATTTCCGCCACTCTTTTGAACTCATCAAACTTGATAAGCGGTGGTTCGCGGACGGTAAGCGGCCGCACGTTTTTCTCGGCGGAAGTTATCCTGATTCCATCGCCTTCTTTAGTGGCCAGAAACCATCGCTCGGAGTCTTCGAGCATGAGTTCCATGCCACCCTCGATTTTCTGTTTCAGAAGCTCCCACTCCTGCTCCTTGGATTCGCTGAAAGGTATTTTTCTGTCTGCAAGCATTTTTTCTCCCCGAAAAATTATTTTAAAAGGCTTATTCTACCCCATGGCGGGAAAATATATATATAACGTTGCTAACCGAGAAGCGGCCTCAGATATTCTCCTGTGTAAGAGCTTTTCACGGAAGCCACCTGTTCCGGGGTGCCCGCGGCCACTATTTGCCCTCCGTTATCTCCTCCCTCGGGTCCCAGGTCGATTACATGGTCCGCGCATTTTATCATCTCAAGGTTGTGTTCTATTACTATTACGTTGTTACCCGCGTTGACAAGCCTGTTAAGAACGTCAAGAAGTTTCCCTATGTCGTCTACGTGAAGTCCGACGCTAGGTTCATCAAGGATGTAGAGGATCTTATTTTTTTCTTTTCTTGAAAGTTCCCTGGCTATTTTTATCCTCTGCGCTTCCCCGCCCGACAGCGTCGTTGCGGGCTGACCGAGTCTCAGATAACCGCATCCGACATCCTTTAGAACCTTGAGTTTTCTGGTGACAGCAGGGCTTCCCGAGAAGAAAACCATGGCTTGCTCGACCGTAAGGTTAAGTATGTCATCTACGTTCTTTCCCTTATACCTGTAGGAGAGAACCTCTTTTCCGAACCTCTTGCCCCCGCATTCCTCACACCTCACCATGACGTCGGCGAGAAAGTGCATCTCGACCCTGTGGCTTCCATCTCCCAAGCATTTCTCGCAGCGGCCCCCCCTTACGTTAAAAGAAAAGTGTGACGGGGTAAGCTTGCGGAGCTTCGCCTGGTAATGTCCGGCAAGGATCTTCCTTATGTCGTCGTAAACCTTTATGTAAGTGACGGGATTTGATCTTGAGGATCTTCCTATGCTTCCCTGATCAAGGATTATTACGTCATCTATATTCTCTGCGCCTTCTATCCGTTCGTGTTTTCCGACCCTGTCGGTCTTTCTCCTGAATTTTCTTAGAAGAGCGTTATACAGAATGTCGTTTACAAGGGAGCTTTTCCCCGACCCCGATACCCCGGTTACGCACGTTAGACTTCCCAGGGGAAACCGAACGTCGATGTTTTTAAGGTTGTTTTCGGCTGCGCCGATTACGTTTATTGAATTCCCTGCGGTTTTCCTGCGGGAACTCGGAACCTCTATTCTCTTTTCGTTTGAGAGGTATTTTCTCGTGGTTGAGTTCTTCGCCGACCGCAGAAAACTCCCGAGCGTCCCCTGGTATACGACTTCTCCGCCGTCCTCTCCCGCACGGGGACCGAGTTCCACTATGTAATCGGCGGATCTTATGGTGTCAAGATCGTGTTCTATGAGGATAATGGTATTGTTTCTTTCCCGAAGTTCTCTTATAAGCGAATTAAGCCGTTCCATGTCCCTTGCGTGCAGACCGATCGAGGGCTCATCCAGAATGTAGAGGGTCTCGGTGAGCCGCGAGCTCATCTGGCAGGCAAGATTTATTCTCTGTGCCTCTCCGCCCGAGAGCGTGCGCGTGAGCCTGGAGAGAGTCAGGTAGTCAAGTCCCACGTGGATAAGAAAATCCAGCCGTGAATTTATTTCCTTCATTATGTCAGAGACGATCTCTAGTTCGTAAGCGGACAGAGCTACGCGATCAAACCAGGATTTTAGATCCTTTACGGACATCTGCGATAGGCCGAATATATTTTCTCCCTCTATCCGCACGTTAAGGGCCTTTTCCTTGAGCCTGCTTCCACCACAGTCCCCGCAGGTAAAGGCGGAGCGATATCTAGAGAGAAAAACCCTTATGTGGGTTTTGTAATTTTTCCGCTCAAGCCTTCTGAAATATCCTTTTGCGCCGTAATAGTCGTCGTTTCCGTTTAAGACAAGATCCTTCTCTTTAACCGAAAGCTCTGAAAAAGCTTTTCCCGTATCTATCCCCGCCTCCTCGGCGAAGGCGAGCAGTTTTCTCATTTGCTTGCGGTAAGAAGTTTTCGTAAAGGGTTCTATCGCCCCTTCGGCGAGGCTTAGACCGGGGTCCGGTACGAGGAGTTCGGGGTCAATTTCCAGGTTTCTTCCAAATCCGCTGCATTGCTCGCAGGCGCCGTAGGGGCTGTTAAAGGAGAACATGTTCGGGCTGGGTTTTTCAAACGCGATGTCGCAGGGATCGCAGCGAAGTTCTTTTGAAAAGCGAAGGCTCTGACCGGAAACGATGTGCACAAAAGCCCGGCTGCTTTCGGAAAAGGCGGCCTCAAGTGCTTCTGTGACTCTCGATTTTGATCGCTCGGTGATAACCGTCCTTGCGGTGACTATCTGGGTTTTTCCGTCAGCGTGCTCCCCGCTTTTTTCCATGTCCTGCGTTTTTCCGTCCAGATAAACCCGGGAGTAGCCTTTTTTCATGTATTGCGAAAGGGCTGCTCCCTTTTCGGTCTCAAAGCAGATGACGGCTCTTTTTCCCGGGAATTTTTCGAGCAGAAGCCGCGTGAGGGACTGGGGGGAGTGTTCGCCCACTTCCTTTCCGCATCCGGGGCAGTGGATTCTTCCGGCTTTTGCGAACAGAAGTCTCATGTAGTCGTATATCTCCGTCGTGGTGCCTACGGTGGAACGGGAATTTATTACGCTGTTTCGGCTTTCAATCGCTATCGGGGTCGGAAGACCTTCTATGTCGTCCATCGCGGGACGGTCGACTTTTTCTATGAACTGTCTTGCGTAGGTTGAAAGGCAGTTGATATACCTCCTGAGTCCTTCTCTGTACACGGTGTCAAGAACGAGGGATGATTTGCCCGAGCCGCTGAGACCGGTCACCACCGTGAACATGCTTCTCGGGATCAAAACGTCTATGTTCTTCAGGTTGTTTTCCCTGGCGCCTTTTATCTCTATATATCCGTTTCGTTTTGGGGGTTTCGCCATACAGTTCTCCCGCACCGGGTTTGTCCGATCCCAAGGGTTTTTCCATTTCCCCGCGCAGCATCTATAACGACAACGGAAATTGAGGTTTGCCGGGGGATTCGGTATTCTTTTCCTCGGGAAAAATGAAATATCCCGTGGTTTCTCACTTTAACTTTACACAATTATCGTGCGACTTTTCCCGGGATGCGGGATTATTGATGGGTCGCCGCGCCGGACGGCGCCTGGCCCTTGCGGGGCCACCTTCTGAATACTTTTTCGTTTCGAGGTGAGTAGATGATTCATCTAAAGGGTGTTGATGAGCAGATAGCGGAAGTTATCCGCATGGAAACGCAGCGTCAGGAATGGAAACTCGAGATGATAGCGTCTGAGAACTACGTTAGCGACGCCGTCATGGAGGCCATGGGGTCTGTGCTTACCAACAAGTACGCCGAGGGTCTTCCGGGAAGACGTTATTACGGAGGATGCGAATTCGTTGACGTGGCTGAGAATCTGGCGCGCGAACGGGCCCTTGAGCTTTTCGGGGCGGACGCCGTGAACGTGCAGCCGCACTCCGGAGCCCAGGCGAACATGTCCGTGTTTTTCGCCGCGCTTAAGCCCGGAGAGACGGTTCTAGGAATGAGGCTTGACCACGGAGGACATCTTACTCACGGACATCCGGTTAATTTCTCCGGCCGCCTCTACAATGTCGTTGCCTACGGGGTTTCAAAAGAAACGGGAACGATCGATTACGATGAGGTGAGGGATCTTGCCCTCAAGCACTCCCCCAGGCTTATAATCGCCGGCTGGAGCGCTTATCCGAGAGATGTTGACTACTCAAAATTCAGGAGCATAGCGGATGAGTGCGGGGCGCTTTTAATGGCGGATATAGCGCATCCGGCGGGACTTGTGGTCGCCGGACTTCACTCGAATCCTGTCCCCCACTGTGATTTCGTAACGACTACTACACATAAAACGCTTCGGGGACCGCGAGGCGGGATGGTAATGATGAAGGAGCGGCACGCGAAGGTGGTAAACAGCGGGGTTTTTCCGGGAACTCAGGGTGGTCCGCTAATGCACGTGATAGCGGCCAAGGCCGTTGCGTTCAAGGAAGCCCTTGGGCCTGAATTTTTAGAATACCAGCGCCAGACGGTGAAAAACGCAAGGCGCCTTGGAGAAAATCTCGTAAACGCGGGTCTTAAGCTTGTCTCGGGCGGAACCGATAACCACTTGGTGCTTGTCGATCTTAGGGAAACGGAGTTTACGGGACAGGTTGTTGAACAGACGCTTGAAAAAGCGGGCATAACGGTCAATAAGAACGCGATTCCCTTTGATCCCCGTCCTCCCATGGTCACAAGCGGCATAAGGATCGGGACCCCGGCGATCACCACAAGAGGGATGAAGGAGGCGGAAATCGATACGATATCCGGCTTCATAATGGAAGCTTTTAACAATCATGCAAACGAAAAAGTTCTCGGTAGAATAAATGAAGACGTAAAGGAACTGTGCTTGCGTTTTCCGGTTTACGGCCACAGATTAGGCGGGTGAGAGATGAAGTGTCCTTTCTGCAAGTCAGATGACACCAGGGTAGTTGATTCAAGGGAAGGGAAAGACGGTTTTTCCGTAAGGAGACGCCGGGAGTGCAACGACTGCCAGGAGAGATTCACCACTTATGAGAGAATCCATAACTCTGAAGTCATGGTAGTGAAAAAGGACGGTCGCAGGGAGGAATTTGACCGCAACAAGATAATAAACGGAATGCGAAGGGCGTGTGAAAAAAGACCGATCAGTATCGAGACGATAGAGGATTTCGCGTCCGCCCTGGAAAAAGAATTTCTGGAGAGTGGGGAGCGGGAAATACACAGTGAAAAGATAGGAGAGAGGTTAATATCCAAGCTTTACGAGATTGATGAAGTTGCTTACGTCAGGTTCGCTTCGGTATACAGGTCCTTTAAGGACGTAAACGAATTCCTTGACGAAGTATCAGGTCTTTTGAAGGAGAAGAAGTAAGCTGTATGCTGGTTGATTCCCACGCGCATCTGCTGAGCCTTGAGGACCCCGCGGGCGCCGTTTCCAGTGCTGCGGCCGAGGGTATCGGGAAGATCATATCAATCGGGACCGGACTTGAATCTTCACTTGCCACTATAGAGCTTTCAAGAAAATACAGGGGCGTTTATGTGTCGGTCGGAATCCACCCGCACTCCGCTTCTGACTTCAGCGAAGAAGTGATGCGGGAGATTGAGGACATGCTGGAAGATCCCAAGGTCGTTGGGCTTGGAGAAACCGGGCTTGATTACCACTACATGAATTCCCCGAGGGAAGATCAGATAAGGTCGTTTGAGGCGCACATGGAGCTTGCAAGGAGGCATTGCTTTCCTTTCGTTGTTCACGTACGGGACGCGGATGAGGAACTGCTTTCGATGCTTCGTGGCAGAGACCTTGGTCCGAGGCCTGGAGTTATTCACTGTTTTTCTGGGGATTACGAGACGGCGAAGAAATACCTTGACCTGGGTTTTTTCATTTCTTTCTCCGGCATAGCGACTTTCAAAAGGGCCGAGGAGGTAAGGGACGCGGCTGCAAAAATTCCCATAGAAAGGCTTCTTTACGAGACGGATTCCCCTTACCTGGCGCCGGTGCCCCAGAGGGGAAAGCCCAATGAACCGCGTAATGTCGTTTACGTGGCCAAGCTTCTTTCGCAGCTCAGGGGGCTGCCTCTTGAGGAGTTCACCTCTATTGTCTTTGAAAACATGACGGAGCTTTTCCCGAAGGTATCAAAGGACAAAGATGGTCTTATCTAGTAAAAAGAAATTCTGAGGTGCTTGCGTGAGCGGAAAACCAAAAATAGCTGTAACGATGGGAGATCCGAACGGAATAGGTCCCGAGGTCTGCATAAGGGCTTTTTACGACGGTTTCTTCGAGGAAATATACGACATCGTGTTTGTCGGAAGCGAGTCCGTGCTCCAAAGGGCCAACAGCGAGTTCGGAAAGGACGGTCCCCTTTCAATTATTGATCCCACGGATTTTACACTCGGGGATATTGAAGAGGGGGTGAGGTCCGAAAAAGCGGGCAGGGCGTCTATTGCGTGTATAGAAAAGGCGGTAGCTATGGCTCTCTCCGGCGAGGTTAAGGCTGTTGTCACGGCTCCAATAAGCAAGAAATCCATCCACATGGCCGGCTCTCCGTATCCCGGACACACGGAGATGATAATGGATCTTACGGGTTCTGAGAACGTGGTAATGCTTTTTGAGGGAACGAGGTTCCGCGTCGCGCCCGTGACCATACATGTTCCCCTTCGCGAAGTTCCTGACCTGATTACAGAAGAAAGTGTTTATTTGACTGTCTCGATATCAGCACGGGAACTCAAAAAAAGATTCGGAGTCGAAGATCCCAAGATAGTCGTCTGCGGACTTAACCCCCACGCTGGGGAATCGGGATCTTTCGGAAACGAGGAGGAAGAGTATATCATTCCAGCTCTTGAGAGAGCTAGAGCCGAAGGAATATCGGTCGAGGGACCGCTTCCCGCCGATACTCTTTTCTACGATGCTCTTCGCGGCAAGTGGGATCTGGTGGTCGCCATGTACCATGATCAGGGTTTTGTGCCTTTCAAGATGCTTTCTTTTGATACCGGTGTAAACGTAACTTTGGGGCTGCCTATACTGAGAACCTCACCTGATCACGGAACCGCTTTCGATATAGCGTGGAAAGGCGCGGCCCGCCCCGAGAGCATGATCCAGGCTGTAAAAGTTGCCATGGAAATATGCGATGTGAGATAGTCAAAACGCATTACGCAACTGTAAACAGCATATATTCACATTTAGCGCATGTCTGGAAGTTTGCTTGCGGAGTTTTTCTCGTTTGGCCAATTATAATTTCCCGTCATAGCAATTCTTTTCGGCATTGATTGCAATTGCCGTATGCTACCGATGCATTATGGGAGTTTCGTAAAAGACCTAGGTTATCGGTTAGATCTACGATAAAAACCTCCATCTGACGACGGACAAAGATAAGGATCTCTTACCTTCAGCAGGGGTTTGTTAATGCACTATCCCGGGCTCAACTATCTTACCCGGCAGTCCGGAGGGTTCTACGGAAATGGGTTCGCCGGACGACAACTCCGCCGATGAACTTCTGGCTTCACCAGCTCTTTCCCCGGTAGATTCGGTGGAAGGACAGACACCGCTGGCTCGATAGGCAAGAGCCGTTTTGAGAATAACTTCCTCGGGGTCACCAAGCTGATGATTGAAGTCTTCTACAACGGAGCAGGTTGGAGTAAAACCGTCTTCGTAATCTGCCTCACCCCTGGCATTTACTCCCCTGAAGTTAATCGAGAAGTAAAGAGTGCCGCAGTTGTCGGCTGGACGAAAACCGTAGGGTTTACCGCAGGTAACCGATCCGATGTGGATAACATCTATGTCGACCCCACTCAAACTATTCATGATTGATTCGCTTGCTGAGCAGGTTTCGGGGCCTGTCAGAACGAACAGGCGTGGCAAGCCGAGACCGGGGACCGTTAAATCTGTTTCGTCAATTATATCCTCTGCTGGGAATTCAAGAGTAAACTCCCAATTTTCCGATTCAATCTTGCCGTTTGTTTGAAGCTCTTCGAAAGTAAGCCCTTCTTTTTCGACTCCGGCCACCATTGATGAGAGCATCTGTGCTATATAGAGGATTCCGCCGTTGTTATAACGAAGATCGACGATCAGATCATCAATGCCTGCGTCTTTCAGAAAAGTGCCTGCTTCTATGATAGCTGTCGCTGCAGGTGCGGAGTGATCGTTAAATAGCATGTAACCGATGCGGTCCCCGTTGGAAGCGGGCAGGATTCTTACGTTTTGGACCGGGTGAGAAGTTATTGCCGCGGATGTCATAGTTACCGTGCGGGGGCTTGATGATCCGAGATCCAAAACGGTGAATGTGTGGCTCTCACCCACTCCTGATGGATTCAGGCCCGCGTTTAATACGGCTCTGTTATCCGAATCTATTACCCTTTCGCCGTCGATCTCGAGAATCCGTGCGCCACGCGAAAGATTAACATCGGGAGCGACCGCTGGTGAACCGGGTTCTGTGTAAGCGATCCTTACATCTCGCGGGGGGCGGGCTTGCAGAATTACGAACTCGGCACCATATCCTATTGTAATGCTTTGTCTGGATGCAGCCAGGTACTGTGCGGTAGGTTGAGTGAAATGAAATTTATCTTTAGGGGTTTCAGAAGGATTTGTTTCAAAGGTCTTCATCAAGTTAAAGTAGACGGGAGTACTGCAGCAGGTGGGATCCTGGTCTTTGATCTCATCGTACCAGAGATAAGTTTCGTGACTCCAGGAACGTAGCCAGTTGTTTTCATCTGCATAAATGCCGGGAGACGTAATGCTTTTATAGTAAGCTCTGCTGGGGTCGGCGCACACATGTTCGAAGATTTCACTGGGATAAAACACCGGTTCCTCTCTTAGTACTGTTTCATAAGTGTCGCCGCAACCGAGAAAAGCCGACACTCCAAGCAGCGCCAAGCATATTGTGAGCAGCCGTATGGATCCGAATCTGTTGAGCAAAAAGTGGTTTTTTCGTTTATGCAAGATGGTTCTCCTCCGTGGATTAAGTGCCGAAGGGCGTCCATCGATGAGCTTAAAAGATCACTGATGGTTTTAATTTATCAAGTAACGTATATGGCATGAGAAAAGTTGTTGCATCCAATCATTGGAAGCTGCCTTTCGGACAAGGCTATACGGTAATTATGGAGGTTGTTCGACGGTTTACCGATCAAGAATCAGCCCCGGCAAGCTGAAAGGTTCTGTCGGAGCAGGGTCAATCGGTAACAATCCTTCCTGGAAACTTTTCGCCGCGGCCTGTTGAACTTGGGCTGAACTTGAAGAAGGACACGCGCCGTCGGCCTGATAAGCGAGGGCCGTACTGAGAAGGCTTTCCTGCGGGTCGCCGAGCTGGTGGTCAAAGTCATTATCCGCAACGGAACAGGTCGGCGAGAAACCGTCGTCATAGTCGGCCTCTCCCCTGTCATTAGCTAGCTTAGATTGAATGGTGAAATAGGTCGTACCGCAATTGTCTTGTGGAATAAAACCGTGGTACTTGCCGCGCGTTGCCGAGCCGATCACGATTACTTCTATGTCGATGCCGAGCAAGCTGTTTATGATCAGTTCACTTGCCGAGGCGGTTCCGAAAGTGGTCAAAACGAACAGACGCGGAAGATCAAGGTCCGGCAGTTGCTGCACATTGCCGTTTTCATCTTCGAACGCGTCGGCAAAGGAACGGGAGTAACCGTTTCTTTTGTCATTGTATTGGACTTCTGTGAAGTTTCTCCCATCACCGGCCGACCCGGCTATTATCGACGTTATAATCTGCGCGATGTAGATGAATCCGCCACCGTTATAGCGAAGATCAAGGATTAGATCATCAATGCCGTCTCCTTCCAGGAACGTATTGCCGGCATCTATTAGGGGCTGCGCCGCGGGGTCGATGTGGCTGTTAAACAACATGTAACCTACCCGGTCGCCTCCAGAAGTGGTCAAGACTTTTACGTTCTGGACCGGATGCACGGTTATCTCCCCGGCGGTCATGGTCACCGAGCGTTCCTGCGCGGATGCCCCTGGGTCTTTAACCGTGAATGTGTGCGTGTCACCGGCAGATGGGTTCAAAGCAGCATTTATCTTATCTATATCATCAGAAGCATTGGAATTTACCACGTCTATGCCGTCTATGCCGAGAATCTGCGTGCCGCGTACAAGATTGACGCCGGTCGCGGTTACCGGCGAATTGGGTTCAGTGTAAGCTACCATTACTTCTCGTGGAGGCGATCTTTTTATAACCTTGAATCTGGCGCCGTATCCATACGCAATGCCCTGCGTAGAGAGTTGGTATTTTTCGGTAGACTGTGAGAAATGGAACCTGTCCTTGGGTTTTCCAGAAGAAGTCGTCTCGTTTGTTCTCATTAGTTCAAAGTAATCCGTTGGCTCAGTGCAGCAGGCCGGATCCTCGTCTTCGATCTCGTCGTACCACAGATAGGTTTCGTGGCTCCAGGACCGAAGCCAGTTGTTTTCATCCACGTATGTTCCCTGCTGGGCTCTGTTGCTGACAGCTTTGCTCGGGTCTGCGCAGTATTGACGAAAGTTCCTGCTGGGGCAGAACACATCTTTTTGCCATGGCTCATCCCTGGTGGTACAGGACTGTGGCGGCGGTGGTGGTGGTGGCGGTGGTGGTGGCGGTGGTGGTGGCGGTGGTGGTGGTGGTGGCGGTGGCGGCGGTGGTGGTGGCGGCGGTGACGGCAGAGACGGAGGAAGGGGAGGTGGTTCAGGCGGGAGTAACGGTTCAACCG
>JAKZRS010000037.1:0-6792 GCA_047518015.1 Thermodesulfobacteriota bacterium | reverse complement strand
CCTCTCTTCAGGCGCCTTGTCTATGTTGTCAAACTCCACATACTCCGCCTGTCCCTTCTTTGATAATACGTTCGTGATTGCCGCCGTTAAAGTCGTCTTCCCATGATCCACATGCCCTATCGTCCCTATGTTTAAATGCGGCTTCCCCCTCTGAAACTTTGCCTTAGACATTCCTTGTTGCCCTCCTTGTTAAAAAGAACATGAAAATATCAGCTGACATTGGCTGTCTGTTTTAACTCCTCGGCGATGTTGGCAGGCAGGGCAAAATAATGGGAAAATTCCATAGTGAACAATCCCCGCCCTTCAGTCATTGACCTTAAGTTAGTTGCGTAACCGAACATTTCGCCAAGCGGAACTTCCGCTTTCACCGCCTGCATAGCACCTCTCATTTCCGTACTGCTCACCCTCCCCCGCCTCGAACTCAGATCACCTATAACGGTTCCCATGTGAGGTTCTGGAATAACCACCTCAAGCTTCATTACGGGCTCAAGGACAACCGGAGAAGATTTATGAACCGCTTCCTTAAATGCCATGGAACCTGCGATCTTAAAGGCAATTTCTGAGGAGTCGACATCGTGAAAAGAACCGTCGTAAAGCGTGACTGCAACGTCAACAACCGGATATCCAAATACAACGCCGGTCTCCATCGCCTCGACTATCCCCTTCTGCACTGCGGGAATAAACTCCTTTGGAATCGCTCCTCCCTTTATCCCATCGTGGAACTGAAATCCTTCGCCCCTTTCAAGAGGCTCAACTCTTATCTTCACATGGCCGTACTGACCGCGTCCACCGGTCTGTCTTATGTATTTTCCTTCGGTTTTGGATGTGGACGTTATCGTTTCTCTGTATGCGACCTGAGGCTTTCCGACGTTTGCATCAACCTTGAACTCTCTTCTAAGCCGGTCCACGATTATCTCAAGGTGAAGCTCTCCCATGCCGGAAATAATCGTCTGCCGGGTCTCCTCATCGGTGTTCACCTTGAAGGAAGGATCCTCCATGGCAAGCTTGCTCAGGGAAATACCGAGTTTCTCCTGATCGGCGTTTGACTTTGGCTCTATGGCAATCGAAATGACCGGATCGGTTATATAAAGCCTCTCAAGAACCACGGGGTTCGAATCCGAGCACAGGGTATCGCCAGTAAGGGTGTTTTTGAGCCCTACGGCAGCCGCTATACCTCCGGCCTCAATTTCTTTTATGTCCTCGCGTTTCTCCGCGTGCATGCGAAGAAGTCTTCCGATTTTTTCGTTTTTAAGCTTGGATGAATTGTAAACCGTGGTGCCTGATTTAAGTTTTCCGGAATAGATCCTAAGGTAGGTGAGCTGTCCAACGAAAGGATCCGACATGATCTTAAACGCAAGTGCGGAAAAAGGTTCGTTCTTGTCCGGAGTTCTCTGGACTTCCTCTTCGGTTCTGGGATGAATGCCCTTCATCGGGGGCAGGTCTATGGGAGCCGGCATGTATTCCACAACGGCATCGAGCAGCAGCTGAACTCCCTTGTTCTTAAAAGCCGATCCCAGCATTACGGGTATTATGGTCGCGTCAATTGTCTGTCGTCTTATGGATTTTCGGATCATCTCTTCCGGAACATCTTCTCCGTCGAGATAAAGCCCCATTATTTCCTCGTCATTATCGGAAAGGGCTTCAAGAAGTTTTTCTCTGTATTCAGCCGCGCGCGGCTTTGTGTCTTCGGGAATATCGATGAATTCAAATTTGGCCCCAAGACTCTCCCCGTCCCACACAGCCATTTTCATCCTTATGATGTCAACTATCCCAGTGAACTCATCACCGTCAAACCACGGGACCTGAAGACACACCGGATTAGCGTTAAGTCTCTCCTCTATCTGGTCCACAACCCTGTAAAAATCCGCCCCGACCCTGTCCATCTTGTTCACAAAACAGATTCTTGGAATCGAGTAACGATCGGCCTGCCCCCACACGGTCTCGGTCTGAGGCTCAACTCCGCCCACGCAGTCAAACACCACCACCGCACCGTCAAGCACCTTGAGCGATCTTTCGACCTCTATGGTGAAATCAACGTGGCCGGGTGTGTCTATAATGTTTATCCTGCAGTCTTTCCAGAAACACGTAGTGGTGGCGGAAGTGATGGTGATTCCCCTTTCGCGCTCCTGCTCCATCCAGTCCATGGTAGCTGCGCCTTCATGCACTTCGCCTATCTTGTAGGTTATGCCTGTATAGAAAAGTATTCTTTCAGTAGTGGTGGTTTTGCCAGCATCTATGTGGGCAACTATTCCGATGTTTCTTACCCTGCCTATGGGAAATACTTGTTCTGACACCTTAATCCTCCGGGGGGAATTACCACCTGTAGTGGGCAAAGGCCCTATTGGCCTCGGCCATTCTGTGAATGTCCTCTTTTCTCTTGACCGCGCTGCCCCTGTTGTTATGGGCATCGATTATCTCTGAAGAAAGCTTGTCTATCATCGATTTTTCCGATCTTGAACGGGAGGAGTTTATAAGCCACCTGATCCCGAGGGACTGCCTTCTAAAAGAACTCACTTCCATAGGAACCTGGTAGTTGGCTCCGCCGACGCGCCTTGACCTTACCTCAACCGCAGGCTTTATCTTGTCAAGAGCATCGAGAAAGACCTCAAGGGGGTCTTTTCCGGTTTTTTCCCTTATCCTGTCAAGAGAACCGTAGAAGATTTTTTCCGCCTTGCTCTTTTTGCCGTCGTACATGAGGCTGTTTATGAACTTGGCGACTATCGGATCTCCGGTTTTTGAATCCGGAGTCAGTTTTCTTCTCGCTACCCTACCTTTTCTCGGCATCTTCTTGATTCCCGCCCGTTACTTAGGCTTTTTGGCTCCGTACTTGGATCTTCCGTTTCTTCTGCTCTCAACCCCGGTCGAGTCAAGAGTTCCCCTGACTATGTGGTATCTCACTCCCGGAAGATCTTTCACCCTGCCACCCCTTACAAGCACAACTGAATGCTCCTGCAGGGTATGTCCTTCTCCGGGGATGTATCCCGTTATTTCTATGCCGTTTGTAAGCCTTATCCTTGCGACCTTCCTCAGTGCCGAGTTGGGTTTCTTCGGAGTAGTGGTGTAGACCCTCACGCAGACCCCTCTTTTCTGGGGACATCTCTGAAGAGCTCTGGCCTTGGTTTTCTTCTTGGCCGACTCTCTTCCCTTGTTAAGCAACTGGTTTATCGTAGGCATAAAAACATCCTCTCCCGAAATTTGGGTAATCCGACCATTATAAGCCTAATAATGGATCAATGTCAAATAGGTGAACTGAAAAAAAACGCTAAAGACCCAAATCAAGGGAAGGACTATTCTACAGAAAGAAAATAGGTTTTCAACAGAAAAATTCGAGTGGGGGAAAATTTTATAAACTTAGACTCCTCAGGCGTGATATACCCAAGACATATCAACCACCAATACGCAAAAGCGCCTTTTTTCCTATATCAGTCCTGTAGACCAGATTTTCATCGGAAATGGAACCAACTGCCTGGTATGCCCTCAGTATCGATTCCTCTATAGTATCGCCAAGAGAAGTGACTCCGAGAACCCTTCCGCCACTTGTAACCAACTCGTCTCCAGAAAAAGCGGTTCCGGCGTGAAAAACCACCGTCTCGCGAGTGTCGGTGAAGTCCTTGAGTCTTTTAAGCTCAACCCCCTTGTCGTAGCTTCCGGGGTAGCCTCTTGAAGCCATGACGACGCAGACGCAGAATCCGTCTTTCCACTCTATCGGATCGGTCTTCATCTCGCTGCGGGCTATTGAATGAAGAATGGGGACTACATCCGATTCCATTCTCATAAGAAGCGGCTGGGCTTCAGGATCGCCGAAGCGGCAATTAAATTCAAGCACCTTAAAGCTTTCGTCTTTTATCATCAATCCGGCGTAGAGAACTCCCTTGTAAGTTCTGCCCTCGGATTTCATCGCGCGCACGGTCGGAACCATTACCTCGTCGATTATTCTCTGCCTTAACCGATCGTTTACAACAGGAGCGGGAGTGTAGGCTCCCATGCCTCCCGTGTTCGGCCCCTTGTCCCCGTCAAAAATGGGCTTGTGGTCCTGAGAAGGCTCAAGCGGAAGTACGTTTTCCCCGTCGGTCAAGGCAAAAAAGGAGGCCTCCTCACCCGTAAGAAATTCCTCTATTACAACCTTCTCCCCGGCCTCGCCGAACGCTCCGCGCTCCATCATGGAGCGAACCGCGTCTTCTCCTTCCTCGCGGGAGCGGCATATGATAACCCCCTTGCCGGCGGCAAGGCCGTCGGCCTTCACCACGAAGGGAGGTTTGGTTTCCCCCGCCTTGGCAAGCGCTTGCTCGATATCGGTAAAAACTGAATATTCCCCTGTCGGGATGCCGTATTTTTTCATCAGATTTTTTGAGAAAGTTTTGCTTCCTTCAAGTTCCGCGGCGGCTTTTGAGGGACCGAAAATCAAAAGTCCTTCTTTTTCAAAAAAATCGGTTATCCCTTTGCAAAGAGGCTGCTCGGGGCCAACGACCGTAAGGTCAACGGACTCTTTTTTTACGAACTCCGCAAGCGAATCGAAATCTCCCACACCGATATCCAGACACTCGGCGTGGCGGCTTATCCCGGCGTTTCCTGGGGCGCAGTAGGTCTTCTCCACAAGAGGACTTTGGCTTATCTTCCAGCAGAGGGCATGTTCCCTTCCGCCTCCTCCAACAACAAGTACCTTCATTCAGAACCTCTCATAAAATTAAATTCGGGTATTCCATTGCGCCAGCGACGGCGCAATATCATTCAACAGTGACGACCTTGGCCAGGTTCCTCGGCTGGTCCACATCCGTCCCCAGAATATTGGCGACATGGTAGGCCAGAAACTGCACCGGAACAACCGACACCATAGGGCTTACAAGGTAAGAGCTTTTCGGGATCATTATTTTTCTGTCCCTCTCATCGGGAAGCTGCAGACCCTCATCCGATGTTATGAAAATGATCCGCCCTCCCCTGGCCTTTACCTCCTGGAAATTTCCAAGGAGCTTTCTGTAATAAGTGTCCTCTTCAGGCGCGATAAACACGACGGGCATATTTCTGTCTATAAGGGCTATGGGACCGTGTTTCATCTCCCCGGCGGCGTATCCTTCGGCGTGGATGTAGGAAACTTCCTTGAGTTTTAGCGCGCCTTCAAGGGCTACGGGGTAATTAATCCCCCTGCCCAGATAGATAAAGTTCCTGTAACCGTAAAAATCTCTTGAAAGATCTTTAAGTTCCCCGTCAAGCTCAAGGGTTTTCTGCTGGAGCTTAGAAACCGATATGGCGTCGGCTATCAGTTGCCTCGCCCTCTCCGAATCAATCACCTTCCTTGAGATCGCAAGGTATATGGAAAAAAGATAGAACGCCATAACCTGCGCCGTGAAGGATTTTGTGGAGGCAACTCCGATCTCCGGGCCCGCCTTTGTGGTTATGACGCAGTCAGACTCTCTTGAGATCTTGCTCAGCCTCACGTTTGTTATGCCGATGGAGTTCATACCCAGGTCCTTGGCCTTGAGGAGGGCTTCTGAGGTATCCGCAGTCTCGCCCGACTGAGAAACCGCGATAAAAAGCGCGTCGGGACCGGTAACGGGATTTCTGTACCGGAACTCAGAGGCAAGCTCCACCTGGGTGTTCACTCCGGCCACCTCCTCTATCATGTACTTTCCTATAAGGGAAGCATGGTAGGAAGTGCCGCAGGCCGCAATAATGATTCTTTGCGTTTTTCGCAGAAGGGAGGGATCCATGTCCTCGAAAACCACTTCCCGCATGTCGGCTGTGAATTTCCCCCGAAGCGTATCGAAAATCGCCTGGGGCTGTTCGAAAATTTCTTTTAGCATGTAATGGCGATAGCCCGATTTCTCAATTACCGAAGGGTCCCAGTCTACAACCGTCGGCGCTCTTTTAACCGCCTCGCCGGCCGCGTCAGTTATTGAGATGCCGTTTTCATCCAGAACCACGAAGTCGTTGTCCTCGAGAAAAACAAACTCTTTTGTGTAGGGCAGAATCGCGGGAATATCCGAAGCCAGAAAACATTCGTTTGCGTTGCGCGCTATTATGAGAGGGGAAAAACGCCTGGTGGCGATTATCTTCCCGGGTTCTGTATCCGACATGACCGCTACTGCGTAAGAGCCTTCCACTTTCTCAAACGCTTTTCTTGTTGATTCGAGAAGAGAGTTTCCTTTTTCCGTAAAATCACGGATCAAATGACAGATAACTTCGGTGTCGGTATCGGAGCAGAATTCGTAACCGGCTGCGGTAAGTTCCTCCTTGAGCTCAGGGTAGTTCTCCACTATGCCGTTGTGCACCACGCTTACCGGGCCCGATACCTGGGGGTGGGCGTTTCGCTCCGAAGGGTCGCCGTGTGTGGCCCATCTTGTGTGAGCAATTCCTAGTGAAGAAGTCACCTCGCAGTCTTTTAGCTTGGAGAGGAGGTTTTCAAGTTTTCCCTCGCTTCTTATGACGCGGGAACGACCGTTTTCAACAAAGCAGATCCCGGAAGAGTCGTATCCTCTGTACTCAAGCCTCCCCAGGCTTTCGCAGAGAACGCTTTTGGTTCTCTCGGAACTGCCCACGTATCCAACTATTCCGCACATTTCAGGATTTCCCCTTCCTCACCCTTTTTCTCTCCGCCCAGCCTTTTATTTCTTTCTGCGTCGCGCGCTCTATAGCGAGAGCACCAGAGGAAACGTCTTTCGTTACTGTGGAACCCGCCGCCGTAGTTGCCCCCTTTCCTATCTTTACCGGGGCGACCAGCATCGTGTCACTTCCTATAAAGGCACCGTCTTCCACCACGGTTCTGTGCTTATTTACACCATCATAGTTGCAGGTGAT
>JAKZRS010000036.1:0-12890 GCA_047518015.1 Thermodesulfobacteriota bacterium | reverse complement strand
CTTCAAATATGGATATCGCAATGTTTTTTTCTATGGGAAAATCCGCTGGGATCTTTTAATTTTTCCGACCTCATTTCGCTGTATTTCGCAATTCAGAGCAAAATTGAAACCATATACATAATCAAAATGTCCGAATTAGTGTACATCAGGAAACAAAAAGATATTTTCCCCGTTTTTTTGATTTTTTAAAACCGTGGTTTCAAGTACGAACACGCCCATTCTGGTGTATTGCAGGAAAAGACTTTGGCTTTTGGTAATGAGAATCAATATAGTTTTTCCCGGGCAGGCCGCACAGGCAGGCGGGGAGGGTAATCAAGATCACCGCTTCTGTATGCGCCGTGGCATCTGTTCAGCCGATTCCGTCTGCGGATATTTTCCTTTGGACATTGCCGGCGGGTTTCCCCGCGGGATATATGTGCAAACGGGGGTTTTGCAGGGCTACGGTAAATTCCGTAAAACCGGTTCCGCTTTTCGTTCCCGCGCGTGAGATTCCCTTTGTCCGCGATGCTGAAGCTCGAAAGCCGGAAAATTTTTCTCGGCCCCGAAATTAGTCTTGTTCCGCTTTTTTCAGTAAATTGTTATTGCGGATTTGGGGAGAATAACCGAGGATCAGGATCCAAACGCGAAATCCGGTTTCTAGGTAAAGGAGTTATATCTGATGTCAAAGCATTTGAAGACTTTCTTGGTTGTCGTCGCCTGTTTTCTCTTCGCCTCGGGCGGGGCTACGGCCCTTACCCTGACGCAGGCAAAGATAATGGCCCTTGAGAAAAACCACGACATAAGGGTCTGGATGCTCGGAGTCGACGCGGCCCGCGGGGAGCACAAGAGCAGACAGGGAGTTTACGATCCCGAGGTAAGTTTCATGGCCTCCTACGCGGATACTAAGCCCCCCCCACCGAGCGCTCTTATAGAAGACGGACTGATAAACGCCGAGGTCTTCTCCTTCGGAAGCGAACTCTCGGGGAGGCTTCCCACAGGAACCTTCTATAAGCTCTACGATCTTGAAGTATCGAAAACCGAGACCGATTCTCCGCTTGAGGGCCTTAGCCCTTCGTGGGCTGTCAGCCTCGGTTTCAGCGTGGGACAGGAACTGCTCCGCGGCTTCGATATCGCCTCCAACAGGGTATCCGTGGTGCTTTCGAGAAAAGACAGAGACATATCGGTATATGAATTCAAACGCGTGGTCGCGAAGACTCTTTTTGATCTTGAAAGAAGCTACTGGGGAGTCGTGGCCGCGGCCCACGACCGCGATCTTGAGAAAAAAGCCTACGAGCTTGCCCTGGACCTTGAGAGAAGAACCGGCATAAAGGTCGAGGTGGGGGTTCTGCCTAGGGTGGCGCTCACCCAGGCGCGCTCGGAGAGCGCCGCCAGGAAGGTGAGGATGATAAACTCGGAGAATGCCTACGAGGCGTCTGTGGACGCGCTTAAGAACCTTCTGGCTATCCCTCTGGAAGAAAGCGTTAGTCTGCTTGAGATAACCGATTCCATGCCGACTGCGTACGAACCGGTGGCGGAGCTAGAAGCCGTGGTGCAGGCCTTTGAGAAAAGACCCGAGATGCGCCAGGCGGAGCGGGAGATGGAAAAGGCCAGTGCGCTTAAGACCTTTCACTCACGCCAGAGACTTCCCCGTCTCACCGTGGAGGGCAGACTCGAGTATCTGGGCCTGGGAGGCTCCGAGAACCCAGACAGGCTTGTTTTCGGGGGGCTTGGCAGCGTGTCCCCGCGCTTTACCGATTCCTCGGATGCCTATGACAGCATCGTCGACCGTGATTTTCCGAGTTGGAGCGTTACGGGGAAGCTCAGCTTTCCCGTTTTCGGAAGAAAGGCCGGGGGAGCCTACGCGAAGGCCCGCGCCGACTATGACCGAAGCGTGATAAACTACCAGAAGCAGAAAGACGCGGTGCGCCTTGACGTTAGAAACGCCATAAGGGAGATTGCGAGCAGCCAGAAGAGAATGGAAGCCACCCTGCTTTCCACCGACCTCGCAAGGGAAGTGCTGCGAAACGAAGAGGAGAAGTTCAAGGCGGGCCTTTCCACCACGAGGGAGATCCTCGAAGCGCAAAGGGACCTAATAAGCGCCGAGGCTAACTACATAGGCGCCTTCGCCAGCCACAGAATCGCCCTGGCCGACCTTGAGCGGGCGAGGGGGACGATGATAGAGAGCAACTCCTTTCTCATAGAGAACCACTCGGATATTGCGTCTTATCTTGAAGTTAACTGATTTGCCCGTTGTGTTACCTCACCGGACGATAAAATCTTTTTCACAGAGGCTTGGCGCAGCATCCATTTGACTGTTCTCAGCTTCTTTGGTTCTCTTCTGAAACCTTGTTCCGAGGCGCTTTCTTGCAGTCCGCGAGATGTGGATCCGAGCAGTAATACTAGCATAGAGGAAAGTGTCAAATAGTTTAATGGTAACAGCAGGTTGTGGTTGTCAAATAGTAGCACTGAGAACGGTTAGTTTATCTTTAAGGTCTCAAAGCCCGACGGAGTTCTTGAATATCTCGTGGCGAAGTCGGATCCGGAAAATCGCCGGATGTGCATTTTGCTATTGTTTTTTTACTTGGTTTTATATACCTTATTGGTATATAAAATTAAAACTAAGAGACCCATTACCTCAGTAAAAGTTGATTGACACTCTGAATCTGGATTCCTATGAATGGACATAAGTTTTCTGAACCGGAACCTGAAAAAGCTATGCGAAGACCCGAAACATGCTAGCAGAAAGCTCGGCAGCGCCTCGGCCAGGAAATTGTGGACTCGATTAGCGGATCTTGACGCGGCGCCGAGACTTGGTGATGTAACAGCAGGCCGACTGCACCCCCTAAAAGGCGATCGAATCGGAGAATTTGCTCTTGATCTGCAAAGCGGGCGACGTCTGGTGTTCGAACCGTCTGATGACCTGGTGCCGTTGAATGTGGACGGGGATATAGAATGGAGGGAGGTTAAATCAATACGGATTGTATTTATAGGAGACTATCATGACTGAAGATCTTGATCAGTTTGAGCCGAAATGGCCATTGCCGCCGCCAGGAGATACGATTCTGGACATTTTGGAAGAAAAGAACTGGACTCAGTCTGAGTTTGCCGACCGCGCCGGTTATACGACAAAACACGTAAGTCAGCTTGTACGCGGCAAAGCGGCAATTACGGAAGATACTGCGCTTCGGCTGGAACGGGTGCTCGGCAGCACTGCTGAGTTCTGGCTGTCAAGAGAGGCGAAATATCGCGAGGCCATAGCACGCGCGAAAGAAAGAAAACACCTTGAGAACGAGACCGAATGGCTTAAGGAACTCCCGCTCCGACAGATGATTAAGTTCGGGTGGGTAAAGAAATGTTCGGAAAAAATCGAACAGGTTTCAGAGTGCCTTAAGTACTTCAGTGTCGCTTCTGTATTGGCTTGGCGCTCAAAATATCCTCTGCCCTCACAGCTGGCCGCTTTCAAATCTTCGGAAAAATATGAAAAGAAACCCGGCGCCGTGGCGGCTTGGCTTCGCAGGGGAGAGGAAATAGCGGAACAGCGCCCATGTGAGACATACGACAGGCAGGGCTTTATAGCAAAACTGCTAACCTTCCGCGAACTTACAAATGAAATCGAACCGGATGTATTTATCTCGCAGTTGATTAATGCATGTGCAGAAGTCGGTGTCGTCGTTGTCTTTGCTCCTGCGCCCACCGGATGTCCTGTGATCGGAGCAACGCGGTGGCTGACTCCGGACAAAGCCCTGATAATGCTGAGCCTGCGGCATAAAAGCAACGATCACTTCTGGTTCGGGTTTTTCCATGAAGCCGCGCATATACTTTTTCATGGGAAGAGAATGCTGTTTCTCGAAATTAACGGAGGTATGGAAAACAAGCATGAACGGGAGGCCAATGAGTTTGCTGCCAACTTTCTGATTCCAAAAGAGAAAGCGAAGACTCTTTGCGACCTCGCACGTACCAGGTTGGCTGTAGAGGCGTTTGCTGACGAGATCGGTGTGGCGCCTGGTATTGTGGTCGGCCGGATGCAGCACGAAGGATATCTGCCCATGAGTCATCTTAACGGATTGAAAGTGCGCTACAGGTGGAAAATTGAGCGGAGTTAGTTCAACGAGCCGATTATTATTGGAAAAAACCTCAGAGGAGGTGCAAATCAGGGCGCGTCATGTTGTAATCGGCGTCAACTATCCTAAAAAACACCGCATCTGCCTTAGGTTAGACTTCCTGTGCCTTCACTTTGGTGAACGCTTCCTGTACCCTTGATAATCGAGTTCTCCGGGATACGCTGTTTTGCAAGGGGAAAGTGCCATGGCGGACAAGTTAATTGACAAAAAACCGGACATTTTAGGTGGGACTCCAGTGTTTTCTGGAACAAGGGTTCCTGTACGCATCCTGATGGAACACTTGGAAGCGGGAGACCGGCTTGACGAGTTCTTGGAAGATTACCCTACGGTAACGCGCGATCAGGCCATTGCTGTGCTTGAACGCGCAAAAGCGATGCTCGTGGGTAAAGCGGATGAGGCTACTGCTTGACGAATCCATTCCAAAGAGTCTCGGTTCGTCTTTTCCCGGTGAATTCGAAGTGCGCACGGTCTAGCAGATGGGATGGACTGGCAGCAGCAACGGTGATCTGTTGCGCCTTGCCTCCGCCCATGGATTTGACGCTCTGGTCACGGTAGATCGAGGCATTGAGTATCAGCAGAACACGGCCTACCTGACAATTCCTGTCATCGTCATGGTTGCTCCTCAAAACCGTTTGCAGGCATTGAGGCCGCTTGTCCCCAAAGTGGTTGCTATTGTTTCCGGTAAGCTGCGAAAGCGGATTTATCTTGTTTCAGGTTAAGTTGATACGTATGTGTGTCAGGGCGAATGCGCGCCTTCTGCTTGTATCGCTCTGGCTAGTGTTTTTGCATCGGCTATAAAGCCCGGCAGAAGCTCAAGTGTGCTTTTGGCCAAAACTTCTCCACAGTCGTGCGTGATACCGTTGAGGTTGTCGCGGTACGAAAGCCAGCGTTTACATGCCTCCGAATCAATCAAGCCGTGCTTCGCGGCGTGACGGAAAATATCCTTAAAAACCAAGCGATCAGCCTGCGGTTGTCAGCAAGATAACCACCTAAAATCTTTCTCAGCAGACTGCCGCTTTGTTGGAGAACAATTTCAAACTCTTTTAAGCAGGCAGCGCCATACATGTCGTGGGAGACCTCGTCGGGGTCGGTGAGGTTCAGTTTTCCCAGAGCATATTCCAGAACATCTGAATGGTGTCTTAGGAATTGTGTGTCGATGCTCATGGCCTTCGTCCCCCAATTCTTTGGGTTGTTAACAATTGTTCAAGGAACTTTTAACCTCTGGAAAGCTTCTCACAAAAGATGAGGATTACAATCCGTTCAGATTATCCCGACTTCCGGTGTCGCATCATATGACTGATTCTCTATTGGTTCTGTCCCTTCACTGAGTATGTCCAGGTAATCTTTATATACGAATACCCGCCCGCGCCTTTTTCCGGTAACTTCCTTCAAAATGCCGAGCGCCTGCAGATGCTTTAAGGCTTTTCTTATTGTCGGCTGGGAAAGCTCAAGACTCCTGCGTGCGTCCGGGACGGATATTACGGGCATTTTCTGCAGGAACCGGTAGACCTGAAACACCGACGCCGCCGGGCGTCCCAGCTGTTCGATCCGGCCGTGATCGCGTTTGGAGAGATCCAGTATTTTGTGAGCCGTCTCAGAGGCCTGTAACGAGGTGTACACTATGGCGTCCAAGAAAAACTCGAGCCAAGATTCCCAGTCGCCGGTTTCGCGCACGTGCTGCAGCAAGTTGTAATAGAGGTAACGATGGGTCTTGAAGTACAGGCTGAGATACAGGAGAGGTTCCGACAGAATGCCCCGTGCGCAGAGCAGAAAAGTTATCAAGAGCCTTCCGAGACGGCCGTTGCCGTCTAAAAACGGATGAATCGTCTCAAACTGCACGTGAACAAGTCCCACCTTGATAAGCGTTGGGATATCAGGCGTGTCGGTGTGAATGAAGTTCTCAAGGTCTGACATTAAGTTACGCACGCGCTCCTGCGGCGATGGAACGAAAGCGGCGGTTGCGGGATGCGGACCCCCGACCCAGTTCTGCCGGTCGCGGAATTCCCCGGGGCTTTTTTCTCCGCCGCGCACGCCAGACAGCAGGATTTGGTGAATGTCACAGATGAGCTCAAGAGAAATCGGAGAGCCTTTTCCCCCGATCTGCTCAAGACCATGGTTCATGGCTTTTACGTAGTTTGAAACTTCAAGAACGTCATGGCTTGAGGTTCTGTTCCGCTCCTCCTTGCTTTCAAAGAGCAGCAGGTCGAAGAAGGAAGACTGGGTTCCCTCTATCTGCGATGAAAGCAGCGCCTCCTTTCGGATGTACATGTAGATGAAGAAATGGGGGTCCGGCAGTATTGAGGTGATTCCGTCCAGGCGGCCCAGATTTTGGTTCGCCTTTTCCAGGAGCCCGTAGAACCTGTCAACCCGCACGGGTGGAACTGGGGGAAGAGGCGGGGGTACGAAAGCGTTGATTTTCTGTCCGTGAAACAGAGTTTCTACTAAGCTCCCCAAACGTGACGGTTCAGATTTGAAGTCCATTTTTATTAAATATCCTTTCTTTATAATTTTCCTTAAGAAAGGATAACCGGAAAAACTTTTTTAGTAAACTTTTTTAAGAAAGGATACCCCAGAATCTTTTCATTAGATGTGTTTTAAAGAAAGTTTCCTTGCTTTAAAGGTTTTCTTAAGAAAGGAAACCCCGAAAACCTTTCTTTAGCAGAGTTCTAAAGAAAGCTTCCTTGCTTTAGAGTTTCCGTAAAGAAAGGATATCCCAGAATCTTTTCCTTAGCCGGGCGGCGCTCAGTGCTTAAAGTGTCTTTTCCCGGTAAAGACCATTGCCATTGAGTGCTCGTCCGCCGCGGCGATCACTTCGTCATCTCTTACCGATCCCCCAGGCTGGGCTATGGCCGTAATTCCCGCCCGTGCCGCTTCGTCAACGCCGTCTCTGAAAGGGAAAAATGCGTCAGAAGCAAGCACCGAGCCATCAGTCGGCGTTCGTGCCTTCATCCCCGCGATCCTGACGGAATCGACCCTGCTCATCTGGCCTGCGCCTATGCCCACCGTCCGGCGGTCCCTCGCGTAGATAATGGCGTTTGACTTGGTGTGCTGGCAGACTTTCCAGGCAAACCGAAGATCTGCTATCTCCTCCTCGGTAGGCTTTCTCTTGGTCGGAATCTTTAAGTCTTTAAAATCATCCCCCCATCCCCTGTCGCTTTGCTGTATGAGCGCCCCGCCCGTCACTTTCTTTACGTCGTAGGAGCCTGCCCCGCCGATATCCATGCCGCCTGAGAGAAGCACCCGCAGGTTTTTTCTGGCCGATAGCAGCATGAGCGCCTTTTCTGAAAAACCGGGCGCTATCACGACCTCAGCGAACATGCCGGCTATCTCTTCAGCGGCGGTTTCGTCAACCTCCCTGTTAAAGGCGATTATACCGCCGAAAGCGCTTTCGGGGTCACACTCCCTAGCCCTTGAGAACGCTTCGACTGGAGTGTCTCCTAGGGCTACCCCGCAGGGGTTGTTGTGCTTTACTATCACGCAGGCGGTCTCGTCAAACTCCCTTACGAGCTCAAAGGCAGAATCGGTGTCGTATATGTTGTTAAGGGAAAGCTCCTTTCCCTGGAGCTGTTTTGCGTTTGCTACGCAGCATGAGTTGGCGATGCCGCTCTCCGCGTAGAAAGCCCCCTGCTGGTGAGGGTTCTCCCCGTAGCGAAGATCAAGCTTTTTTTCGAGGTAAAGGGTGTAGGTAGCGGGAAGAGGGTTTTTTCCGCCGTCCGGTTTCAGGGACGAGAGGTAATTTGATATTGCCGCGTCGTATCTCGAAACGTAGGAAAAGGCTTTCACCGAGAGGCGGAAATTGGTCTCGGGGGAAATTTTCCCCTTGTTCTTTCTGAGTTCACGAAGCACCGCCCCGTAGTCTCCGGGATTGGTGAGCACGGTTACAGACGCGTGGTTTTTGGCCGCGGCCCGAAGCATGGCCGGCCCTCCTATGTCTATGTTCTCTATCGCTTCTCGAAACGAGGTTTCCTCTTTTGCGACAACTTCCTCGAAGGGATAGAAGTTCACCACGAGCATGTCTATCGGCTCAATGGAATTTTCCTCCATCTCTTCCAGGTGGCGCGCATCGTCCCTTATCCCGAGAAGACCTCCGTGGATTCTTGGGTGAAGCGTCTTCACCCTTCCGCCGAGTATTTCGGGAAATCCGGTGTAATCCGATATGTCAGTTACCTTCGCGCCGCCGTCTCGAAGCCTCTTGGCGGTGCCCCCGGTTGAGAGCATTTCCACTCCCAGCTCCCCGAGGCCCTTTGCGAGCGCGGCTATCCCCTTTTTGTCGTAAACGCTTATTACCGCTTTTTTTATCCTTGGCATGAATGAAACTCCTTTTTGGAATCGGGGGCGGCCGCGGGGGCCGCGCCGATCGGGCGAGATTTTTTTCGCCCCGGGCGGAATCAAAACACCAAACAAAACTATCACAGCCGTGCGGATTTTCAATTCTCCGCTTACAAACAATCCGGTTTTTCGGTACAATATCAGGGATAAAGTGCGGCACTCGTGCCGGGAGAGCGCAGATGAAAAAAGAAAGATCCGCTCAACTCAAGGTAGGGATTTTTGTTCTGGTATCGATCGCTATCTTTGTTTACGGAGTTTTTACGATAAGCGGTCAGGATGAACTCTTTGAGAAGGAGTACACGGTGAAGACCTACTTTGACAACACCGCCGGGCTTCTTGAAGGTGCCTACGTGCGCCTCTCGGGCGTGGGCGTGGGGTCGGTTTCCTCAATCCGCTTCTCTGACGACCCCTCCTTGGGTAAGGTGCAGGTCGTAATGGAAGTCAACAAGCGGGCGCTTGTCAGGGTCACTAAGGACTCTTTAGCCACGATCAAGACCGAGGGGCTTCTGGGGGCGAAATTCGTCGAGATTATTCCCGGCCACGGAGAGAGCATAGGCAAGGTCCGGGACGGGATCGTGATCAGTGGGTACACGTCGCCCGAGATGCAGGAGATAATAAGCCAGTCTGAGGAGTTCGTCTCGAACCTCACGGCCATCTCCAGGAATCTCGACAAGGTAGTGGCGGCGTTTGCGGACGAAACCAACCCGGGAAACGCGAGAAATACCCTGCTTGCAATGCAGGAGAGCTTCCAGACGATCTCGGAAACCATGAAGGCCATTGAGAAACAGGAGGGTTTTCTGCATACTCTCATCTACGACGAGCAGTTCGCGGCCGACATGAAAAGCTTTTCCTCC
Source organism: Thermodesulfobacteriota bacterium (assembly GCA_047518015.1). GTDB lineage: Bacteria > Desulfobacterota_D > UBA1144 > Nemesobacterales > Nemesobacteraceae > Nemesobacter. The sequence continues at coordinate 3,607 of JAKZRS010000036.1, read as the reverse complement.
AACCTAGCCGAGGTTTCCCGGATGATCAGGGAAGGAGATGGCTCACTTGGGGCGCTTGTAGTCGATCCCTCGGTCCACGATGCCTTAAAGGGCGTGCTCGGTGAGGCCGAGAGAAACAGGTTCGTGCGCTCCGCGGTCAGGTATATGATTAAAGAAAAGGAGAAAAAGGCGTCGGGGGAGAATTAGGGTTCCCGTGGATTTTGCTCCGGGCGGCGTCTGAATATCAAGTCAGAAAGTTTCAAGGAGGTAATAGAAATGTCAGCGAGAAGATTTATGGTTTTTTTAATTGCTCTGGTTTTCTGCGCCGTTCCGCTCACGACCAAGGCAGGGGGCAGTTCCACTTCGCTTCCGGGCCCCCAGCTCGTAACCGGCGCGTGGATGTTCATCGCGGCCTACAAGGCCGACCCGGAGGTTTTGAAGTCAATGCTTCCGGCGGGTCTCAAGCCCCATCCGAACAATCACGTGGTCATAAACATGTACACGGTTCCGGACAAGAACCAGACCTCGGGGTTGGGAGCGTACACGCTCACCTATCTTACGGTCGAGCTTGACGGAAACGACTCATACGTGATGGATGCCGACATAACCTACCCGGGAAGGTATTTCGTCCACTACCACAACAGTTCCCCCAAGATGAGGGAATTCACAAAGGCGGCCGGCATTCCCGCACAGGAAGGACTGACCACCACGGTGGTAAAGGACGGAGTGCTTAAAACAAAGCTTGAAATCGGCGGGGTGGCGATGATTGAAGCCACGGCCGAGGTCGGAAACGAACTCGGAGGATTCGGCGGAGGACACCTTAACTACTTCGGGTTTCTGAAGGACAAGGGGAAGGTGGTCAAGTACCCGATTCCCTGGAACGGGGGGACGGTGTCTCTTGCTAACCCGAAAATAATGTTCAAGGCTCCCGAGGGCCATCCGCTTAACAAGCTTAAGCCGCTTGCGGATCCCACTTGGGCGATCTGGACCAAGGGAAGCTTCGTCTATCCCCAGTATCAGATAGTTAACTGAACGTAAGGTAAGTACAGTCTTTAGGGGTTGCATCCCGAAGCCTCGCGCTTCGGGGTGCGGCCCTTTTTTTCCCACAGCCGGCCATGAGCAGATCGGATTACCCCGTTTTATTCATAATAAGCGAGATAAACGCGCTTTTCATATTGCTTCTTTTCTTCACGCTTCGCGCCGAGATACCCGGAGTCCACTCCTCGCTTGTGGGGGTGCAGTGGGGGATTTTCATACTGAGTCCCGTGGCCACTTTTCTTTTTCTCCGGTTTTTCTCCAAGTGGTCTTCGATGGTCCAGTTCGCAAAGTTCTGCGTCATAAGCTTTTCCAACCTCGTGATCGACTTCGGGATACTCAACCTGCTTATTTACTATTCCGGGGTGGCAGAAGGGGTTCTGTACTCGGTTTTCAAGGCGGCCTCCTTTCTTCTGGCAAACGTTAACGGCTACGCGTGGAACAAGTTCTGGACCTTTAGCAGCAGGGAGGTTGAGGGGTGGCTCAAGCAGCTCATAAGGTTCTTCGCCGTTGTGGGCGTGGGGCTCGTGATAAACGTTACGGTCGCTTCGTACGTGGTTGCCGAGTTCGGCGGCTCCGGGGGTTCAATCTCGTCCACGGTGTGGGCGAACATAGGAGCCGCGGTGTCTTTGATATTTACGCTTTTCTGGAATTTTTTCGGCCTTAAGTATCTGGTTTTCGAGAAAAGGTCGTGAAGAAATGACACCGGGCATTTTGCCTAGACACCTCAATCAGCGCAGTTTAATCCTTTCCTGCATTTTCAAAAAACCGTGAAAATTGGATGGTAGACTTCCAATTTTCAGTGTTAAAACAGGTTTTTTCCTACGATCCAGTTGTCCTGCTGGAAGACTGCTAGGTGGACACGAACAAGAGGTGAATCCTCTTGGGAACTTTTTCTCCGGTTTTGTCGATGTTCTGTGGAAACCAGTGTGGAATGTACTATTATAGGCGTTCGGAGACGCTGAGATGATCAAACTGAAGCCTATTCGCACCGAAGCGGACTACGAAGCTGCGTTGGCGCGCATTGACGAGATATTTGAAGCAGAACACGGCAGCTTCGAAGGAAGAGAACTCGATGTTCTGGTTGACCTTGTTGAGTTCTACGAGAGCGAGAATTTTCCGATGGAAGATCTGAATATTATGAAAGAACAGACCTGAGATGCTCCTGAAACTAGAGTGTTTATCGTGTCTGACGTACTTCAGCGTAGCCCGTTATGGCAGATGTGTATATGCGGTCGTTTACCGAATGACGCTTCTTGCGGTTAATGGGATTGAGAGCGGGCGACGGGATTCGAACCCGCGACCCTTGGCTTGGGAAGCCAATGCTCTGGCCAGCTGAGCTACACCCGCAATATCCCAAAAACTCTATACGGATATCGCCTGCAAATCAAACCCGCCACCGTGGACGGTTCCCCAGATAACCTCCACGCGTTTCAGATATAATGTTCTTCGTGGATAAGACTCGCCGGACAGGACACCTTCTCACAGAAAAAGTAAACCCGAGAACGGTCAATATAGATGAACTTTCGTGTTCGGAAATCATCGATCTTATAAGCGGGGAAGACCGGGAGGCTTTTGAGGCTGTCTCCAGTGAAAAAGATTCCATCTCCCGGGCGGCGGACATGGTTTTCCGATCGCTTGAGCGCGGCGGCAGGGTTTTTTTTGTAGGGGCGGGGACAAGCGGGCGGCTCGGGGTTATGGAAGCCGCCGAATGCCCGCCGACTTTCGGAACGGATCCCGAGAGGGTGCAGGCGGTTATGGCGGGAGGGCGAGACGCAGTATGGAACTCGGTCGAGGGTGCTGAGGATTCCGCTACGGCTTCGGTGGAAGCCCTTAGCAGCAAAAAGCTCTCCGGGGACGATGTGCTTTTGGGAATTGCGGCAAGCTCCGGGACGCCGTTTGTGATATCGGCACTTGAGTATGCCTGTACAGTCGGCTGTGCAAGCATACTTATAAGCTGTAGCGAGCCGGACAATGCCCCTGCCGACCTAGTCATAACCCTGCTAGTCGGTCCGGAAGTGATAGTGGGTTCCACGAGACTGAAGGCCGCGACCGCGACCAAGATGGTCCTTAACATGATTACGACAACCGCCATGGTGCTTCTTGGGAAAACTTATGGGAACTTGATGGTTGATCTTAAGCCGACGTCCTCAAAACTTGCTGACAGGGCAAGGAGAATCATAATGGAGATATGCGGTGTGGGTGAAGAGGAAGCTGTCTTGCTTTTCCAGGAAGCCGGCGGGAACCTTAAGGTCGCCGTGGTCATGAAACTCGGGAGTTTCTCGCTTGAAGGGTCCGTTAGTTTGCTAAGAGAAAACGGCGAATCCTTAAAAAAAACTCTTGCGAACATATCCCGCGGGACGGGGAATCCGTAATCACCAGACCAAGGCCCTAGTCCCGACAAGCTCGACGGACTAGTATAGCGTCATTCTTGTATTGGCGGGTATAATGTCTTAAGCCTGATTCTCGCATTCTCCGTCGTGAAACGCCAATCCACTGTTTTTCCATTTTTGTTGCGCCGCCTCTGCCAAGCTCTTACCTCCTCCCGCAAGGTTTCCCGATCCGGGATACGACGGTCAAAGCACTGACGCCG
>JAKZRS010000035.1:0-2745 GCA_047518015.1 Thermodesulfobacteriota bacterium | reverse complement strand
AGAATCCTTGAGAACTCCTCATATTTCTTTATCCGCTCCGGCCTTGAAAATTCCTCTCTCGCCTGTTCAATCAGGATATCCGCGCGGGGGTTTTTAAAACCCACGAAATTCGAGCCCTCCTCTGCCTGAGAAGAATGCCAGAGCTGGTAGGGGTCGCTTTCAACTCCCAGGCTCCACCCAAGGGTCACGGCATCGAATTTTCGCTCGGTTATGCTCTGGATGAAAACCGCCCACTCTATTTTTCTTATGCTCATCTCGATGCCGGAGAGGGAAAGCTCCTCCTTCAGTATGGTAGCTATCTTCTCACCGGTTTCAGAACCCGTGGGCAGCAAGAACTCGAAACGGAAGGAAACGCCGTCTTTGTCCCTTATTCCATCACCGTCGCTGTCGCGCCACCCCGCTTCATCAAGAAGCGCCCTTGCCTTCTGCGGATCGTAGGCGTACGGCTTTACGTCCTTTGGATATTCCGGGCCGTTTACGTAAAAAGTCGTAGTTACTATCTCCCCGAGACCTAGGAGAATTTCTCTCAGGAGAGTTTCCCTGTCGACAAAATGGGTCATCGCCCGTCTCACCCTCTTATCGCTGAAAAAAGGCTTTTTCAAATTCCAACCTATGTAGCTGTAACCCGGGGTCGTATAGGAGGCCTTGTAGAATTTTTTTCGAAACGATTCCCCGCAACTCTGCTTTGACCACTGAAGCGGAAGAAGACCCCCAAGATCAAGCTCCTGTTTTTTAAGGAGCTGAAGCTTAACGGTGGGATCGAGCACTATCTTGTAGACTACTTCGCTTAGCCACGCGGGCTCGCCCCAGTAATCAGGATTTCTCTTTACCCCGATCTCCCTTCCGGTCTCCCAGTGCTCAAAGACGTAGGGCCCTGTCCCCACGGGGCTTCTGCCGGCGGGGTTTGTGTTGAAATCTCCTTTCCCGAACACATGTTTCGGCACTATGGGAATTCCGCCGCAGAATTCAAAAGCGCGGAAGTAGGGTTTTCCGTACTCGCATCTTACAGTGTGGGAGTCAATTTTCGTATAGGACTTTACGTCCTGATAATAGCTTTGGAGGTGAGCGGCGAGGACTTTCGGATTTCTGACGGAGTCATAGGAAAAAACCACGTCATCGGCGGTAAACGGAGTGCCGTCGTGCCATTTCACGTCTTTTCTCAGGTGGAAGGTATAGGAGAGCCGGTCCTCGGAAACTTCCCATGATTTCGCGAGCAGGGGCTCGAATTCGAGGGTTTCGTTATCCCTTCTTATAAGCGTCTCGTAGATTCCGCCGTTAATGATACCTTCGTAAACATCCGTGGCTATAATGGGGTTAAGGGTGGCGGGCTCCTCGCCAAGTTCCCTTATAAGCGAACCTCCGGCGGAGAAAGTCTTCGGATCCGCGTTGCCCGCAAGGGCGGCGTTATCGTTTTTATCCTGACAATCTGTGTTTCGGGAGCATCCGGCCAAAAGGAAACCCGCGGACGCGATCAGAAACGCGAGCACAAAAAGACGTAAAGTTTTCTTCATGAACATTTTCCGCGATCAGCTTCAATCAGCTTCGCGGTCAGGCATCAGGCTATGAATCATTTTTTTCGCCCTTTTTCATAAAGGCCGTCAGTATGTCAATCGGAAGAGGCAGAATAATTGTGGAAGTTCTTTCAGAAGACGCCATGTCGTGCATTGTCTGAAGGAACCTGAGCTGGAGAGAAACCGGGTTTGCTGACAGTATTTCCGAGGCTTCCGCGATCTTGGCCGAGGCTTGGAACTCCCCTTCGGCGTTTATTACCTTCGCCCTTCTTTCCCTCTCGGCTTCTGCCTGTTTCGCCATGGCTCTCTGCATTTCCTGCGGAAGGTCCACGTACTTCACCTCCACCATGGGAACCTTTATTCCCCAGGCGTCGGTCTGCTTGTCGAGAACCTCCTGAAGCTTGACGTTGAGTTTGTCCCTCTCCGCCAGAAGCTCATCGAGCTCCACCTGTCCGAGAATGCTCCTCAGAGTGGTCTGGGCAAGCTGGGAAGTGGCGTAGAGATAGTTTTCAACCTCCAAGATAGCCCTGCTGGGTTCAACGACCCTGAAATAGACAACCGCGTTTACCTTTACCGAAACGTTATCCTTGGTTATGACGTCCTGGGGAGGCACGTCCATGGTTATGAGCCTGAGACTGACTCTCACCATCTTCTCAAGAAACGGGATGACGACAATGAACCCGGGACCCCTGACGCCGCCTATTCTTCCGAGACGGAATATTACTGCCCTTTCGTATTCATAGAGGATTTTAAGTCCCGACATAATAATGAGAAAAACAATTACAAGAATTACAATTGCGGTCAACGACATTCTACGTCACTCCTCGCCTTCATAAGCGGCAACCTTGATGGTAAGTTCCCCGGTGCTCTCTATTACCTTTATTTTTTCCCCGGGTGAAAACTCGCGCTCGCCCGTAGCTTCCCAGTACTCTCCCCCGATGAAAACCTTTCCGCTTTTTTGGGACCAGGAAACAATTTCCCCCTTCTGACCTAACATCCCCTCAAAACCGCCCCGAACGGGAACTCTGAATGAGCTTATCCCTAAATATACAATAAAAACCGAAAGCAATCCAATGGTTATGGCCACAGCCGCTATTGTTCCTTTGTTGACCCCGAGGTCCGAATCGGGCGTATCAAAAAGCAGGAGTCCCCCGAATACGAGACACGCAAGCGCCGCCAGACTCAAAAGACCGTAACTTGTCACGTACGCCTCCGATATTAAAAGCACCATGGC
>JAKZRS010000034.1:0-88035 GCA_047518015.1 Thermodesulfobacteriota bacterium | reverse complement strand
ACTAGGCTGAACTGAAACAGCCTCAAGTCTATTACGTCTCCCTTGGTGTCTCCTATCTGTATACGGTCCCCTATTACGAAAGGTTTTCTCCAGAGTATGAAGAACCATCCGGCGATGTTGGCTATGCTTTCGTGAAGCGCTATCGCGATACCGGCACTCGCTATACCCAGGTAGGCTCCTATGGAACCGAAGCCTGTTATCCACACGCTGCCGAGCAGTATTATGAGAAGAAAAGCGTAGCCGTACCCGATGATGCGTTTGGAGTTATAAACGGTCTTGGGATCTTTTACATTCTTGGCTATGAGGGATATGAGAATTCTTCTGGTGAAAAGCAGAATTACCACTATCATAACAGACACTAGCAGATTTTCTATCTGCACGTGGTAAGCCTCGTGATATTCCTTGAAGTGATTTATTAGGTTTTCCACAACCTTAAAAATATACAGTCTTGGTGGAGAGTTCAAAAAGGTGAGAGTTTCTCAACTGTCTCGACTGACGGATGTTGCGGTTTTCATTTATTTTCTTTTCTGTTATTCTGTTTGCGGGCTGCTAGCTCAGTCTGGTAGAGCAGCTGACTCTTAATCAGTCGGTCGTGGGTTCGAATCCCTCGCAGCTCACTTCGTATTGCGTTTTAAGACGCTGTCCGGAAACCGCGATTCCGAGCGCTTTCCGATCTTTGACTGTTAAGGGCGAGAGTGGCGGAATAGGCAGACGCGCTAGATTTAGGATCTAGTACCTTAGGGTGTGAGGGTTCGACTCCCTCCTCTCGCAGAAAACATGGTTTACGTGATTTTGAAGACATGCGCCTGCTTGCGCTTTTAGTTCTGCTTTTCTGTTCCTGCTCCCATAATACGGAGCATCTCTACGAGAGATCCTTTCACTCCATGGGTTCGACCATAGAGCTCAAGCTCTATTCCCCGAACGAGGAGCTTTTCCACCGGGTTGTTGATGCCTGCGTGGAGAGGACCAAAGAGATAGACAGGCTTTTCAGCAACTACAGGGATGACAGCGTATTGGCGGAAGTAAACGGATCCGCCGGGGTCCGGGCAGTTTCCGTTCCGGAGGAGTTCCTGCGTCTCGTGCGGATCTCAATCAGGTACTCGGAATTAACCGACGGAGCTTTCGATATAACTATCGGCAGCCTTTTTAAACTCTGGCAGACTGAAACCGAGGCGGAACGGTTGCCTGCGCAATCGCGGATCCGCGACGCGCTTGGGTGTACGGGTTTTCAAAAAATAAAGATGGACGAAGCGAGATCTTGGATTTTTTTTGAGGGTAAGTGCATTCAACTCGATTTCGGCGCCATAGGGAAGGGCTACGCCGTCGACGAAATGGTAAAGATCGCCAAGGAAAACGGAATCACTCGGGGACTTGTAAATTTCGGGGGGAACATATACGCGATGGGTTCTCCCGCCGGCGAAAAATTCTGGGAAGTGGGGGTAAGAAGACCTGAGGGTGGGAGTGAAATTATCTCGAAGCTTGATCTTGCGAACAAGGGTGTCGCGACTTCGGGGGATTACGAGCGCTACTTTGAGCATGCGGGGAAAAGGTACTCTCATATAATTGATCCCAGGACGGGTTGGCCTGCGGAAGATATGACTTCCGTGGTTGCCGTTTCGAAGAGCGCCACGGAAGCGGATGCTTTTTCGACAGCAGTTTCGGTTCTGGGCCCGCGTGGCGCGCAGATGCTTGCCCGGAGAGATAAATCCCTGAGTTTTCTGGTTATCGGGAAAAAAGGGGAGAAAAAATCCTGCTTCGGGTCTTACGTGTGCCGCTAGTGTGCCAAGGTCATCCTGGCGGCTTTGGATACTCGGGTTTTTTTCTGTAAAGGTAATATGTTACGAAGATAATGAGGTACAGAAGAGATATTTGAAGGACGACGAAAGAGCCGATTTTAACATAGGCGAATTTGGCGCTTACGTACCTTACGAGCCAGCCGCCGGCTATATCGAGGAAAGCGGAGCCGTACGAGGCTATTATCACCAAAAGTTTTTCACCGGAGCCCCTGTTCGTGAAAAGAAACAGGTGGTTAAGCGTTACAAGCAAAACGGCCATTGAGAAAAAATGAAAATGAGCTTCTTCAAGCAGCCCCAGGTAGCTTCTCGGAGGTCTGAAGCTCTCCTCGTACCCCCTGTAGTACTCAACGACGCTTTCGTAACTGAATCCTACCTCTAGAAAAAGCAGCAGGTTGGTTATCCACAAGAAGAGAAAGAAAAGTGTTGTGAATAGAACAACGAGTTTCAGCAGGTCGTTTTTTCTTATGTCCCCTGAGATGAAGAATTTCATTTTTTCCTCTTCGAATAATTACGAATCAGCCGTATTGGCGAACATAACCCGGTAGACGGCGAGAACCCTTCTTGTTGCTCCTGAAAAAGATCTGGCACTTATCGTGGCTCCCGTAATATTGGGGATTCCCTTGCCTACCTTCATTTTACCCAGCCTGGTTTTTTCCAGGAACAAGTTTATCCATTTTCCGCTCGGCATGTAATCCGTGGGTTCGAAAAACGCGAGAGTTTCGGCGTGGCGAAGTGTCCCGTCAGGGTTTATTACGAACATTACGGTTTCGGTCAGGGTTCGAAGCGTGTGAGTATCGATAACCGCATAGCCTGTTTCCTTCCCGTTGGCCTTTGCTATGTAGAAGGTATAAAGCCTTGAATCTATCTCGGCCTCGGCCATTTTACTTATGCTCTTGGCTTGGCCCTCGGTAAGAAAAACATGTCTTTTCTCTATTTCGTCGGCTTTCGGGAAAACAAGCTCAAGTGCCTTGCCCTTGGTGAGAAGGACTTTGGCAGAGGAGTCTCCCGCACCATGGAGAAAAAACACAAGCGTTATGAAAACAAGGATTTTTGCAGTCATGGTGGAACGAGGGCGATACTCTATCTGAATATTGCCCTCGTGAAAAGAGAAAGAAGAGAAGAAAAGAAGCATAAAACCGCGCCCGTTTATCGCGGATTTAAGTCCTATATCCTAAAACACATACCCCATCCCGAAATTGAACTGATCCTTCGCCTCATCCGCGGCGTTATCAAGCTTCTGGTATTCGGCTTTTATGACCACGTTCGGAATCGGCTTGTAATTCACTCCGAAGGTATATTCCGTTCTCTCATTTGCGGGGTTTCTTTCAAACCCGGAGAGAACCTCCTTCTGAGTGTCGTACTTCTCGTACCGGACAAAAGGCGCCAGATACTCCATATACTTGTTTCCGGAGTTAAGCGGGGAAAAGATGTTATATCCCCCGAGAACGTACCAGCCGGACTGTTTTTCTCCGACGGACCCGCTGCCTTCAAGCCCATTGTTCTGGTTTATAAGCTCTGTGTCGTCAAGACTTGCCCATACGGAGAAGGCCCTTAAGTCCAGTCCCGCGTACTGAAGCTGCGCATCCACTTCATACATCTGGAAAAGACCGTCTATCGTCTGACCATTGACTTCTTCGTCCTGCCCGGTGTTGCCGTAAAACATGGACCCTCCGATCTTGACTCCCGGAATGGGGTCGTATTCAACCCTTCCCACAAAAGCTATGTCGTCGAATCTTGCCCTGTTTCCCTTGACCCGCAGACTTCTGTTATCGGATGCCTTAAACCCCCGCGAATCAAAGCTCGACATTCCGTAAGCCCTGTAAGAAAGCGATCCGGCACTACCGAGATCAAACGTTCCGTGCGCCCCGGCTCCCGCCTCTCTCCACGTGGTCGGAATTATCTGTCTCTCAACCGAAGGTCTTCCCACCCCGTAAAATGTCGTCGGCTCATGAATTTCACTAATGACACCGAAAGGAGCTAAAAGAAGACCGCCTCTCAAGTTAAATTCATCGCTGATGAGAAAATCAAGCAATGCGAACTCAACCGATGCCGAACCCGATTTCCCATCCTTATTCCTTCCCGTTGTGCCGTGTTCGAACTCTATTTCCGAGTTAAACACTATGCGGTCATTGAATTTGTAGCCGTTGTAGAGAATTACTCTCAGGGTATCCACTGTGTTGTGCGAATCCTCTTTCACGTTGCCTATAAGCAGTTCACCGTATCCTCCGAAAGATACTCCCTGGCCAACCCTGTAGATCTTTGAAGCCGCCGGGGCCACCCCGAATTCCGTTTCGTAGACTGGAGACTCCGTTACCGAAGCGGATTTGATGGCTTCTATCTCGTTTGCGAGAACCTTTATCTGTTCTTCAAGTTTTTTTATCTTTTCATCCGTAGTTGTGCGCGCGCGAGAAATCTGCGCTTCCCCGACTGAAAAGATCAGGAAAAACACAAAAAGCATTTTCCACCGTCTTGTATGATTACCCATCTCCTAACATCCTCCTTAGGGTTTATTAAACTTGTGCGGATAGCAGATATTCTGGATATTCTATATCTAGGATGTAGATTTATAACATTATGGAGTTGTGGAGTCAAGAATTTTTTAAATATTTGTGTGCCGGAAAATTCGAATAATAACCAGGTTTCTTTTCACTTTTTTGATGAAAACAAAGGTGGAAACAATGGCTACGAAAAATTATTGACAATGAAGGTCTAGAATGGTAGAAAATACGCTTCCCAAGTTTCCAGAAATGGAGATGGTAGCAAACTATGCTTAAAAAAAGCTTCTTCCATATATCCATTCTCATATTCTTTCTTTTTCCGGGGCTTTCCTACGCGGGAGAGATAAATAGGGTCCTTTCTCTTGTAGACTATATAGGGGGAGATTACTCAAACGCCGTAAAAGATGGGAAGATCGTAAACGAATTTGAGTATCAGGAAATGCTGGATTTTTCTTCCGCCGCGGTTGAACTGTGGGAAAAGACTGAGCAAAAAGGAAGAAAAACCGCAGATTTTTCCGAAAAACTCGCCCGCCTGCACTCAATCATAGCATCCAAGGGCCCCGTCTCTGAGGTGGAAAGTCTTGCCAGTGAACTTAGGGGACAGATTATTTCTGCCTATGACATAAAGCCCTACCCGGCGAAGATTCCGGATTACAAAAGCGGAAAGACCCTTTATGCAGAGAACTGTTCTTCCTGTCACGGGATCTCCGGAAGGGGGGACGGGATTCTGTCTAAAAATCTGAATCCTCCTGCTACAGATTTTACCGACCCAGACATAAATCCTGGGCTTTCTCCTTTTAAAGTTTACAACACTGCCACTTTCGGGATAGAAGGTACCGCCATGGGATCGTTCGAAGAAGTGCTTGACGAAGAACAGAAATGGGACGTGGCGTTTTACGTTCTTTCGCTCGGGTATCCGGATATTCCCCCAGGCGGGGGCACTTCAGGCTTTTCCCCCGAGGATATCTCAGATGATACTAGAAAGCTTGAAAATCTAGCTCTAGCTAGCAATGCGGAGGTTCTTCTGGCCGCGGGGGCTGGGGGCAGTGACCGGGATGTTCTTTTCTATCTGAGAACCGCTTACCTTCAGGACGGAATTTCCGGAGGCGCTTCGGAGGCTATAGCCCATACCGTCAGTAAGCTTGAAAAAGCTATCGATCTTTACGAGGCTGGCAGAAAGGATGAGGCTTTCAGGGAGGCCCTCGATGGGTATCTCGGGGGCTTTCAGAAAATTGAACCTGCCTTGGTCTCGAAAAAGAGATCGCTTGTTTTTCAGGTTGAGAAGAAAATGGGATTTTTCAGGTCATGGGTAATGTCCGACAGAGATTCCTCCGAACTGCGAGATCTAAAAGTGAGCATAGAGGGCGATCTGCGCGAGGCGGAGAACATACTTCTGGGCGGTTCGTCTCTCGGCAGATATGTAAGCTTCATAAATTCTTTCTCCATAATGCTGAGAGAAGCGCTTGAGGCCCTACTGATAATGGCTGCCATCATCGCCGCTTTGGTCCACTCCGGGAACCGCAGTATGATCAAATACGTTCACTACGGGTGGATAGCGGCCATCCTTGCGGGGTTCGCGACATGGGCAGCGGCCAGGACCATGATAGATATCTCGGGAGCGAGAAGGGAAATTATCGAGGGGGTGACTTCCCTTCTGGCAGCCGTGGTTCTTTTCTACGTGAGTTACTGGCTTGTCTCAAAGGCGGACGTAAAAAAGTGGAAGGAATACGTCCGCTCCAAAACCGAAGGCGCGCTTACCCGAAGAAGCGGCCTTACTCTTGCCTTTGTTTCGTTTCTGGCCGTCTATAGGGAGGCTTTTGAGACGCTACTTTTCTATCAGGCACTTTTTTACCAGACCGGTTCCTCCACGCCTCACGTAATCTATGGGCTTGTTGCTGGAGTAGCCGTCGTGTTTGTTATAGCTTTTCTTATGTACAGGTTTACCCTCAGGATCCCTCTTAAATACTTTTTTTCCTTTGCGAGCGTTTTTCTCTATCTGCTCTGCTTCATACTGCTTGGCAAGGGAATACTTGAACTTCAGGAATCGGGAATTATTTCTTCAACTTCAGCGGATTTCATTCCTTATATGGGTACTCTCGGGATATATCCCACTTATGAAACCGCGATTCCCCAAGGTGTTCTGCTTGTCCTTGCCTTCTTCTTGTTCGCACGGCATTACGAGTACCGGGGAAAACATTCGTAAGCTGCGAACAGCACTCAAAACGTAGAGTGTAAAGGGTGCTATTTTCAGCATAGACATGCGCTTAGAAATGGACGGGTCAAGTTATCAAGTCTAGTTATAACTTATAACTTAAAGAAGATGAATGCGTTATATAAAAAGATCGGGTTGGGAGTATATGCTGTCTTTTCATGGTATTGTTTATTCCTGCTGTTTCAAGCTTTACTTCTAGATTTTCTTTTCCCGCAACCGATTTTGAAAATGAGATATTAGATGAAACTCTAAAATTATGAGTCCAACGGTATTTAAAGAAAGAGGGTATTGATTCTTCTTTTTCTCAAGAGAGGAACAACGAATGCATGTCCATGTAGTATCAAGCGATGGAGAGGCGAAGTTTTGGCTTGAACCTAAAATTGAGTTAGCAAAGAATTATCGTTATTCTATACATCAACTCAAGGAAATTGAATTACTTGGGGAGGTTCATTACGATGAGCTTATTGCAGCATGGAAGCAGCATTTCGACGATTGAGGTGACAAATATTTCTGCTCATGGAGTATGGCTTCTGGCTCATGGAAAAGAGTTATTTATGTCTTATGATGATTTTCCTTGGTTTAAGGATCAGTCCGTGAAATCGATCATCAATGTTGAAGAACCGTCACCAGGCCATTTCTATTGGCCTGATATTGATATTGATGTTACGGAAGAAATAATTGAAAATCCTGAAAAATTCCCCCTAAAAGCAAAAAATACGTGACAAATGAGGTTGCCATCTCAGAGAGAGCATTGCTCACTCTGAATTATTTACCGAGAGGTGTTAGACGAAATGAAGATAGATATTGAGAATATTGACAGCACTAGAAAAAAAATCAGGGTTTCCCTTTCCTCAGAGCAGGTTACGGAAAAAAGAAATTCTGTGTTCCGCGATGTAATGGGTGGAGTCAACGTCAAGGGATTTCGAAAGGGGAAGGTTCCCCGCCATGTGGTTGAGTCCATGTATGGAAAGGAAGTTGATCAGGAAACCGCGTCCAGTCTTGTCTCGGACACCTTGTCCGAAGCCCTTGCGGACCGTTCGCTTTTGCCTGTGACGCGTCCCGACATTACGGAGATGGATGAGGTCAAAATTGGAGAGGAATTCGCTTACTCGGCTGAATTCGAGGTGATCCCCGATTTTGAACTTTCCGATTACGGCTCGATTCCCGTGAAAAAAACCGTTCGCCGGATAACCGAGGAAGATATAGACGCCGAAATACAGAAACTCAGGGAAAAGGCAGCGCAGTCAAAACTTATTGAAGAGGACCGTCCGTCCAAAGAAGGCGATTACGTTTTTGTCGACTACAGCGGCACGTTTGAAGACGGGGAGACCACAGATGATCTTAACCGGCAGAATGTCAGGTTTTTACTGGGCGAAGAGCAGTTTTCCTCTGAGTTCGAAGAACACCTGATGGGGAAAAAAACAGGCGAGGAGGCTGAATTCTCGGTGTCCTACCCGGAAGATTTCCCGATATCCGATGCCGCCGGAAAAACGGTCAGCTTCACCATTAAGGTAAATGAGATTCACGACAAGATCCTGCCTGAGCTTAATGATGATTTCGCAAAGAATTTCGATGTCGAGAGTATCTCTGAATTACGAGAAGCCATAAAGGAGCAGCTTGAGCGCCTTCACGAAAATGAGCAGCTCTCCTCCATGAGGGAGCAGATAGTTGACGACCTTCTCTCGAAAAACCAGTTCGACATACCACCGTCGCTGCTTGAAAAGGAGCAGGAGAATCTAGAGGCGAGATTTGTCTCCGATATGCAGAGAAGCGGAGTTCCGGAGCCTGAGATCGGAGAGGACCTGGCGCCGAAGTTCACCGAGAAGGCCGCTGAAAGCGTTAGGACCTCGATAATTCTCAGCCGCATTGCGCAGAAGGAAAACGTAAAAGTTACCCGCCAGCAGCTAAACGAGCATATAGACCGCCTCGCCGCTTCATACAATCTTCCCCCCGACCAGGTGCATAAGGCTTACGAGCAGCGGGGGACGATGGAGAATCTTGAATCCCAGATTAAAACACAAGGCGTTTTGGATCTTCTTCTGGAGCGGGCCCAAGTTGAGGAAGTGGAGCAAGAATCCGCGCAGATTGACAAGGAATAACCCGCTTAGTTATAATCGGTTTAATGATAACCGATTTCATACCTTACGTTATTGAGCGTACGAGCAGGGGCGATCAGGGCTATGATATTTTTTCCAGGCTCCTTAAAGACAGGATCGTCTTCATAGGTTCCGATATAAACGATGCGGTAGCTAACGTCGTTATCGCGCAGCTTCTTTTTCTCGAATCCGAGAGCCCCGAAACGCCTATTTACCTCTACATAAATTCCCCCGGAGGGCATGTTACCTCGGGTCTTGCCATCTACGACACCATACAGTACGTAAAGCCCGAAGTATCGACCATATGCATCGGGCAGGCGGTCAGCATGGCCGCGGTTCTTCTGGCAAGTGGCGCGGCGGGCAAAAGATACGCGTTGCCTCACTCAAGGGTAATGATTCACCAGGTGCTCGGAGGTGTTCAGGGGCAGGCAAGCGATATAGAAATACACACAAGAGAGATTGTCAGGGTGAAAAAGCAGCTAAACTCCATACTTGAGAAGCACACCGGGCAGACTCTTGAGAAGATAGCGAACGATACCGACAGAGACTTCTTCATGAGCGCTCAGGATTCCATTGATTACGGTATAGTGGATGCCATAATTACCGAAAGGGAGGAGGCAACCGGATGAGTCCCAAAAAAAGCAGAGAAGAATCGAAACACTACTGTTCTTTCTGCGGGAAGAATCAGGAAGAGATTAACAAGCTCATAGCTGGCCACGGCGTCTATATCTGCGATGAGTGCATAGATCTTTGCAACCAGATCATAGCGGAAGAAAAAACCAAGGACAGCGCTTTTCCGAAACTGAAAAAAGCTTTTCCGACCCCCCAGCAGATGAAATCCTTCCTTGACGGATACATAATAGGTCAGGAAAACGCCAAGAAGGTGCTTTCCGTCGCCGTCTACAATCACTACAAGCGGATGCAGTTTAACGATTCCGGGAGAAGAAGAAGCGACAAAGTGGAAGTGGAGAAAAGCAACATACTTCTTATAGGCCCCACGGGTTCGGGAAAAACTCTGCTCGCGCAGACCCTCGCCAAAATTCTCGACGTTCCCTTCACCATAGTGGACGCTACATGCTATACAGAAGCCGGTTACGTGGGTGAGGATGTCGAAAACATGATCGTAAGCCTGCTTCAGGCGGCAAACTACGATGTCGAAAAAGCTTCCCGTGGAGGCATTATCTATATAGACGAAATAGACAAGCTCACCCGCAAATCAAGCGACAGTCCCTCAATCACAAGAGATGTCTCGGGGGAAGGTGTGCAGCAGGCATTGCTCAAGATAATGGAGGGGACTCTGGCGAACGTTCCTCCCAAAGGCGGAAGAAAGCATCCGCAGCAGGAATTTACCCAGGTGGACACTACGAACATACTTTTCATATGCGGTGGCGCCTTCTGCGGCCTTGAGGATATTGTCCGCGCGAGAATCGGGGAGAAGTCCATCGGTTTCGGGGCGAAGTTGTCAAACACGACCGCGGAGGACGAAAGCAACCTTCTCAGCAGGGTTCAGCCCGAGGACCTTGTTCAGTTCGGGCTCATTCCTGAATTCGTCGGGAGAATTCCGATTATCGCCAGTCTAAGCGAGCTTACCGAAGAGCAGCTGGTTGAAATTCTGACCAAACCCAAAAACGCGATTGTAAAGCAGTTTGAGAAGATGATGGAAATCGAGAAGGTGCAGCTGGAGATAACCGAAGGCGCTAGAAAAGCCATTGCCAGGGAAGCCGTATTGAGAAATATCGGGGCCAGGGGGCTTCGGGCCATTATAGAATCGATTATGCTTGAAGTTTTCTACGAAGTGCCTTCACTAGAAGGGGTGGTCCGCTGCGTCATTGACGAGAGCGTTATATCCGAGGAAAGCGATCCCAAGTTTTATTTTGAGAAATCGGAGGAGGAAGCCCAGAAGCTGCTGGGAACCTAGGAAGATTCCTTATAGACGAAGGTTCCACTCGCCCATAACCCCGCAGGCGCTTTTGCAGACTGCAAATCCCAAGGCCGATGATTGACAAGGAATTACTTCAAATTCTCGTGTGTCCTGAGACCGGAGAACCTCTTGAGGAAGCCAGCAGTGAAATTGTCGCGCGTCTTAACGAACTTGTTGAGCTCGGAACTCTTGTTGACAGGTCGGGAGAGCCGGTTTCCGAGAAGATCGAGGGGGGTCTTATCTGCCGCGGCGGAAAATATCTCTACCCCGTAAGGGAAAACATACCGATTCTGCTGATCGAAAGTTCTCTCCCCGTTGCCTGATTTGTTACTTACACTGCGAATCGTATTTTTACGCCGACTATAATCGGCCGTTTTAGACCGCAAGCGGGTTTCGCTATGCAATAATCTGATGACTTGGATTTTTCGTGCAGGATTATGTTATAATTCCTGACAAAAAGGGGGGCATCGAAATAATTAAAAGGAAATTCAAATCTGGAATGAAGGAGTTTTTAAGCGCGTTTCTCGTAGGTGTGCTCCTAGCGTCGCTTGGCGGCGGTGACGCAGTTGCGCAGGAGGATGTGTTCGGGGTAAGCAGCGTATTTCTCAAAAAAATCACGGTCACCGCTCGAAAACGAGAAGAGCTGATTCAGAACGTCCCCCTGTCGATCACCCATTTCAGTTCGGAACAGATTGAAGCCTTGAAGGTAAACGACCTTGAAAGCCTCGCAGTGCGCATGCCCAATGTGGCACTTGACGATGCCGTCTCTGGACTGGCAGTAGCCAACTTTTCCATCCGCGGTGTCGGAATAAACAACTCCATAGCGTCTGTTGATCCGACCGTGGGAGTGTTTCTCGACGGCGTGTATCTAGGGCAGATAACCACCGTTTTGTTTGATACCTTTGATCTTGAAAGCATAGAGGTACTGAGGGGACCACAGGGAACGCTTTTCGGGCGGAATGTCACAGGGGGCGCCATACTGATTAACACGAAAAAACCGGGAGACGTTCTTGAAATATCGGCCCGCACTTCGTTTGAAGGAGGCGGGGAGAGCCTTAACAGCTATTACATGGGCACAATCGGAGGCCCGATTAGCGAGACAGTCAGCGTCAAGATAAGCGCGTACACAAATCAGGATAACGGCTGGTTTAAGAATCTCCACACGGGCAAGGCTTTCGGAGAGGGCGATGTACGGATGGTACGACCGGTGATTACGTGGAACCCGACGGATGACGTAAGCCTTGTTCTGCGCTACCAGTACGAAAGTGCGAACAGCGATGGCGCCGCGGGACAGAACCAGCGCGACTTCGATATCGATAGTCATGATTTCAGCATCGACGAGGAAGGCTTCAGAGAGCATAGAACTCACTCTTTCTCCGCTCAGGTGGACTGGGATGTGGATTTTGGAGACGGCACCATAACCAACATATTCGGTTTTTACGACGCAGACGGGTCCGCTTTGCTTGATGTCGATTCTTCGCCGCAAAGCGTTTTGCATATACGTGGATGGACCCCCTACCGCCAGTGGAGCAACGAACTGCGCTACACGGGCAGATTCTTCGAAAGTCTCCACGTGACGACCGGTTTTTATTACTTTACAAACGAGATAAATTATCATGATCGCCGTTATCTGCTTGGAGATCATATCGACAGACTTGTCACGGCTGGGGAGTTGTCCACCGGAGCGCACTTTACCCAAGACGTGGGAGGGAATTATTACGTCGATACGCTAGGTGTGTTTCTCTCTCTTGATTACGATCTTACGGATCGGGTAATGCTTACCGCGGGCACCCGTTACAGCTATGACAAGAGAAAAGCTGAGACCGCCTCCGGCATTCTCAACACAAGCGGCGTGATACCGCTAAGGGAAATGCCATGCAACACTGCGGTCGGACCCGCATGCCCGTTTGATTTCACCGACGAGGAGACTTGGAACAGTTGGTCGCCCAAGCTCGGCGTTGCCTACTATATGGGCGGCGGAGCGAACTTTGAAGCGAACGTTTACGGACACTGGACCAGAGGATTCCGCTCTGGAGGCTATAATCTGCGAAATACCTATGACTCAACTGTGGAACTCCCGGGACCGTACGATGAAGAAAAGATCGATACCTTCGAGGCGGGATTCAAGATATCAACAAACATAGGCATCCTGAACGGCGCGGTTTTCTATAACCTGATTGATGATGTACAGAGGGTGATAACTCGTTCTGACGCGTTCGGCTTCGCCCAGGAGATTCGCAACACTGCGGACGTAGAAGCCTTCGGCTTTGAACTTGACGGACTGGTCGCCGTTACCGGGAAGCTTTTTCTTTTGGGTTCCGTCGGATACGTAGATCCCGAGTACACCAGAGTAAAACATGACCTTAACCTAGACGAAACTGTTGACGGAAAAGATAAAGCTTTAAAGCTTCCCCGGGCCGCGAAGTTGACTTGGAGCCTCGGCGCGACCCATGACGCTGGACTTGCGAACTGGGCGAAGATGACTTCAAGGATAAGCTACTCATATCGCGACAAATCATACCTTACAGATGACAACAAAGGATATACTCCCGAGCAGAACATTCTTGACGCCGGAATTGACATCACCCCAATGGACGGTAGGTTTTCAATCGGATTTTACGGAAAGAACATTCTTGACGAAGTCAAACACGGAAGCTATGTTGAGCTTCCCGAAACCATAGGATTTGCCAATTTAAGCGCGCCCGCGGGAGGTTCATTCGCGCCACTCTCCAAAGGCAGAACCTTCGGTGTGCAGCTAACCTACCGACAAAGGTTATAGAAGAAGGAAAGGCATACACATGTACAGTGGCTGCGTTTTCTAAAGCATACAGAGAGAGAATCGCAGGACCTGGATCGATTACGGAGCAGGAACCGCGGCCGTTTTGGGGAACAGGATAACCGACTACTCGGCCGTGGGTGTGCGATAAACTTGAAAGGCAACTCTCTAACGAATCTGACGTGCACCCCCTAGCCGTTGAGTTTACCGCCACTTGGTCAAGCAATGCCACCCTACCGCCACGGCCATCCTATCCTCAGGAGCGGACTTCCCCCCCCTGCGGCCCAGGGCCCTTGTCCCTTGCGGGCTGCCGGTTGGTCTGCGCTGCCTCTGCAGGGGCTTTGCGTATTGCTGCCATATCCATCTATCAAGCGAGTCGCTGCCACTGCTACGGTGAAACTGGACGGCGCCTGTGTTGCTCTCTTCCCATCCGATGTCAGCCTTCCCCGTTTCTCAGCCGGGTCGACTTCCACATTGCCCGTTTCGAGGACTGCTCGACGTTCACTCACGTTGCGGCCCGCATGCTCGCTGAACCGCCTTACAGCGGCCCTTCTCCTCGGTGTGCTTCAGCCAAGTTGTTACCTCCTCAAGCAGCCGCTCCGATTGCTTCCGGCCGGAGCAGCAACAGTTTGCAGGGCGGGATGATTTGCATCCGCTGGGTTTATGACACCTTTCCACGGCGCACTGAGAAATACAGGTTGACTAGGTCTATTTGAGGTGTCTTGAGAATCTTATGGCTTTTTGGGGTGGCGTTCCGTGTAGCTAGTCTTTTGTGAGAAAATCAAGCACGGCTTTATCCACCTCGGCTTGGCACTCTCTCCAGAATCCGTGGCCGACGTCCGCAAACGCCTTTTCAACCGCGTTCGGTATAAATTCCACGAGCTTTTTCGATCTCTCGGGAGGCGTGATGATATCCCGCTCTCCGTACATGACCAGGGTTTTCGCGGAGATCTTCCCGAGTTGGGCTAATACGTCGTGGTTCTCGCACGCGTAGCTTTGGTTTCTGTATCCGGCGGCCGCATCGGGGTCAACGGGAACTTCCTGGATTCTGCTTATTAAGGAGTCGTAGTTCTCTTCGATATATTTCCTTCGGTATCCGAGAAAAAGCGCAAAAACCCATCCCGCCCCGGGTCCTGCTTTATCCACTATGTCTCTCGCGGTTTTGATAAGCAGGTTTCCGACCTCGTCCCTGTGCCCGGAGGAGCATCCCATAATGAGCCTGTTGACCCTCTCGGGGTACTTTATCCCGAGCCACTGGGTTATCATTCCACCCATTGATTTTCCAACGAAGTGGGCTTTTTCTATCTCGAGAAAATCCAGGAGTCCCGCCGCGTCATCCGCCATCTGTTCCATCGTGTACGGATAATCGGGTTTCTCGGAGCGGCCCGAGCCCCTGTTGTCAAACACTATTACGCGGAAATGTTCCGAGTAGATAGGTACTTGTACTGACCAGCTCTCAAGAGTGCTCCCAAGGCCGTGGATGAGCACAAGTGGGTCTCCTTGTCCGTATTCTTCGTAATAAAGGCTTATTCCGTTTGTCTTTGCATATGGCATATCAGTTTTACTCTGGGGCTTATCTAATTTCTGCTCATAAGATATTCTTCCAGTATCACGGTAGCCGCCATCTTGTCTATTACCGTCTTTCGCTTTTTCCTTCCGATCCCTGCCTCTATGAGCGTCTGCTCAGCGGCCTTGGTGGAAAAACTCTCATCCCAGTATTTCACCGCAAGACCCAGAGAATCTCGAATGCGTTCGGAAAATCTCTTTATACTTTTTGCCCTGCTTCCAAGCGAACCGTCTTGGCTGTAAGGCAGCCCCACGAGAATTTCACAAGGGGAATACCGCTCTACTATATCGCGAAGTTCCGCAAGGTCTTTTTCTTCGTTTTTACGCCGGATGGTACCGACGCCGTTTGCGGTAATCCCAAGCTCATCGCTTACGGCGACCCCTATCGTCTTGGTTCCTATGTCAAGGGAAATAGTTCTCCCTGAGGCTCCACTTTGTTTTTCAGCCGGTGTTTTCATCGGGCTCCAGTTTTTCTATAACTGCCGCTCCTATGCAGTCTCCCCATACGTTTACGGTGGTGCGGAACCTGTCCAGAAACCAGTCAATTGCGAGTATTATCCCTATGCCTTCTATAGGGAGTCCGACGGCCTGCAGTACCAGCACCATGGTTACGAGTCCGGCCTCCGGTATCCCCGCGGCTCCTATGGCCGCCAGAGTTGCTGTGAGGAAAACCACCACGAGTTCTCCTCCCCCGAGATGTATTCCGTAACTCTGAGCGATGAATATTACCGCGACAGACTCGTAAAGAGCCGTTCCGTCCATGTTAATTGTGGCTCCAAGGGGCAGAACGAATTTTGAGATTTTTGGCGAAACCTTGGCGTTTTCCGTCACGTTTGTGATGGTAAGGGGCAGAGTGGCTGAGGATGACGCGGTTGAAAAAGCCGTGAGAAGCGTTTCGCTCAGGTTTTTGAAATAGGTAACAGGGTTCCTCCCGGATAATATCCGCAGCAGCAGAGGAAGAACCACGAACCCGTGGATCAGCAGTCCGAGAAGGACGCAGAACACGTATTTGCCCAGCTGCATGGCTATTCTCAGTACTTCATCCCCGCCGCCCGCTTCTCCGATTTTTCCGGCTATGAGACCAAAAATGCCTATCGGAGTCAAGACGATTATCCAGTGGACTATCTTCATTATGGCTTTGTCCATGGCTTCAAACAAGTCCAAGACCAGCTGCTTTTCTTTTTTGAGTTTTCCAAACGCTATTCCGAAAAGAAGAGACGCAATTACGATGGGAAGAATCTGGAATTCGTAGGCGGACTTGAAAAGATTCGGCGTTGATATCTGTTTGAAGATATCGGTTACGCGGAACCCCTCCTTGCTTTTTACGACCTCAGGCATTGTTCCCTTGAGTATCTCGCTTCCGTCCCCGGGCTGCACCATTGTGACTACGACTATTCCGATTGAAACGGCTATCGCGGTAGTTGCCGCGTAGTAGGCGATGGTTTTAAGTCCCAAAGACCCCAGGTTGCCGACTTTCATTATGCTGAGCGTGATTGAAACTATTATGAGGGGAAGCACCACCATCTTAAGGGCGTTTAGGAAAAGCTCCCCGATAATTTGTGTTCCTGCGCCGAACTCGGGGAAAAACGAACCCACGGCTCCGCCCAGAAGAACGCCCGCGATTATTCCCAGAACCAGCCTGTTTTTCGATATAAAAGATTCCATGAATTCTTGACTCTTTTCTCCCTTGGGATAAATTAATTAAATATACAGGGTTTTTTTGTAAAGCCTGCCGAGAGTAAAAATGAATTTCCTTTCAAATAAATATCGCACGGTGCTTCTTTGCTTGCTCGTGCTTGTTTTTTCTTCAGGCTGCGCGGTCGTAGTGGGTGGCGTAGTCGGCGGGGGTGCTGCGGCCTATTTGAAGGGAGTTCTAAAAACCAAGGAATCTGCCTCGTTTGACAAAGTCTGGTTTGCGGTGGTGGAGACTGTTGAACAGCAGGAATTTGAGGTAACCAAAAAAGAAAGCAAAGCGGGAAAGGCGCTGATTGAAGCCAAGCTTTCTGACCAGGACAAAAAAGTCTACATAACCGTCAAGTACCACAAGCCCGAGATAACCAATCTGACTATCCGTGTGGGTATATGGGGAAATGAAGACGAGTCAAGGCGTATTCTAAAGCTTATTCACGAAAAGCTCGATTAGTTTCTCCCGAGATTTTCGTGAAGTTCCATTTCAATATCAAGTTCCGTTCTGATACCCGCTTCGTTAAGCTTGGTGTTTGCATCCCGTATCGTTTCGCATCCGTAAACCGCTTGCGCGGGTTTTGATATTTTTTCGTAAACCACTTTTGGGTCCACGTAAAAAGTCACGGTGGAGCTTATGTCGAGTTCAACTTTCCTGCTGCCGTCCCTTATTGAAGTGGTGCTAAAAATGCCTTTTGCGTATTCAACGGGTCCTCTGCTTGCCTCGGTAGGTATTACACTTATAGCTTTTTCCATAAGTTTCAGGGTTCTCATTGATACCCCCCAGCTCCCGAGCATTCCGTTATTCCGTGCTATGATCCCGAATGATCTTTCAAGTTCTGCTTTGGACAGTTCTCCGTCGCTTCCGAAACCGAATACTCCCATTATGGTAGGCATCTGGAAGCTATGTCTGTAAAGCGCGGCGGTCATTATGGCGTCGGCAAGCGGACTCATAAGCCCTTTTTCGTCTCCGAACCCGAGCACGTCTCCCCCGACGTCTATTCCCACCACCAGGTCTGCCCCGAGTTTTTCGGCTGCGTCCGTTATCCCCTCGAAAACCTTTGCCGGACCGTAACTGATGTCGACAAGAAGGGTTTCTTCTCCCAGAACTTCGGCCATGCCCGCCTCGGCGAATCTTGCTCCCGCGCGGGTCACCGAATCTTTATTGCATTTCCAGACCACATCGTTTATCTCGCAAACGTTGTGCGCCTCTTCGAGTTTTCTGGGTCCTGGGTCGGGGTCTATCGTGAAACGCTCCCAGCTCAGTCCTCCCAAAACGCATTGTATGCCGTTTGTCTCGAGCAGGTTCACTGTTGGAAGGGTTCCGACCACATCGCCTCCTCCTCCTATTCCGAGTACAATGGCTTTTTTTGAATTTTTAAGGATCTTCTCAAGCATAATGGTTCATCCGCAGAGATGATTATTAATATCTGTTCTGCCGGAATCATCAAGGTAGTTTCCTTGCGTGATGAATCGACTGGGTAGGACTGGGTCTTTAAGGAATGTCGATTTCCGGCTATATTAACCTGCTTGTCTTACGACTTTTTATGAAGAAGATAATAGAGGGTTGGAAACACTTAAAAGGCGTGCACTGCGGTTCCGCCGTGATCAGGGACATCTGCCGTTACTACGGAAGCGATCTCTCCGAGCAGATGTGTTTTGGGCTTGGATCTGGGCTCGGTTTTTATTACTCTTGCGATGAACGGATGAACCCAAGCAGGATTATACAGCCCCGCGGTCCCTTGATGGAAATTAATTTTCTGAGGAATTTCGGTGTTGACGTCGCCGACTGGAAATACGAGGGCGACGATGAGCGGGCCTCGGCAGACCTTAAGGAATTTATTGACAGGGATATTCCGGTACTTATACAGGCGGATATCTGCTACCTTGAGTATTTTGACTCCAAAACCCATTTCCCCGGACACGTAATAGCGGTATGCGGATATGACGACTCTGAATCAGTTTTTTACGTGGCAGACAACTCGTTTGAAAATCTTCAGACCGTCTCTTTTGAGAACATGGAAAAGGCGCGAAGCTCAAAAGCGATGCCGTACCCCCTTTCCAACAACCGTGTTGAAGTGGAGTTCCTGGAAAACGGCCTTGATCTTGGGGATATGGTTCTTGGTGCTGTCAGAAAAAACGCCGAGATGATGCTTGAAGGCCGAACCACTCTCAGAGGAACCTCAAGCGTTGAGGTCATAAAGAAATGGGCCGAGGATCTTCCGGGATGGAAGGATATTGCCGACTGGAAGTGGACATCAAGGTTCACTTATCAGATTATATGCAGAAGAGGGGTTTGCGGTGCCGCGTTCAGATGGTTTTACAGGGATTTTCTGGAAGAGGTCTCCGCTGTGCTTTCGCCTTTTTACGGATCCGGTTTCTCGGAGGAGATGAACAGGATCGGTCATAAGTGGTACGATATGGGGGTGCTTTTCAAAGAGATAAGCGAGGGTGCTTCGTGCGAACAGGGATTCGAGCGGGCTTCGGAACTTGCTTTTGATATATATAATCTTGAGAAGCGGTATTTTTGCGCCGTGCTTGAAAACTCCCCTGCCGTCGGTGCGGCGGGCCGGAGAAACGAGAGTGGATGAACCTTGCACTGATATTGAAAAATCGTGGTTTGATGTCGCTTAAGGATTCTGAGTTTTCGCAACCTCGGGTTTCCGGAGGTTACGTGGAGATATTACCAAAAAATAAGGTATTTTGTTAAGTTACGTGAAATTAATTTAGGAACTGACTATGCTTTTGCTTCTTTTAAGAAAGTATGTCTGGGTCGTAAATGTCTTATTGATAGTCGCCATCGCGTACTCGGTCGCGGCCATGATCAACAACGGCCTGCGCGACAAAATAGAATCTGATAAGGGTGGTGTGACAAGCGAACACCTCTATAAGGAGAAGTATGGACGGGTTAAGATTCCTTATCGTTCAAGGAGCTACTACGACTCAATATTGAAAACGAACCTCTTTGGAGCGGGTGGATACGCAGGGCAGATGGAAACCATGGATCTTCCTGGAGTTCTGGAGGGGGAAATTACCCCGAAAACATCCCTTAAGCTTGAACTTCTGGGAACTTTCATAGTCAAAAACAGCACCCATCCTTCGGCGAACAAGAGCGTTGCTGTAATAAAGAACATGGAAAATCTTAAAATAAAGGGTTATTCTGAAGGGCAGTGGGTTGATCTTGTAACATCCGAAAAAGTGGAGGTAGTAAAAATAGACGACTGCGAGGTGACTATACGTCGCGCCGAAGGTCCAGAGCTGATTACATGCGGAAATGAGCTTGAATCAGTTTTTTCAAAAACCGCTCCCAGTTCTTCTTCAGGAAAAAACAAGCCTTCACCGAAGTCAAAAAAGTCGTCAGCTTCGGGAGTAAGCAAAGTCAGCGACGGTGTGTACCAGATAGAGAGAAGGATGTTTGACGAGATGCTCTCGGAGCCCGGCAGTTTAATAACCGAAGCTAAGATCGTACCGCGCGATGACGGCATCAAGATTTTCGGAGTGAAAAGCAGAAGCGTGTTTTATAAAATGGGTCTTAGAAACGGGGATATAGTTCACCAGATAAATGAAGTTGCTTTAAACGATGTGCAAAATGCCCTTTCGCTTTTCACCGATTTAAAGGGTCAGAGCGAATTTACCGTTGATTTTACGAGGAGGGGTAAAAGAAAAAGCAACCGGTACACGGTTTACTAGGTTCCCGGCGAAAATTCAGTTTCTTAAGGTTAAAACAGGTTATGAGATCTTTTCTTAATAAAAATCTTTTCTCGGTTCTGGCGGCGGTTCTCGTTTTTTCCGCTTCGATCGTCTGTCCGCAGCCGGCTTCCGGCGAGAACCCAGAGCCGCCGGATCCTAGGACGTTAAAGGCTGTCGTCGCTCCGAGTTCCGGACAGCAGGAAGCGCCCGGGCAGGATGGGTCCATAAAAGATTTGCCTCCGAAACCTGCTGATATTGTCAGAGAAGCCGCAAAGGCGTTAGCCGAAGAAGCGGCGAAGAATCCTGGCAGAAAAGCCATGAGACCCTTCGGTAAGGACGCGGTTAAGGTCTCGGGCAATGAAATCCCGGAGGATTTTGCTGAAGACCCCGGCCTCCCGATCGATTTGGCTCAGCCGGGAGTCGTAGCTGAGCCGGAGCTTGAAGTGGAAGAGCCTGGGGAAGCGCCCCCCGCGGTCGCCGAGGACTCAACTGAGAAGACCGCTAAAGCTAAACCTGAGGAGATCGCCGAGGGTTCCAGCGATGAGGCTGTCGGAGAAGATGGCGAGGAAATTCTCGAGGACGAGGGAATGGTCAACCTTCGAGCCAACATGACGCTTAAGGAAATGGTAAAGACCATAAGTGAGATCACCTCCGAGGTCTATCTCCTAAGTGACAAGATCAGGGACAAGAACGTAACGATCATCACTCCTCAAGGCGGTTTCGAGAAGGAAACCGCGTTTAGGATCTTTGAAATACTGCTTGATATGAACGGCTATTCGGTCGTAAGCGCAAGCGGAGTTAACAAGATCGTCCCGAAAAAAGGGATAAAGTCAGAGAACATACCGTTAAGGTTCGATTTCGAGCCTACGGAGTCCTCCCAGCAATACGTGATGAAGCTGATAAAGCTTAAAAGCGTAAAAGCCAAAGGGATCTCTAACGTTCTTAAAAGCCTCGTGAGCAAGGAAGGGTTTATTAGGGCTTACGCACCGGCAAACACTCTGGTTGTAATTGACAATGAAGATAACGTGAACAAGATAGCCGAGGTGGTGGCGAGCCTTGACTACAACAAGAAAATAGAATTTGTAAGGGTGAATAACACAAACTCAGCCAACGTCATATTCAAGCTGCTTGAGATCTTCAGCCCTCAAAGCGCCAAAACCAAATCGTCAAAAGGTAAAAACGACAGATTCGTATCCGGAAGCTCGGAGCTTCTGGGATTTAAAGTGATAAACGACGAGCGGACAAATTCCATAATAGTGATCGCCGATCCGAGGGACCTTCCCCTGATAAAGGAGACGATCGCCCTTTTGGACATCGAAAGCGAACACACCGAACAGGATGTCTACGTTATATCGGTTAGAAACGCCGATGCTGAGCAGATAATCGAGGTTCTAGGGAATCTGTTCGCGGAGGGAGGGGGCAATGCAGTTTCTTCTGCTTCCTACCGTGACAATATGCGGCAATCCGGCAGAACCGGCCAGTCTTCAAACCGTCTCGGAGAGGGCAACCTGAGTAATAGCAGAGATGCCGGAGGTCTCGGCTCAGGAGGCGGGAACATACAAAGAGGAGAGGGCCAACAGACCGGCAGTTCCGTAGCCGTGTCTTCCTCCGAGGGATTGAAGATAACTTCGGATCCCGCTACAAACTCTATTATAGTGGTCGGTTCCCTCACGCAGTACAGAATGGTCAAGCAGATAGTTGACAAGCTTGACGTAAGAAGAAGACAGGTATTCGTTGAAGCCGCCATACTTGAGGTGGGTCTTGATAACTTACGCGCGCTGGGAACCAATTTCGGCCTCGGTCTTAGAATCGAGGGCGATAACCTCGGTTTTATCGGACAGCAGCTGCCGGGCATCCCGAGCCTTCTCGGAGTCGCGGCCAACCCCGCGGCCGCAGCGACCTCCATAGGCAGTCTTTCGGGGCTTTTTCTCGGCGTTGTGGGAGCGGAAATCGATGCCGACGGTTCGGGTCCCCTTCCGGCTCTTCCTTCGTTCTCCGCGGTGTTCCAGGCTTTAAATTCCGTGACCGACGTCAACGTTCTCTCAACCCCGAGCATTATCACTACCGACAACGAGCCGGCTGAGATAGTGGTTGCTGACATAATACCGTTTCCGATGGGCAGCACCGTGGGCACAAGCGGCGTGACGGTTCAGACGATCGAGAGGCTGCCGGTAGGAATAAGGCTCAGTATCACACCCCAGATAAGCGAGGGCGAATACCTTAACCTTGACATAGTCACCGAGGTTTCATCCACACGGGAGGCGCCCTCGGGACTTAATACCGCCCAATTCGGTATCGCGACCACGACGAGAAGCGCCGACTCGTCGGTTATAGTCAAAAACGGACAGACCCTTATTATAGGCGGGCTGGTTCAGGACAGAGAAGAGGTGCTTTACAACAAAACCCCTTTACTTGGAGATATTCCGCTGATTGGAAACCTGTTCAGGTTCAAACGTACCCAGACCAGGAAGCTCAACCTGATGATACTTATTACCCCGCGGATAGTTGAGACGGAAAGTGATATGAAGCAGCTGCTTCTGGATTACCAGAGAAGAAAGACCTTGCTTCACAAAAGGGATCTGAATACGCTTGAATAGGGAAGTTTTTAAAAAATGAAGGCCCTGGATGAAATAATAAGCAGGCGTTACCCCGAGGTTATGGGGAGAATTGAAGAGCTAAAAGGGAAAAACGGTCGGAACACCGAAGACATACTGCTCAAAACGGACATACTCAAAGATTCCCCGGCCCTTGACGTCCTTTCCGAATTCTACGGAATCGAGAAAATCGAATCAATTCCGGAAAACGACATAGATTATGAACTGATAAAGCAGTTTCCGATCAGTTTCGCCAAGAAATTCAGAATACTCCCCATAAACAAAGACAACGGAACGCTCAAAGTTGTGTTCGCCCCGCCTCAGGAGCTCTACGCCCTTGACGAGGTGCGATCCCGCTTTAACTGCTCACTTGAAACTTATATTACTCTTGAGCGCGTGCTGAACGACAGCATTAACAGGGTTTACGAACAGGGAAAAGACGTTGTCTCAGAAGATATAAACGACGGTTCGGGTCTCTCCAACATGGAGTTTACCGAACCCCAGGATCTGATCGAGGCCGAAGATGAAGCCCCGATCATAAAATTCATAAACACGCTTCTTTTTCAGGCCGTAAGGGAGCATGCCAGCGATATTCATATAGAGTGTTTCGAAAAAGAAGTGCTGGTCCGGTTCAGAAAGGACGGCATTCTGCACGACGTGACGAAAGTTCCGAAAAAGGTGCAGTCTTCGGTGATCTCGCGCGTGAAGATCATGTCTCAACTTGACATAGCGGAGAGAAGAAAACCTCAGGACGGAAGCATAAGGCTGAAGATTGGAGGAAGGGATATTGACGTAAGGGTTTCGACCGTTCCCACTTCGTGGGGAGAAAGCGTGGTAATGCGGCTGCTTTACAGGTCTTCGGTGCTTATGAGCTTTGAACAGCTTGGTCTTGGAGGGAAAAAGCTTAGGTTGCTCGAATCCCTTGCCAGGCGTCCCCACGGAATCATACTCGTTACGGGACCCACGGGAAGCGGCAAGACGACGAGCCTTTATGCCGCCCTGCAGAGGATCAATCTTCCCGACAAGAAGATAATTACCATAGAAGACCCGGTTGAGTACCAGATACAGGGAATCAACCAGATCCAGGTTAACAGCAAGGTGGATCTTACTTTTGCAAACGGACTTCGCTCAATACTGAGACAGGATCCCGACGTTATACTTGTGGGGGAAATAAGGGACAGGGAAACCGCCGATATTTCCATGAACGCTTCGCTCACGGGACACCTCGTATTCTCCACATTGCACACTAATGACTCGGTAAGTGCCGTGACCAGGCTTGCCGATATGGGAGTGGAACCCTTTCTTATAGCCTCGACCCTCTCGGCGGTAGTAGCCCAGAGACTTGTCAGGATTCTGTGCACGCAGTGCAAGGAACAGTACGTGCCGCTTGACGGAGAACTTGCCCGTATCGGAGGACTTGCGCGCGGGTTTTGTCCCGAAGGAAAGATCTACAGGGCCAGAGGGTGCCATGAGTGCATGGAGACGGGGTTTTCTGGAAGAATAGCAATTTTTGAAATTCTGCTGATTGATGACGAGCTTAAGAACACTGTTCTCACAAACCTGGATTCGACTACGCTTAAGGAGAAGGCTCTGAAAAACGGACTTGTCACCCTGAGAATGGACGGTGCTGAAAAAGTCGCGAAAGGTATAACGTCAATTGACGAGGTGCTCAGGGTTACGGAAGAGGAGCTGGCGGAGAGCTAACCCGGGGTTGTCTTTTAGCATCGGTATTTCAACAAAATGCCTGTTTACAACTATAAAGCTATTAACGACAAAGGGGAATCGGTAAAGGGGGTTATCAGCGCAGAATCGGTCAAGCTCGCAAGCGACAAGCTCAGAAAAGGCGGAGTCTACCTCTCCTCCATAAAGGAGGCGACCGGGGCTCGTCGTTCGTCGAGAAGCCTTCCGTGGAGCGGGGTGAGCATCTCGGAACTTGCCGTTATGACAAGGCAGTTCTCCACGTTGATTTCTGCCGGTCTTCCTCTTGAGACGTCGCTTGTGGCTCTCTACGAGCAGACCGATGACCAGAAGCTGAAGGAGATTCTCTCCGAGGTCAGAAACCGACTGAGTGAAGGTAGTTCTCTTCACGCTGCACTTGAAGAGCACAAAAGCGTTTTTTCCGACCTTTACGTCAGCATGGTCCGCGCGGGCGAGGCAAGCGGTACTCTTGACGTTGTGCTAGACCGTCTCGCGGATTTTCTTGAAAAACAGCTGGAACTCACTTCGAAGATCAGGGGCGCCATGATATATCCGGCGATAATGTTTGTCGTCGGGATGGGGGTACTTGTCTTCATGATGACTTTCGTAATTCCCAAAGTCGCCGATATCTTCGAGGCCAGCAACAAAGCTTTGCCTTTTGTTACCGTAGTTCTTATAGGTGCAAGCGATTTTCTCAGGGAGAATTTTGCCCTGTTGCTGGTTTTTATGGCCGTCGTATTCTTTTTTGCGCACAGATACGTGAACACCCCTTCTGGAAAAAAGATCTACGACAGATTATCCCTTCGGATTCCTGTGTTCGGGAAAATGTCTTCAAAAGTGATGATCTCCCGTTTTACAAGGACGCTTGCCACGCTGCTTTCAAGCGGTATTCCTCTTCTTGACGCGGTTAAGGTGAGCGAATCAGTTCTTGGAAACAGTCTTTATGTTGACAATATCAGGGATGTCCGGGTCAAGGTGGCGGAAGGCTCGGCGTTTGGAGACTGTCTTGGGCAGACCGGGATTTTCCCGCCCCTTGTGGTAAGAATGGTCTCTGTGGGCGAGGAAGCCGGCAAAGTTGAAGTCATGCTCTCGAAGGTGGCCGATATGTACGACACTGAGGTCGACGGCATGCTTTCCACGCTGACTTCTCTTCTTGAACCGGTAATGATACTGATTATGGGAGTTATTATGGGTTTTATAGTTTTCGCTATACTTTTACCCGTGTTGAATTTAACTTCGGTAATAAGCTGAACAGGGAGGCAGAAAAAATGAGATCCCAGATGGGATTTACTCTGATTGAAATTATGGTGGTCGTGCTTATCATCGCGGGACTTGCCTACATAGTGGGCACGAACGTGATAGGTCAGGGGGAGAGGGCAAAGGAAAAACAGGCCCTGATTCAGATCAAGCAGTTTGAGCAGGCGCTTCAGTTGTTTAAGTTTGATAATGGTTTTTATCCCGAAACCCAGCAGGGGCTGCGTGCTCTGATCGACCCAGTAGCGGTGGGCAGGGAAGCCAGAAGATGGAGGCGTTATCTGGAGTCCGCAAATGTGCCGTTTGATCCTTGGGGAAACGAGTTTATATATTTCGGAGCTGACCAGACCGAGGATGGATTGTACTATATTAGGTCTAACGGTCCGGATGGTGTAGGGAATTCGGATGATGATCTGTCCAGCAGAGACAGATGAGAAGAAAATCCGCGGGTTTTACCTTAATTGAGATCATGGTGGTAGTTTTTCTGCTCGGAGCTTTTTTCTCCGTGGCGATGCCGCGGGTTTTCAAAACGGGTGACATGAGCCTGCGTAGCGCTTCAAGAGGGCTTGTCACGACGATAAGGTACCTGTACAGCAAGTCTGTTTTTGAGAAGCGGATATACAAGCTTTCTTTCGATATTGATGCCGGAGAATACTGGGTGGAGGTTCTTCAGGGAAACCAGTTTAGTTCTGAAGAGAGTTCGGGATATGGTCGAAAAAAGCTTCCAAGCGGAGTTTTCTTCAACGATATACAGACGGAGAGAACTCAGGGCAAGGTTGGTTCTGGAAGAGACACGTTTATACTTTTTTTGCCAACGGGGATTGTTGACTCGGCGGTTATTCATCTGAAAACCGGTAAGGATAATTTTTTCACGCTTTCCACAAATCCCTATACCGGGGCCACGAAAGTTTTTGATAAATACGTTGAATTTAACAACCGGCTTCAAAGCGTGACGGAGCAGTAGGGGAAAAAACGGGATGAAGGTCTCGAAAAAAAGCGTTTGCGGGTTCACTCTGCTTGAAGTTATGGTCGCCGTGGCGTTGCTTTCCTTCGCAATGGTGTCTATCCTTGGCATCGTGGGCCATAATATCAATCTCGCCACAAAGTCCACGAACTATCTGATCGCCACGAGCCTCGCTGATGAAATAGCTTCCCGGATTGACGCCGAGGGGCTCCCCTTGGATTCGCAAAGAAGCGGAGAGTTTGATAATCATCCGGGTTTTGAGTGGCATATCGTGGTCGCTCCCTACAATTTGCCGCAATTCGAAGCGAAAATGAATATCGTTAGTATTCTTATAACTTGGGACGACGGGGAGGAGAGCTATGAAATCAACTTCGTCGATTCGGGATGATGAAAGCGGTTTTACACTTCTAGAGATTCTTATCGCCGTTAGTATAACGGTCATCGTGCTTACGATGCTCTATAGTTCTTTTTCCCAGCTCATAACCGCCAAACGCAGAGTAGAAACGGAAAACGAGCTGATCCAGGAGGTAAACACTATCCTGATTAAGATGCGCCATGACCTGGTGAATGCATTTCCCAGAGGAAACATCAACTCCGAAACTTTTTCTCCCTCCGCTTATCGCTATTTTACCGGGAGGCTTGAAGGGGAGAACAGCAGGATTGTTTTTACCTCTTTTGCGAAAGACCCAACGCATTATTCCACCCAATCCGGCCAGAGCGAGATATCCTACTACGTGGTTCCACTTAGAGGCGAGCACGGGGATATGTTCGCCCTTATGAGGAAGGATAATTACTGGATCGGAAACGATGAAGCCGGAGCCGCGTACCCGATTTCGGAGAGAGTGCTTAGTTTTCGGGTGAATTTTCTTACCGAGCGATCGCCAGGCTCGGCTAACGAGCAAAAGGTGTGGGAGTGGGATTCGTCTGTGATGCGAGGATTTCCTGAAGCCGTTCAGGTCCAGATTGTTCTTGTTGGGGACGGGGGTCAAGAGGAAACCCATTCCATGATTGTTGCTATACCGGTGGCTGACTGAATGCGGAGAGCAGATTCAGAAAGAGCGCAGAGAGGAATAGTACTCGTTATCGTTGTCATAACGATTGCGATACTTTCCACGATTGTGATTGATTTCATGTACTCGACCCGCGTGAGTTACGAGATTTCCGTCAACAGTTCAAGCGATGTGCAGGCAAGGCATATAGCGAAATCAGGGGTAAGAGTCGTGCGAGGAATCCTGAGAAAAAAAACCCTTGAGGAAATTCCGGTGCCCAAGGGAGTGCTCGCGCAGGCAATAAAGTCGCAGAACGGTGCCGGTGGCTGGGGACTTTCCATCAGTTCTTTTCCCATTGGATCTGGAAACATATCCCTTGGGGTCATAGACGAGAGATCAAAAGTCAACCTCAACGCACTTGTGGATCAGAAATCAAACCGGGTGGATTTTCAGGTCCGCACGCAGCTAAATGAACTTTTCCGATTTCTCGGGGTGGAAACGGAGAAGGCCAATCTCTTCGTGGCGAGCCTTGTAAACTGGCTTGACGGGGCGGCACAAGGGGCGGGAAACGATCAGGATCCCGATGGTGCCGCTGCAGCCTATTACGCGGAACTTGAAAATCCTTATTATATCAAGGACGGACCGCTTGACAGCGTTGAGGAAATTAGGATGATTCAGGGGATAGATAAGGATTTCTTTTTCAAGGTCAGGGACTATCTGACCGTGTATCCTAAGGATAAGCAGGTTAATTTCAGCACCGCTTCAAAAACGGTGATAATGGCTACCATTAAAGCCGCCGAGGTCTCAGTCACCGAGAGGGGAAGCAATTCCCAGGAACTAAAAGACAGCGTTGTCGGGAGAATGGCAGACGAGATAATAACGCGCAGGAGTACCAAAAGGATTATATCGGCCAGGGAAACCAAGAAAATCTTAAAGAGAGTAGACTCCAGTCTGAAGATAAGTTCCGGTATTTCCGGCGTGGTTCTTAAAGGTGGAAAAAGCGATGTCTATACTGCAGTCTCCACCGGCATAGTGGGGGAGGAAATCCCAGTGTCAAGGGAGATTCGGGCTGTTATACGTAAAAACCTGAGAAAGAAGAATTCGTATCCGACCATGGTATCTTGGAGAGAAAGATAAGAGCCGAAGTGGCGGAATTGGCAGACGCGCAGGACTCAGAATCCTGTGGGCATTGCGCCCGTGGGGGTTCGACTCCCCCCTTCGGCACGAAACCTTATAGCACCTCAACCGGCGAATTGCTTCAAAAGTGGGAAAAAGGCTGAACCACTTCAGCGCGGACCAGCGCCGGAGAAATAATATGGATACTGGTTCTCGTTTCCTCGAAAGCCGGCTTCTTTATGTCAGATCAACAAACGGGTTATAAGCGATTTCCCAGAGATGGCCGTCGGGATCCTCAAAGTACCCTGAGTAACCGCCCCAGAATACATCCTGCGGTTCCTTTACGATTCTAGCGCCTGCACGGCGTGCCTCCCCTATCACCTTGCGCACTTCTTCTTTGCTCGGTTCGTTATGTGCGATTGTAACACCGGAGAATCCGTTTCCTTCTGGCGAGATGGTTACATCTTCGGCCAGCTTGTCTTCCGGATACAGGGACAGCCATACGCCGTTCATATCGTAGAAGGTGATTGTGTCGGATGATTCCTTTTCGGGTATCAAGCCCATTCCCTGTTCATAGAACTTTTTCGCCGTCGCCATATTGGAGACTCCCAGGGTGATAATCGCTAGCTTCGGTTTCATGTCGCGACTCCGTAAATTGTATGGTTTGTCAAAAGCAAAAAAAAAGGCGCCTTAAAAAAGGCGCCCTTTTCTGTTTTCGGATTCTGTTTCTTTATACGTCGTAATAAAGCATGAATTCGTACGGTACGGGTCTCAGCCTTATCGGGTTGATTTCGTTTTCCGTTTTGTAGTCAATCCATGTCTCGATTACGTCTTCTGTGAACACGTCTCCTTTGAGCAGGAACTCATGATCCTGTTCAAGGGCTTTGACGGCCTCTTCGAGCGAACCTGGTACGGAGGGGATGTCACTTAGCTCCTCGGGTCCCAGCGCGTAGATATCCTTGTCCAGAGGGTCTCCCGGCTTGATCTTGTTTTCGATTCCGTCAAGTCCGGCCATCAGCATAGCGGAAAACGTCAGATAACCGTTGCATGAAGGATCTGGGAAGCGGGTCTCGATTCTCTTCGTCTTGGGGCTTGGAGAATACATGGGGATTCTTACCGCGGCGCTTCTGTTTCTCGCCGAATAGGCAAGGTTTACAGGAGCTTCGAATCCGGGAACGAGCCTTCTGTAGGAATTTGTTATCGGATTGCTAAACGCGCATAGGGCCCTTGCATGCTTCAGTATTCCACCTACGTAGTACATAGCAAGGTCGCTCAGTCCCGCGTACCCTTTTCCGGCGAAAAGAGGTTTTCCGTTTTTCCACAGAGACTGGTGAACATGCATTCCGGAACCGTTATCGTCAAAGACGGGCTTTGGCATGAAAGTGGCTGTCTTCCCGTGTTCCCGGGCAACGTTTTTTACCACGTATTTGTACCATTTCATGTTGTCTCCCATGTTGACCAGTGGCGCGAAACGCATGTCAATCTCAGCCTGCCCCGCTGTCGCAACCTCATGGTGGTGGGCTTCAATGGAAATACCAAGGCTTAGAAGCGTGCTTACCATTTCGGAACGTATGTCATGCATGCTGTCTGAAGGAGGTGTTGGAAAGTAGCCTTCTTTGTGTCTGAGTTTGTGACCGAGGTTCGGCTGTTCATCAGCTCCGGAATTCCAGATGCCTTCCTCCGAATCTATGAAGTAGTATCCGGCGCTGGGACTCTGATCATATCTGACATCGTCAAAAATGAAGAATTCCAGTTCAGGACCAAAGAAAGCCGTGTCCGCGATCTTTGTGCCCTGCATGAAAGAAACAGCTTTTCTCGCTATGTTTCTTGGGTCTCTAGTATAAGGTTCCCTCGTTATGGGATCTTCGATATTACATATTACGGCAAGGGTCTGAGCTTGCATGAAAGGATCAACCTTGCAAGTGGTGGGATCTGGAATCAGTAGCATGTCGCTTGCGTTAATTGCCTTCCAGCCCCTGATGCTTGAACCGTCAAAACCCAAGCCGTTTTCAAAGAACAACTTGTCAACTTCCTCCGCCGGTACGGTGAAGTGCTGCCACATCCCTATAAAATCAAGAAACCTGAGATCGACGAACTCAATCTCGTAATCTTTTATGAACTTCATTACCTCAGCCGGCTTTTTTGGAAAAGCGGGCTGACCCGACTTGCTGTCAGTAGCCATGATTAATAATCCTCCTTAATGCGGTTGTTCCCAGAGAAAAATTCTTTGGTATGGGCGCTAATTATATAGCATCCTCGCCTCTTTCTCCAGTTCTGATTCTTATTACATCTTCGGCCGGGAAGATGAATATCTTTCCGTCTCCTATCTTGCCGGTTTTCGCACTTTCTTTTATAGTCTCGATTACTTTTGAGACCATATCCTCGGAAACTACTATTTCCAGCTTTATTTTAGGGAGAAAGTCGATGACGTATTCTGCACCCCTGTAAAGCTCCGTATGACCTTTCTGACGACCGAACCCCTTTACCTCAACAACTGTCAGACCCTGAATTCCTATCTCCCTGAGAGCTTCTTTCACGTCCTCCAGTTTGAACGGTTTGATAATGGCCTCTATCTTTTTCATAGTAATAAAATCCTCCTGCGCATATTTATTCAGCTACATTAAAGTATCAAGAAATATACCATTTGTTTCGTTTTGAAGTGAACCGGTTCTCTAAATCGCCGTATAAAGTAACTGTTTCTTCTGCGAAGGGGAAGCTTTTCGTTTTGCAACTAACTTTTATCATTGAGTATTTTCGGAATCCAGAAGCGATGCGATTTATATTCTTGTTTGCAAAAAAACCTCTTTTTTCCTCAAGTGGCATTTTGTATTTTTCCGAAGGTGCACGTTTATTGTGCATAAAATTCTAAAATTTGAACACTAAGGCGGCAAAATTGATTTTGAATGTTGTTAATGATATTTTTCCCCAATGACTCACCGGAAACTTGGCTACAAGTTCAAAGACCTCTCTCTGCTTGAAACGGCGCTTACCCACAGTTCATACTCAAATGAGTTCTCATGTCCTAGCAACGAGAGGCTTGAGTTTCTCGGAGACGCGCTGCTGGGATGCGTGGTAAGTGTACTGCTTTACGAAAAATACCCTTCATGCACCGAGGGCGACCTCTCCAAGATCAGAAGTCGCGTGGTAAGCGGTGCGAATTTTGCAAAATACGCCGATGCGCTTGGTCTTGGAAAACAGATGAGGCTTGGAAAAGGCGAGGAGAACACAGGAGGAAGAAAAAGGGATTCAAACAACGCAAACGCTTTTGAGGCACTTATAGGCGCGTTGTATCTTGATGCGGGCTACGAGAAAACTTTCGAGGTGATCTCTCAACTGTTTCAAGACGCTATCGAAGAAAACAATTTTCCCCGCGACAGCAAAACGGAACTTCAGGAAGTTTCCCAGAGCATCTTCGGACGGATGCCGAAGTACAGGGTTTTAAGCGAAGAAGGTCCTCCGCATGAAACGACTTTCACCGTAGAGGTCAGAGTTCATTCCGATCTGAAGGGCATGGGCAAGGGCAGGAGCAAAAGGCAGTCCGAGCAGTCCGCGGCCCGCGATGCGCTCAGAAAGCTTGGCTATTAGGCGTCAACTCTTTTCTATCCCCAGATCATTTATCTTTTTTGACAGGGTGTTTCTGTTTATTCCCAGTATGGTTGCCGCCTGTTTCATGTTTCCGTCAGTTTTTGCGAGAATGGTTTCGATTAACTGTTTTTCAACTTTGCCGATTACCTGCTCGTGAACGTTCTGCAGGGAGAAGTCCGAATTTTCTACCATCATGTGGACAAGTTCTTCAGTTTTCCTCTCCGTCACCTCTGTTTCCCCGCAACCGGTTTGCGAATCGATGGCTTCTTTTGTTTCCTTTGCGCTTATTATGCTGTCGGGACTTAAAACCAGCAGACGTTTTATGGTGTTTTCAAGTTCTCTTACGTTTCCGGGCCAGTTGTGGGTAATCAGCAACTGCTCCGCTTCGCGGGAGAAGACCTTTTTCTCAGTGCCAAATTCCGCTGAATGTTTCTTCAAAAAATGCCTCAGCAGTTCACTTATATCCTCTTTTCTCTTTCTGAGAGGGGGGAGGTTTATGCTTATGACGTTAAGTCTGTAGAACAGGTCCTCTCTGAAAGAACCTTCCCTGACAGCGTCTTTTAAATTCTTATTCGTGCTTGCGATTATTCTCGGGTCAACGGAGACCGGTTTCTCGCTGCCGAGTCGGTAGATCTGTTTCTCCTCGATGGCTCTTAGGAGCTTTGACTGCAGGTCGATTGAAAGGTTCCCTATTTCGTCTATGTGAAGGGTTCCGCCGTCGGCTTCCTCGAATCTTCCCCTCTTCAAGGCGGTGGCGCCCGTAAACGCTCCTCTTTCGTATCCGAACAGTTCGCTTTCGATAAGTTCCTTGGGAATCGCGGATATGTTTACGGATACCAGCCTTTTTTTTCTTCCCGGACTGTTATAATGAATCGCTCTTGCGATAAGTTCTTTTCCGGTACCGCTTTCTCCTGTTATCAGCACGGTGATGTTCTTGGATGCGGTACGACCGATGAGCTTGTATACGTTCAGCATGTCGGGCGAACTGCCTACTATTTCTTCAAACGAGATATTTTCCTCGGAATCTTCAGACAGTCTTATTTTTCTTCCGGCGTCGTAGTTTTTTATAGCCCGCTCGGCAAAGATTTTGACCTCTTCAAGGTCAAACGGCTTGGTCAGGTAATCATAGGCACCGAGCTGCATTGAATCTATTGCGTTACTGACAGTGTT
This sequence comes from Thermodesulfobacteriota bacterium, assembly GCA_047518015.1. Lineage (GTDB taxonomy): Bacteria > Desulfobacterota_D > UBA1144 > Nemesobacterales > Nemesobacteraceae > Nemesobacter. The sequence goes on along the minus strand of JAKZRS010000034.1, from coordinate 54,427 downwards.
CTGGGCGGTAATGAATATTATGGGCGAGTCAATTTTTCTGTTTCTAAGCTGGGTTAGAACCTCAAATCCGTTCATATCCGGCATGTTTATGTCAAGAAGGATCAGAGAGTACGCTTCCTCGCAGGCCTTTCGTACGGCATCCTCTCCGTTTTCGGCGCACTCGACTTCAAATCCCGATTTCTTAAGGGATGTCTCGAGTATCCACCTGATATCTTCTTCGTCGTCGGCTATCAGAATACGGTTTTTCATGAGCTGATTTCTTTAGGCGGCACATCACGAGTTACGTTGTTTGTACCAGTGCGGTAGAGGGCTGATAATTCTTTAGCTTGCCGGGAGCTGTATCTTGAATTCAGAACCCTTTCCCTCCTCACTCTCCGCGGTAATTATTCCTCCGTATTTAGCTATTACCTGGCTCGATATGAAAAGACCAAGCCCTGTCCCTTTCTTTTTGCCCGAAAAAAACGGGGTGAATATTTTTTTCAGGTCTTTTTTCTGTATACCGGTTCCGTCGTCCTTTACTGATATCAAGACCGTGTGTTTATTGCGTATCTTGTAATCGGTGACCCACTTGGTGCTGACCGTTATCTGCCCGTTGTCCTTGATCGAGTTCACCGCATTTTGGATGATGTTTATGAACACCTGTTTGAGGGAGTTATAGTCGCCTGGTACGGGAGGAATGGTAATGTCGAGCTTGTGCTTGAATTTGATGTTTTTATGAAGATTCGATTCGAGGAATATTATGTCAATCAGGATTTCATTTATATCCACCGACATTAAATGCTGCGTTGAAACCGATGACGGTTTCACGAGCCTGTCGACTAGGTCTTTCAGTCTTTCCACTTCCCTTATTATTATCTTCGAACACCGGTTTTTCTCCGTTTTCGATAGTGTTCCGTTTAGAAGCTGCGCCGCTCCCTTTATGCCGCTCAGAGGATTTCTGATTTCATGCGCAAGCCCTCTTACCAGGGTTTCGTAGTTTTCTTCAAGGCTGCAGTTTCTGCTAATGATGGACATCATGTTCATCTTTTCCGTGTTTCTTATCTGGATTACGAGTCCGTTCATCCTGCCATCACTCCCGTGTATGGGAGAGACAGTGCATTCGACGTTGATCGAGGATTCCTCGGATATGCGGAAAAGCAGGTCGTTTTCCTGCACGACTCTTTCTTCCTTCACAGCTCTGCCGCAGAGGTTTGTTATTTCCTCCGGCAGAAATCTGGAGATATGGTTTCCCACGGTTTTGCGTCTTGAGATATTGAGTATTGTTTCAGACGGTTCGTTCACGGAAAGTATGTTGAGGTTCCTGTCAGCTACTATTACTCCCTCGGGAAGTGAATCGAGAAGGTTCTTGTAGAACATCGGGTGTTCCTGCGGTTCTATATCCGCAACCATTTTTCTCGCGGTCGCCGCCTGTTCTCTCATATCTCTTCAATCCTCAGGAAAATCGCATCGGCGACGGATGTCATCGATTTTTTTATCCTCTCAAGCGCTTTTCGGAGGTTTTTTTCACTTGATTCATGGGTCATTATTATGATGGGAACCTCCCCGCCGTTTGTTTCTCTTGTCCGCTGTATTATGGACTCTATGCTTATTCCGCACTTCCCGAGAACAGTGGTTATTTTCCCGAGAGTTCCGGGTTTGTCCTCAACCTGGAATCTCAGGTAGTAGCGTCCCGTAAGACGGTCTGTGCCGACAATAGTCCTGCGCCCGCCGTCCTCGGAATAAAGCATGGGCGGAAACTGCTGCGAGCCGTTTTGGACAGTTTTTGCGATTGAAACCAGGTCACCCACAACGGCGCTTGCTGTCGGGAGCATTCCGGCTCCCATTCCATAGAACATTGTCGGACCTACCTTGTCTCCCACGATGTGGATTGCGTTAAACGCGTCTTTTACGTCAGCGAGCTGAGTGTCTTTTCTTATAAGGGCCGGATAAACTCCCGCCTGTATGCCCGCATCGGTAAGCTTGGCGATGGCAAGCAGCTTGATCCTGTAGCCGAGCTGCTCGGTGAAGTTTATGTCGGTCGAGGAGATATTCCTTATTCCCTCAACGTATATATCGTCGAATTTCGGAAAGAATCCGTAGGCAAGCATTATCAGGATCGAGAGTTTGTGGGCGGCGTCGATGCCGTCTATGTCAAACGAAGGATCGGCTTCGGCATATCCCTCCTCCTGGGCGCGCTCAAGCATTTCGTCGAATCCTTTTTTCTGCTCCGACATGTTGTGAAGTATGTAGTTACACGTCCCGTTCATTATTCCGTGTATGGAAAGAATGTTGTTTGCCACGTAGCTTTCATGGGTCGCCTTGATTACGGGTATTCCTCCTCCAACGCTAGCTTCAAATGCCACGTGGACTCCGTTTGCGGCCGCTTCCCTGAAAATTTCATCCCCGTGGTGAGCCAAAAGGGCCTTGTTCGCGGTTACGACGTTTTTCCCGCTCCGTATCGCACCCAAAACCAGTTCGCGAGCCGCAGTGGTTCCGCCGATAAGCTCGATTATTATCGAGATGCTCTCGTCATCTATGAGTTCGTGCGCATCTGTGGTAAAAAGCTTTTTCGGGATTCTGACCGGACGTTTTCTCTTTATGTCGAGGTCGGCTACTTTTTTAATGTTGAGTTTTATCCCGGTTCTTTTCTCTATTATGTCTGTGTTTTCGCTTATCGTTTTATAAACGCCGCAACCTATGGTTCCGGCGCCTATAAGGCCTATATTTACAGAATTCATCCGGCAATCTCCTTTCCCTTAACGCATGAAAAGAAAAATTATACATAATCCGTTCCACAATACAGTGGGAGCGCCGTCTCGGCGCGTAGGGTTTGACAGTCATGTTTCCTGAAATAAACTAATTACTCCTGTTGTTAGTGGGGCCGTAGCTCAGCCCGGGAGAGCGCATGAATCGCACTCATGAGGTCGTGGGTTCGAATCCCATCGGCTCCACCACTTTTTCAGGGTTTGACATGCACTTGCCTTGAAACTAGATTTATAATCCTGTTTTTCGTGGGGCCGTAGCTCAGTTGGGAGAGCGCATGAATGGCATTCATGAGGTCGTGGGTTCGAACCCCATCGGCTCCACCACCCCTCAGGCTATCAGTCGGGAATTCGAATATTCTTGAGGAAAAACTATTTTTTTCTCCCCATCCTGCCACTGGGTTACCAACATTCGGTGTCCTGTCTGACGGAGGGTGTCGGGGTCGATACGGAAATCTCCGTAAAAAGTCGTAAACTCAGAGCGCAGGGCTTCGCGCAGAAGCGCTTGTTCGTCTGTTCCCCCCGTCTTCTCAATCAGTTTTTCGATTATAAGCCCCATGTTGTATGACTGCGCGGCTGTGTAGTCAGGAACGTATCCGTAGGCGGAGGCGAACTTGTCTGAGAATTCCCTTGGACTCGGACCGAAATCCACGGATACAGAAAACGTTGGTTCCCACTGGCTTGTCGAGACGAAACCGTCGGCCTCCCGCCCGAGACGTTTTTCAAATTCGTTTACCGCGGCCGCGAGCGTTGCCACTACCCCGAATCCGTGAGCGGAGTTTTTCGATACCCATATGGCGAGATTTATGTCGTCTTCCATTCCCCCGCAGCAAAGCACACAGCAAGCGCCCCGGTTTTTTGCGCGGGTGAGTATGGCGGAGAAATCTTCTGTGCCGGAGGGAAAGTCATAAACGGCCGCCGACATCCCCAATTCTTCGGCGCGAAGCACTGCTCCTTCGCTCACTGTCTGGGAAAACCGGCTTTCCGCGAGGCGCAAAACGGCGATTTCGGCCGCCTCGGCATAGCGGCCATGGATCATATCCACCATCACCTGGAAGTAGGAAGACGCCTCGGTTATGGCGCTTACCGTCTTCCCTCGGGCGCGGGCGGGAATGTCGTCAAGCGATCCGCCGTAGTTCCACACTACTCTTTGCGTTTTTTCGGCGACCTCAACGCACGCAAGCGTGAGGCTGCTTGAGTATGGTCCGAGCAGTATGTCTACCCTGTCTTTTTCTATCAAGCGAAGGGTGTTCTCCCTTGTTTTCTCAGGAACGCTCGCGTCGTCGTAGAAGATAAGCTCCGGCACTGGGAGCTTCCCATCCGGCGTTCTTATTCCTCCCTGTTCACGCAGGTGCTCGGTAAAAAACTTTATTCCTTTAAGGCTTTCTTTGCCCTGAACCGCGTGGCGTCCGGAAAGCGTTGCGGAAAGGCCGATCTTAAAAGACTTCATTGGGAAATTATAAAGGAAAGTTGACAGAGTTTCCTGCCCATACCCCTCACCTCAATATGAAAATGGTACAGATTATCCCCCTCAAAGACAAGCTTAAGAGCAATCGCAACGTCTATGCGGCAAGAGTTTCAAAAACAACTGGTCGTAAATCCTGGTTTCCACTAAATAATGCTCTGGAAAGCCGCTGAAAGTAGTTCGGGAGCTTATTTATAGGTGCTGGTTTTTCATTGTCGGGTGGATTTTGCGGACATACTCAAAACCTGTTATCTTAGCAAAATGAGGTTTTTGCTGTTATTGCTGATGTTGCTGACCGCATTTTCTTTCCCTGCTTATGCCCAAAAAAGCGGGGCAGGCCACGACTGGTTCTCAGGAAACAGCTACTATTGGAATACCGATTCTAAAGGTAATACGAACTTTCATGGCTTTGATACGAGGACAGGGGCGTACTGGAACGCAACTATTGAACCGGACGGAGATATGAGGGGTTACAATACCGATTACAGTCCTTGGTCTTACGATAGCGCAACGGGATATTATTATAACTTGGGCACCGGCGAGAGGTGTATCGGAAAGGGATATGTTCGGACATGCTACTGGGGTGGTGTGGTGAATGGCAGGATGGGGAAGGGCAGTCGATGAACAAACGGTTCGCTCTTAAAAAGGACAAGAAGGGGAAGTCTAAGGTCACCTGGGCTCAAGGTTAAGAAAATCTGCCGGCTTTTTTTAAGGTTTCCTTCTGTTGGGAATCAGAGCAGGGTTTTTACCGCCTCTTCGATTCTGTTTAGGCCCTCTTCTATATTCTCCATGGATGTCGCGTAAGATATCCTGAGATAGTCTTCCTTTCCAAAGGCTATGCCCGGCACGACAGCCACTTTCGCTTCTTCAAGCAGAAATTCGGTAAACGAAACGGATCCGTCAATCTTCTTGTTTCCGTATCTTTTTCCAACGAAACCTCTTATGCTCGGAAACACGTAGAACGCTCCCATGGGGTCAAAGCACGTAAATCCCGGGATTTCATTTAGCCTTTTTACTATGAAGTTTTTCCTTCTCTCAAATTCGCTTGCCCTTTTATTAAGCAGGTCCTGCGGTCCGCAAAACGCCTCAAGGGCGGCCATCTGCGAGATTGACGAGGGGTTTGAGGTTGACTGGCCCTGAAGCTTCGCCATCGCGCTTATTACTCTTTTATCTCCCGCCGCGTATCCTATACGCCACCCGGTCATTGAGTAGGATTTGGATACTCCGTTTACGAGGATGGTGGATTTTCTCGCTTTGTCGCTAAGAGAGCAAACGGATACGTGTTCTGTTTCCCCGTAGATTATTTTCTCGTATATCTCATCTGAGATTATAATCAGACCGGCGTCAAGGGCGATTTTGACTATTTCCTCAAGTTCCCCGCGCGAATACGTAGTCCCCGTGGGATTTGAAGGATAGTTGAGAATAAGGGCCCGCGTTTGTTCATTTATTTCCGCTTCAAGCTGCTTAGGGGTGATTTTGAAAAGTTCCCGCTCGTCTGTGTCTATGATTACCGGGGTTGCGCCCGTTAGCGCCACCTGGTCAGGATAGGAAACCCAGTAAGGGGCCGGAATTATGACTTCGTCTCCAGGTTCAAAAAGCGTCTGGGTGATATTGTATATCGAGTGTTTCGCTCCGCAGGAAACCAGTATCTCGTCTCTTGAGTACTCAAGGCCGTGATCTTTTTTCAAAGACGCCGCTATCGCGTCTTTTAGCTCATCTATTCCGCCCACGGCGGTATATTTGGTAAAGCCGCTTTTAATCGCGGCTATGCCCTCTCTTTTCACGTGCTCGGGAGTGTCGAAGTCAGGTTCTCCAGCTCCGAACCCTATGATGTCGACTCCCTGGGCGCGAAGCGACTTTGCTTTTGCCGTTATCGTAAGCGTAGCTGACGGTTTTAGGTTGCTGACCCTTTCTGAAAGTTTCATTGTTATCATTTCTTCCGCCTTCCTGCCGGGCGGAGTTTCTCGATTAGTTTCTCTTCAACTACCGCCGGCACGAAACCCTCTGCGGAACCTCCCAGGGAAATTATTTCCTTTATGAGGGATGAACTTATGTGAGAGAATTGGCTTTCGGTCACCATAAACAGCGTTTCCACCTCTTCGTTCATAAGTTTGTTCGCAGTGGCCATCTGAAGTTCGTATTCAAAGTCCGAATGGCATCTCATTCCGCGCAAGACGGTGTTGGTTTCCTTTTTTCTTATGTAGTCGACCAGAAGCCCTTCGAAGCTTTCAACCTCAATGTTAGGATAATCCTTGGTCACCTCGGCGATCAGAGACACCCTTTCTTCGGTTGAAAGCGTCGTTTTCTTGGAAATGTTGTGTCCAACCGAGATTATGATTTTCTCGAAGATTCCCGCCGCCCGGGCAATTATGTTCAGGTGCCCGTTTGTAAAAGGGTCAAAGGAACCCGGATAGATTACTGTCTTGCCGTTCAATTGAGTCTCCTTATAAAACTTACGGAGGTACCCCCGTATTTTCTGGTTCTCACGTCAAATCCTTCAGATTTCATCACGTTTCCCGACGGATGTTCAATGACCATGATTCCTTTCTCCCCGACGACGCTTCGTATCTCGCGGGCAAGCGTGTGCGGTTCTGTTCTTTCGTAAAACTCATATGGAGGATCAATGAACACAAGATCGAACCCACAATTTTTCGCACTTAACATACTCAATGCTCTTCTGAAATCAAAATTGAGTATTCTCGATTGTTCAGCGTACCCGCAGGAACGAAGGTTCTGGGCGATCATTCGCGCTGTGGCGGGGTTTTTCTCAACGAACACGCAGGATCCGGCACCTAGGCTTAGAGCTTCGATTCCCAAATTTCCCGAACCCGAGAACAGGTCAAGCACCTTCGTTCCCGGCACTTCGGAACCCAGTATGTCGAACATGGATTTTTTTATTCTGGCCGCGGTGGGTCTGAGCGATTTTTCCTTGGGAACCTTCAGTATTTTCCCCTTGCATTGTCCGGTAAGTACGCGCATGTCGATTATACGGGCTTTTTCTGCAAAACCGGATTTCCTCCGAGTTCACAATCAGGTTTGCAATTTTCAAGCGGTCGCGCGGGTATCAGAATATTTTTATCCTTCCCGCTTGACTGCCTGGATTCTCCTCGGGGTAACAATAGTCGTTTTCGGAGACCGTTTGTTCTATTGGGTCATTTTCATTGTCGGTATGCATTGAATATTCGATGAATTCAGGGGGAGTGGTTTTAGCAAAACACTGCTTCGCTCCGGGCAATATGTCAAGCGTTACGCAGAAGCTTTGATTTTCCGGGGGAAGAAAGCCCGTACCACTCGTAAAAACGCCTGTAAAGTTGGGTGGTTCGGTTCCAACTTTGCAGTTTTCCCATAACGCCTCCAACTGCTTAAGCACTTCGGGGTCCGTTACTGTGCCTTCGACTATTACATATCGTGTCGTTTGATCTATAACATGAAACTCTGATGTTGATCTGGGGCTTCCCTTCACGTATTCGGTAAAGCTCTCGCCGTTATTACACTCCCAGGCGATTTCGATGTCTTCGTATTCTTCTAGTTCTTCGTGAGAGAACCATATTTTTGTGTCCGGGTCCGGAGTAAGCCCAGCTATCCTGATAAATTCGGAGTTGTCGCTTATAATCGGGTGGGAGCAATCTATTTCTTCAACTCCGTATCTCTCCTTTATTAAGTCAATGGTGAATGGCGGAGTTTCTAGGGGTGTAACAGGGTGCCTGCGCAGTATGGCAGGTATTATTTCCTGAAACGTGCACGGTGCTAGCGAACCTTCACATTCGACGATCTGGCCCGGTTCACCGCTTTGGTCAGAGCAGGCGGCAAGTAAAACAACCGATATGATCATCAGCTTGCAGTATCTGTGCATTTTAGCTAGCCTCCTGCTCTTTCCCTCTTAATTATAGCACGAATTCCATCTGTTGAAGCTGGCAGGCTATTGCGCCTTTTCACAGCGCACTTCGGAGCCTAGATAATTTGCTGACAAAGTCTGCATTGGGCTCTGGAATCCGTGGATTTATTCGTGTAAAATACTTTACTAACCTGTTTATCTCACAAGCATCCTTTTTCTTTCCTCCGGAGGGTTTTTTTCAGGAATGGACACTTTATCCAGAGTGCAGACTGTAAACATTGAAGATGAGATGAAGGAGTCCTATCTCAGCTACTCAATGAGCGTGATAGTCGGAAGGGCTCTTCCCGACGTGCGTGACGGACTTAAACCCGTTCACAGGAGAATCCTCTACGGAATGAGTGAGGTCGGAAACGTGTGGAACCGCCCTTACAAGAAATCCGCTAGAGTAGTTGGAGACGTGATGGGTAAATATCATCCTCACGGAGACTCAGCAATCTACGATTCTCTTGTCCGGATGGCGCAGGATTTTTCCATGAGAATTCCGCTTGTCGACGGACAGGGCAATTTCGGTTCCGTTGACGGGGACAGCCCGGCGGCCATGCGCTACACAGAAGTTAGGCTCTCAAGAATCTCTTCAGAGATGCTTGAGGATCTGGATAAGGAAACGGTCGAATTCTATCCGAACTACGACGGGGGAGAACTTGAGCCGAGCGTACTGCCTACCAAGGTGCCGAACCTGCTTCTAAACGGTTCCTCGGGAATCGCGGTGGGCATGGCGACCAATATTCCTCCTCATAACTTAGGGGAGCTTCTCGACGCCGTAGTGGCCCAGATACATAACCCCGACATCACCACCGACAGGCTTATTGAGATCATGCCGGGACCGGATTTTCCAACGGGGGGTTTTGTGAGCGGTCGCGATGATATCCGCTCCGCCTACACCACCGGCCGCGGAATAGTCAGAATGAGGGCCAAGGTTCGCATAGAAAAGCAGAAAAAAGGGGATAGGGATGTGATAATCGTCACCGAGCTTCCCTACCAGGTTAACAAGGCGCGGCTGGCCCAGAAAATTGCCGAGTTAGTGAGGGAGGAGAAGATAAAGGGCATCTCCGACATAAGGGATGAATCCGACAGGGAAGGGATAAGGTTCGTTATCGACGTTAAGGGAGGGGAGCACGCCCAGGTGGTTCTCAACCAGCTTTACAAGCATACGCAGATGTACACCTCGTTTGGCATCATAATGCTCGCGCTTGTGAGAAATCAGCCGAAGGTTCTTAACTTAAAGGAACTCCTTGCCCATTTCATAGAGCACAGAAAGGAAGTAATTACCCGAAGAACCCAGTACGAGCTTCGAAGGGCGGAGGAACGCCTTCACCTTCTCGAGGGGTTCAAGATCGCTCTTGATAACCTGGATGAAATCGTTGAACTCATAAAAGGCTCCGAGAGTCCGGCGGCCGCGAGAGTTGGTCTCGTGCGGACGTTTTCGCTTTCGGAACGCCAAGCCCAGGCCATTTTGGAGATGCGTCTTCAGAGACTTACTGCGCTTGAGAGGGACAAGATACTTAAAGAAAGACGCGAGCTTATAGAAACCGTGGCGAAACTCAGGGAAATACTCGGGAGCGAAAAGCTGATACTTGATCTCGCGGTCGAGGAACTCACAGAGCTCAGGGAGAAATTCGGGGACGCGAGAAGAACTGAGATCGTCGAGGATGTCGGGGAGATATCAATCGAGGATCTTATAACCGACGAGGAGATGGTGGTTACCACCACCTACGGGGGTTACATAAAGAGCATACCGCTTAGCATTTACAGGAACCAGAGAAGGGGAGGCAGGGGAAGAACCGGAATGGGCACCAGGGACACCGATTTCGTTAATGATCTGTTCACGGCGTCAAGACACAACAGCATTCTGTTTTTCTCAAGCTTCGGAAAATGCTACTGGCTTAAGGTTTATCAGGTCCCGGAGTCTTCCCCGACGGCGCGCGGAAGAGCCATGGTGAATCTCCTTAACCTTGACAAGGGGGAGAAGGTGGCGGCCGTACTGCCCGTCAAGGACTTCACTGAGGATGTCTCCATAATCATGGCGACTCGAAACGGCATCGTTAAGAAAACGAAGCTTAAGGCCTATTCCCACCCGCGCGTAGGGGGAATAATCGCCCTTAACATACTCAAGGGGGACGAGCTTGTGGGTGCGGCGCTTGCATCCGAGGAAGACGAGGTGCTGCTCACTTCAAGAAAGGGCCAGGCGATCAGGTTCAAGGGAACTGATGTAAGGAATGTGGGCAGAGTGTCGATCGGCGTTAAGGGTATAAATCTCAGAGAAGGCGACGAGGTGGTGAGCCTTGAGGTCATAGGGAACCAGAACGCGCAGATACTTACCATAACGGAGATGGGTTACGGCAAGCGTACCAGAATCTCCGAGTACAGGCTTACCAAGAGGGGAGGACTTGGGGTGAAGACCGTCAATATAACCGAGAAAAACGGAAGGGTGGTCGGGGCGTTTCAGGTGGGTGACGACACGGAAATAATGCTTATAAGCAATCAGGGCGGCAAAATTATAAGAACGAGCGTTTCCGAGATACGCAACACGGGGCGCAGCACCCAGGGGGTAAAGGTCATAAACCTTGAGACCGACGAGCTTGTGGCTGCGGTTGCGAAAGTTGCCGAGGGGGACTGATGATAAAGGAAATTGAAAACGTGCTCTCCGGTCTTCCCGGCTATAACTGCTTTGCCTGCGGCCCGCACAACGAGCACGGGCTTCGCCTCAAGTTTTTCCATGATCAGGAAACCGACGAGGTATTCACTACCGTATGTACCGAGGAGCATTTTTCCGGATGGCCGGGGATAGTGCACGGGGGAGTGCAGTGCACACTTGTTGACGAGGTTTCTTTCTGGGCCATGTTCAATGAAACCCGCAAGATTGCCCTTACGGCAAAGATAGACATGGTTTACATGAAAAAGGTTCCAAGCGGCAGAACCCTTGACGTGAGAGCAAAGATAAGGGAAATCAGGGGAAGGCGGGTCGAGGTCGATTCGGTCATAAGGGATGAAGATGGAGCCGAGCTGGCAAGCGCCGCCGTAACCTACGTGTTCCCCCGAAAGGAGGCTCTGCGTGAGATGCTGGGTTCTGAGCGCTTGAGTGAAGAATTTTTACAATACGTGAGAGACTAATATGATAAAATTGTACGAACACCCGCTTTCTGGAAACGCCTACAAGGCGAAGCTTCTACTGCACCAGCTTTCGGTTGAATACGAGGGAGTAACGGTGGATATATTCGCGGGGGAACATAAAAAAGAAGAATTCTCCGCGCTTAATCCCAACTGCAAGATTCCGGCTCTTTCGGACGGGAATTTTGTCATGTGGGAATCAAACGCCATACTTTTTTATCTGGCAAAGAAGTTTTCTCCGAACCCCTACCTGTCCGATGACCCGGAGACCTACGGTCTTATCGCGCAGTGGGCTTTCTTCGGAAAGACGACTATAGATCCGAACTTGGCGCTTGCCAGGTATTTCGTGAAGTTCCTGCCTCCCGACCAGGTGCCGCCGGGAACGATAGAGAAGCTTCACGCGCAGGGAAACGCCGCGCTTGCGATTCTTGAAGATCACCTTTCCCGAACCGAATTTCTTTGCGGTGATTACTCCATAGCCGACATCGCGTGCTATCCCTACACGATGCTTTGCGGGGAAGGGGGTTTTGATCTGGACGTGTACCCGTCGGTTAGAAGATGGTGCGGAAGCGTTGAGGGAACTCAGAACTTTCTTGCTTTTGCTGGTTAGTGCCGGGCGTACTTTATGGAAAGAGAAGTTAAGCTCTTTTTGGAACTGCTTGAGGAGACCCAGGGGGCAGTTGCCTTTACGGGAGCCGGAATAAGCACCGAATCTGGAATACCCGACTACCGTTCTCCCGGAACCGGCCTCTGGGAAAAAATGGATCAGTCGGTGGTCTCACTCTCCGGGTTTTTGAGAAATCCCGAGAACTACTACTCGTACGCCATGGAATCCTATCCGGTGAGGGCGGCCGCCGAACCCAACGCGGCTCACTACGCGCTTGCGCGTCTTGAGAAAAAGGGCTGGCTTAAGGGCGTTGTAACGCAGAACGTGGACGGCCTGCACACAAATGCGGGTTCCGAGAATGTGTTTGAACTCCACGGTTCCCTAAGGCGTGTCGTCTGCCTCCAGTGCCGGGAATATTATCCGATGGAAGACGCGATGAGCAGCGTTGCCAAGGGAGAAAACCCTCCGCTTTGCTCCCAATGCGGGGGAATTTTGAAACCCGACGCCGTTTTTTTCGGAGAAGCTCTTCCCGAAGAACCGTGGGAAAAATCGGTTGACCTAGTCTCAAGTTCCGAGACTCTTATCGTTATGGGTTCTTCCCTTCTGGTCGCTCCGGCAAGCGGACTTCCTCGCTTGGCTCTTTCCAAAGGGGCCGCGCTTGTGATCATAAATCTGATGGAGACTCCTTTTGATGACGAGGCTGATATAGTGATCCGCGAGAAGATCGGCGAGTTTTTCGAAGCAACCGGGATCTGAAATAGGAGAATCTGTGGAAGTGGAGCGGGAAACGGGATTCGAACCCGCGACCTTCTCCTTGGCAAGGAGACGCTCTAGCCAACTGAGCTATTCCCGCAACGAAAGCGAACTGAAAAGATATCAAGGGCCGTTGTTATTGTCAAATAGGATGGATTTTTTGGGTAAAATAGAGACCGCCATGAACGATCAGGAAAGAAAAAGCCTTATTAAAAAGGTAAAGACCGCAGTCGTCAAGATAGGAAGCAGTGTGCTTACCCACGACGACGGATCTCTTAACGAGTCCGTTTTTAAGGAAATAGCAAGACAGGTTTTTAACCTTAAGCAGAGGGGAGTGAGGACCATCATAGTTTCTTCGGGAGCCATAGCTTCGGGCATGAAGAAACTCGGCCTTTCGAGCAAACCAAGAGAAATAGACGTAAAACAGGCGATCTCAGCCTGCGGCCAGACCGAGCTTATCAGGAATTACGAGGAGGCTTTTTCGAAATTCGGACTGAACGTTGCGCAAATTCTCCTTACCCGTGACGGATTCTCCGACAGGAAAAGGTTCCTTAATTCGAGAAAAACCATAAGGCGGCTGCTTGAGATGGAAATAATTCCCGTAATAAACGAAAACGACACGGTCTCTTTCGAGGAGATCATGTTCGGTGATAACGATAACCTTGCGGCGCTTGTGATTTCCCTTACTGAGGCGGATCTTCTAGTGTTGCTAAGCGACGTGGAAGGATTTTTCGACAAGGATCCGGCCAAAGACAAAGACGCCAAGCTGCTTTCCACAATTGCCGAGATAGATTCAAGAATAGAGTCTTTTGCTGGAGACACTTTCGGCAAGACCACTTCCGGGGGGATGAGAACCAAGATCCAGGCGGCAAAATCCGCCGCCGCCTTCGGAGTACCCACTATAATCGCAAACGGAAAAAGAGAAAATTCTCTGCTGAACATTTTTAATGGCCACGAGTACGGAACCGTAGTACTTCCGACAAAGGAGAGACTCAGAGGCAAAAAGCACTGGATTGCCTATACGCTTAAGCCCCACGGGAAGCTTATACTGGACGAGGGTGCGGCCGAGGCGATTACCAAAAAAGGTAGGAGTCTTCTTCCTTCTGGCATAAAGGAAGTTGAAGGGGAGTTTGGAATAGGAGAGCTTGTCAGCTGCTTTAATTCCTCCGCAGTTGAGATATCCAGGGGGCTTTGTTCCTACGGTTCTTCAGAGGTAAGGAAGATTCTCGGAAAGAAATCATCGGAAATAGAGGATGTGCTTGGATACAGGTACAGCGACGAGATAATCCACCGAAATGAGATGGTGATACTCTCCAAATGAGCGAGACTCGTGGGTTCAACCGGTTCTCAGCGGGGATTGCGGTTTTTGTTTTTGTTCTGTTGACCTTGTTTGCCTGGTTTTATTTCTTAGACGGCTTCCCCGTGGAAACAAAAATTGTCGAGATACCGCAAGGCTTCGGTCTATCCGCCATAGCGAATAAGCTTGAGGGAGAGAGGGTGATAAGAAAGGCGGAGATTCTTTCTCTCCCGGCCTTTCTCAGCAGAACTCAGGGGAAGCTTAAACACGGTGAATATGTGTTTTCAGCGGGCGAGGCTCCTTATTCCGTTCACAGAAAGCTGCGCCGTGGCGAAGTGTTCTTGAGGAAAGTCACTTTTCCTGAGGGAATTACCCTAGCTCAGATGGCCGGGATTCTTGAGGCTTCGCAGATAGTTTCCCGCAAGGAGTTTCTCGCGCTTGCGGAGAACAGCGAATATTCCACGAAAAAGCTTGGCGTAGACGTTTTAAGTCTTGAGGGATTTCTTTTTCCCGACACCTATTTCTTCGCAAAAAACAGCACCGCGGAAAAGATTGTTGAAACGATGTTCAGCAGGTTTCGGGAGGCTTGCGCGACGCTTGGTATCAAAAGTACGGAATCCGGGATTAAAGAGATTGTAACAATCGCTTCACTAATAGAGAAAGAAACCGCTTTCCCGCCGGAAAAACCCCTTGTTTCCGCAGTAATACGTAACCGGCTCAAAACAGGTATGAAGCTTGAATTCGATCCGACGGTGATTTACGCTCTTGGCAAGAGGTTTGACGGCAATATTAGAAAAAAGGACCTCAGTTTTCCTTCTCCCTATAACACCTACGTGGTTTCGGGACTCCCTCCGGGTCCTATAGCGGCTCCCGGTCTTGATTCAATCCGCGCGGCACTCCAGCCGGCGGATGTGGACTATCTTTACTTCGTCTCAAGCGGGGATGGGGTCCATATTTTCTCAAGCAGATACGGGGATCATCTAAATGCCGTGAACAAGATTTTAAAAAAGGCAAAACAGTGATCTTATACGTTAGAGGCGTCTTTGACGGGCGCGTTAGAATTCTCCTCTAAACGCTTTTGCGAAGCCATCAAGCTGCGAGCGGGCAATCTTTTCCTGTTCGGCTTGCAGGTAAGCCCTGTCTTTTCTCTCTATGCGTATTATGCCGTCCCGCCCCTTGGAGGCCATGAACTGTGTTCCAACTGTTTCCTTTGAGATTTTCTCAAGTATCGAGGGGTAGTTTTTTGACCCGATGAATATGGAGTGTATGCAGACGCCGATATTTTTCGCGCGTTCCCTCTCTTTTTTCACCTCCGCGTCGCCGGAAGTGGGAATCCCGTCGGTTATGAAGAGTATGTGCTTGTTTCTAAGTCCTCTGCCGCGAAACTCCTTGAGCGCCTCTCCCAGAGCTTCTTCGTAGTTGGTGTTGCCCGAGCAGTCCGTTTTTTCCGCGAGACTTTCTATCCACGTGTAGTCCCTGGTGAAAAATCGCGAATTTTTCACGTGTTTTCTGGAACGGTGGTTAAATTCCAGATAGCCGATTCTCATTCTCTTTCTTCTTGCAAGTTCTATTACTCCCTTTACAACGGATGAGGACCACTCGCTGTACACTCCCATCATCGAAGTGCTTATATCCCTGAGTATGGCTATTTCTCCTCCGAGCGTCTCTTTTTCGCGAAGATGAACGCGCGGGAGTCGGGGAGAAGTATGCTGGGACCATATAAACGCCTCAACGGGATCTATGTCCTCAATTTCGTCAAAAGAGGACATGCGCTTCCATTTCCTCGGAGAACCTCCTGGGTGGGGGGTTTTTTTGGCCATGCTTTTCTGGAAGTTACCCTCGAGAACTCTCATGATGCGTTTTATGTTCTCGGCGGTTTCCGAATTTCCCCTTCCCGGGATGACCGTTTCATCGTCCTCTCCGGCCTTGGAGGACTTGCTGCTCATGTAGGCGCGCGCGGATTTGTCCTCTCTTTCCGTGTTTCCGCTGTCCTGGGGGTTTCCGGTAGGATCGCTTGGCACGTCCTGGCCTTCGGGAGGAGCCATTTCGCTCTGGTTGTTATCAAGGTTCTGCTTGAGGTCCCGAAGCGCGTCAAAGAAGGTTTTCTGGGCCTCGGCGAGCGGATTCTCGGTTTCCTTGTCCGCTTCCTCGTCAGGAATCTCCCCTTTGGGCTCCTGGGAAAAATCCTGGTCAAACTCCGAATCAGGCATCTGATCCGGGTCAGGCGTCAGCTGGTCATCTGGCTTTTTTTTTTATCCTGAATGATATTCCGGAGAATATTGTCCATCTGTTCGTAGACGTCGGGAGGAACCCGGAACGCGGTCATGTATTTGAGAACTTCAAGGTCTTCTTTTGAGCAGACCTCCCTTTCGTTTAGAAGCGCGTGGGAGCGGATAAGCTTTAACGCTTTTACAAAAAACGTCCTGTCGGAAATAAGGGAATTGGTTTCGTTAAGCCCGAAATCCTCAATCAGTACGGCCGTAAACTTCGCAAGACCTTCCTGTACATCGGGTGGAATCTGGATCTTCTCAAGTCTCTTATAGCTTTTGTCGAAAAGTTTTTTGCTTACCCTTTTCGGTATTTTTTCTTCAAACGGCTTTTCTGCGTAAAGCTCAATAACCTTTCTGGCTTCATCCCATTTTCTTCCGTAGGAAATTCCAAGGGCCTTCACCTGAAGAACGAACCGGTCAAGGTTGGCCGGATCAAGGGGTTCGTTGTAGTACTCATCCGCCGTGGGGTTGCTTGTCGCTATCGCGGTCAGAAGGGGAATGGGTTCGCTGAAGAATTTCCTTTCGTTAAGTATTCGCAGGAGTATGTTGAGCGATTCTCCGGGCGCGCGCGATATATCGTCTAAAAGACAGATCTCAGACGTCAGTATCCCGCCCTTTATGATGTCCTGCTTTATTCTTTCTCCGAACTCGGTTTCTTCCTTCACTATAGTCAGGTCTCCGATAAGTTCTGAGAGCCTGGTGTCTCTGTGAAGCTGGTAGAAAAAGAAATTAAGCTGGGCCGCCTTGGAAACGATTTCCGAAAGCATGGTCTTTGCCGTACCCGGAGGGCCTTCGATATAAATGTGCTCTCTTGAAATTATTCCGAGAAGAAGAGCGGTCTTTACCTCGTCGTGTCCGATTACGTGCTTATCCATTTCTTCCCTAAGGGACGCAAAAGGGTTAGCAGGGTTCATTCATCCACTCCTGAAAAAAAGCAATGAGGGTTATTATTACATATAGGGATATTTTTTCAATCTGTTTCGGTGTGAGCAGACACCAGAGGTTCTCGACGGAGCTGCCGTAAGAAAATCACAGGGTCTCTTTTCCTAGGATCTCGAACTAACGGTTCTTCCTCCGATTCCAAAAGCCATTAAAGGAGAAAGTATCTTTCGGAACGAAACGAGAAGCTTTACAAAATTTCTGCGAGGTGAATGACCGCAGACGGCTCAGAAGTACACAACCGCTCCCAGCGAAAGACTGGTTTCATCCCCTTCAAGTGATGTAGGAACCTTGACAGGGGCATCCGGAAAAGTTTCCCGGTCTTCTTTTCCGTACTGCGTGTGGCGGACCTCGCCCCGGATTCCTATCTTGTCTCCGATCATCTTCTCAAGGCCTCCTCCGACCGTCCATCCGTAGAAAGTCTCGTCGTAGGAGTTGGTGCCTGGAGTTAGATCTCCGGGACCGCAAAGCTCGCGTGGAGTCAAGCAACCATTGGAATCAACCGTTAACTCCGCGTCCATGCGGCGCAGGCCGCCAAGCACGTAGACGCCCGCACCCGGGCCCACAAGCGAAATCAGAAACGGGGGACTCACGCCGAGCATAAAGGTTGCCCCGTAGCTGTTTTTCCTCTCAACGCTCCACTCATCGGGCCAGGCTTCTCCGTACTGGTTTCGACCTTGGGACCGTCCTTCTCCGGGAAGCATTCCGCTTGCTGTGCCGCCGTGGAACCGCCCGTCAATCTCGGCGCCTAAATATAGAGTGCCGCTTGGGTCCAGGTTAAACCGGTAGCCCAAAAACAACCCGCCTCCAAAACCCGTTTCACTTGCGGAATCACTTGTGTTATAAATGTTTCCGTTCTGCAGAAAATCCTCCGGAACATCAGTACTGTCAACGGTCTTTGCGTGTTCTATGCTCGCGCGCTCAACCCCGGCCGAAACACCGACGTAAAAACCGCCGCTTTGGGCAACTGCGTTGCCGGAAACACCGAAAATCATTCCTACAGCGAACACAAAGACCCAAAAACTTGTCTTCCGATTCTTAAGCATTCTGCTCATGATTCTTTCTCCCGATAAGTTCTTATTTATGAGGTTAAATCCGTACGCAGGGTAGAGCCTGAAGCTCTTTGTCCTTAATATTTATAGCTTGAAGGACGTGCGTTGTAAAATGGATCGGTTAATGGCCACGGTCACTTTCCGGCTTGCGCTCCGCGAGGGCCTCTGTTTGTGGGAAAAGAGGATATTACGGTTATAATCTGCCTCCGGAGACATCACTTTGCCCTTTTATTTCCGGGACCTGGACCTATGGATACGGAAAAGATATTTTACGGGATAGACGAAGTAAAAAAGAAAAACCACCCGCGGATATTTATCCTGATAGGGATTGTTCTCGCACTCGGTCTGGGGGTTTTTAAGTTCGGACTTTATCCCGAGCGATGGTTCTGGCAAAGCGATGATATTTCCCGCAAACTGATCGTGAGAAACACAGATTCCCGGTGGATAACAACAAAAAAAGGCTATCTTTTTTTCGTTCGCGGGGAGATCATGAACGAAAGTGATGTGCCCGTCAGCTACATAAAGCTCAGAAGCAGTTTCCAGGTATCGGGGCGGACCGTTTACGTTCAGGACTTCTATTCCGGCAACACACTTTCGATGCGGGACCTTAGAAACGCCGATACGGATGATCCTGTTCAGAAACTGAGCAGGAAAAGCGGGGATGACCTCTCGGCGTTTACCGGCACGGAGGCATCGGCCAATTTCAACATAAAGCCCGGCAACACCGTTTTCTTCAACACTTTCTACCTTTCCGTGAACAAGATCCTGGGCCTTAAGTACGAAATCGAGATTACGGATTTCGAAGTGATATCCGAGGGCTAGCGGAAACCATTCATGGTCACGGTTTTGGTGAGAGCATTGAGGGGCCGAAATTGCTTTATTAAGCCGTTTTTAGTAAACTATAGCCCCTTTATAGAAATAATCCGGTGGTTAAATAATGAAATCTACACGAATAAAAATAAGCATAAGTCAAGATGGTTCCCTTTCCAAAGAATCCGTCAATACCGTTGGTTTCCAGTTCCCGGTCGTTCAGAAAAAGCTTTTGAAATTCATGGGATTTGAAAAAGTAGATGACACTACTTACGTGGGTATCGTATCCGTTTTTCTGAATCTCCTGGAAAAAGAGCAGGAAATAGAGATTGAACTCGGTGTGGAGGCTTCCGACGCGAGAAAGAAAATTCTGAATCTTTTCGGGAAGGGTTTTAAAAGCATGAGCGGGAGCGGTGCTTCCGACGATAAGGAAGAAGCGAAACCCGCCCCGAAGACAAGAAAACCCAGGACAAAGAAAGTCACCGCCACAAAGAAGGCGGGATAGCTGCTATGCAGGATTTTGTTTTTGAAGAAGCGCTTACCTTTGACGACGTAATACTATCTCCAAGCTACTCGGAAGTTCTTCCAACCGAAGTTGACGTCTCGGTCCACCTCACCAAGCGCATAGCCCTTAATATTCCCATACTGAGCGCGGCCATGGATACCGTAACGGAGTTTCGGACGGCGATCGCCATGGCACAGGAAGGCGGCATAGGAATAATCCACAGGAACCTCTCCATCCCGGCACAGGCGGGCGAGGTTGAGAGGGTAAAAAAGTACGAAAGCGGAATGATAGTGAATCCCCTGACCGTGCGTCCGGGAACCCGGGTCAGTGAAGCCCTTGAGATAATGGTTAAAAACGATATCTCAGGTCTTCCTGTCGTAAAGCCCGATAACACTCTTCATGGAATAATCACCAACAGGGACATAAGATTCGAAAAGAACATGGACCTTAAGATCGACAAGGTCATGACCCCCAGAAAAGAGCTTGTCACCGTCAAGGAAGGCACCACTCTTCTGGAAGCCAAAGAGCTTCTTCACAAGTTCAAGATAGAAAAACTTCCGGTTGTCGACGACAGCTTCAAGCTTCGCGGCCTTATAACCATGAAGGACATAGAGAAAATAGAGAAGTTCCCCAAGGCATCCAAGGACGCGATGGGAAGGCTTCTCGCAGGAGCCGCGGTCGGGGTTGACAAGCACAGCCAGGAGCGGGTGGATGAGCTTGTCGCGGCGGGTTGTGACGTCATAGTGGTGGATACCGCCCACGGACATTCGAAAAGAGTGCTCGACAGTCTGGTCCGCATAAGAAAAAAGTACCCCGATATAAATCTGGTGGCCGGCAACATAGCGACGTCTGAAGGGGCCGAGGATCTTATAAAAGCAGGTGCGGATTGTCTTAAGGTAGGGGTAGGTCCCGGATCAATATGCACAACGCGCGTGATAGCCGGCATAGGGGTGCCGCAGATAACTGCCATAACAAAGGTCTGTTCCGTAGCTAAAAAACACGATATACCCGTAATAGCAGACGGAGGAATAAAGTACTCGGGAGATATAACCAAGGCGCTTGCCGCCGGGGCGGATTCCGTCATGATAGGAAATCTGCTCGCCGGGTCGGATGAAGCTCCCGGGGAGGTCGTTCTCTACCAGGGGAGAACCTACAAGGTGTACCGTGGCATGGGTTCGATTGAAGCGATGAGGGCCGGGAGCAGGGACCGCTATGCCCAGGATGATGAGATGATGGAAGCCAAGCTTGTTCCGGAAGGCATAGAGGGAAGGGTTCCTTACAGAGGCAATATAGGGGCCATAGTTTATCAGCTGGTCGGGGGGCTTCGGGCGGGAATGGGCTACACCGGTTCAGCGACCATAAAGGAGCTTCAGAAAAACGCGAAGTTCGTAAAGCTTACCAACGCCGGGCTTCAGGAAAGTCACGTTCACGATATCGTAATTACCAAGGAATCTCCCAACTACAGGATCGGGTGATAACGGTTTTCTTATCTCGTAAAGGCAGCCTCAAAAAGAGTAGTTTACCCTTCTGCATACTTGGGATTTCACTGCAACGGTGGAGGCGGCCATAAAATGCGCGAAAAAGTTCTGGTTCTTGATTTCGGTTCACAGTATACGCAGCTGATCGCCAGGCGCACGAGGGAACTCGGGGTCTATTCCGAGATAAAACCCTACAACACTTCCTCAGACGAGATAAGGAAAGATCCACCTGGGGCTATAATACTTTCCGGAGGGCCTTCCAGCGTCTGGGAGGAAACTTCTCCCAGAGTGGATGGAGAAATACTGTCTTTGGGAATTCCTGTCCTGGGCATTTGTTACGGGCTTCAGGTGCTGGTTTTCCAGCTCGGAGGGGAAGTTGAACGTTCAGAGAAAAGAGAGTACGGTCCCGCCGTTTTAAACGTGGGAACGGAAGACCCGCTTTTCTCCGGTGTAGCGCGGACCTCAGGGGTCTGGATGTCTCACGGCGACAGAGTTTTGAAGGTGCCCGAGGGTTTTACGGCGATAGCCGATACCGAGAACACGGAGTGTGCGGCAGTAAGAAACGCGGGAGGAAACATCTACGGGGTACAGTTCCACCCCGAAGTCGTTCATACGGAATTTGGAGCTGAGATACTTTCCAATTTCCTTTTCCAAGTGGCGGGTCTCAGTGGAAACTGGACGGCGGGCTCTTTCATAGAGCACTCCATACACAGGATAAGAGAAATAGTCGGGGACGGCAAAATCATATGCGGACTCTCAGGAGGAGTGGATTCCTCGGTTACGGCAGCTCTTATTAACGAAGCGGTGGGCCGCAGGCTTCACTGCATTTTCGTCGATACGGGCTGCATGAGGCTTGATGAGGCGCGGGAGGTCCAAGACGCTTTTTCCGAATTTGAGATGAACTTCATTCACGTGGATGCCTCTGAGAGATTTCTCTCTTGTCTTGAGGGCGTTGAGGACCCCGAAACGAAAAGAAAGATTATGGGCGAGCAGTTCGTGAGGGTTTTTGAGGAAGAGGCTGAGAAGATATCCGGCGTCCGTTTCCTTGCCCAGGGAACTCTCTATCCCGATGTGATTGAGAGCGTGAGCGTCAAGGGTCCCTCGGCCGTGATAAAATCCCACCATAATGTTGGAGGACTTCCGGAAAAAATGAACCTAGAGATAGTTGAACCTCTTCGGGAACTTTTCAAAGACGAGGTTAGAAGCGTCGGTGAGAAGCTCGGGCTTCCTTCATCTCTTATAGGACGCCACCCTTTTCCCGGTCCCGGTCTTGCTATCAGGATAATGGGGGAGGTTACGCGAGAGAGACTTTCCATACTTAGACACGCCGACAGTCTTTTCATCGATGAGCTTAAAAAATCTGGCGCCTATGATGGGATATGGCAGGCTTTTTGCGTTTTTATCCCCGTAAAGACGGTGGGGGTAATGGGTGATGAGCGCACCTATGAAAACGTCTGCGCGCTGAGAGCTGTGAGCAGTACGGACGGAATGACCGCCGACTGGTCAAAGATATCTTATGATCTGCTCGGGAAGATCTCGGTGAGAATCATAAACGAGGTAAAGGGAATAAACCGGGTAGTGTACGATATATCCACAAAACCTCCCGGCACCATAGAGTGGCAGTGACGTTCAGCTGACTCTTTTTTTAAATATGGCGAATTCACCCGTAATGGTGGCAAGTTCCCAGCCTTCCTCGCCAAGTGAAACGAGGGAATCTTCAAGACTTCCCCTGGCCCCCTCCCTTCTCGAATCAGCTTCTTCCTTGTAGACGGCTATATCATGGTCCTGAGACCTTTTAACAAGCACGTCGGTCGAGACTACCTTGTATTGCCAGCGTTCCATTATTCTTCTTCTTGTTCTCCTGTTCCTTCTTCTTCGTCTATTATAAGGAACATTGCCTTGTCACTTACGTCGGGCAGGGATTTTACGTGTTTTTCGTAATCCTTAAGGGTGATTTCCCCTTCCTTTACATATCTTTTGTAAATTCGCACATCAAAGAATTTTTCATTATCCTTCATTTTCCAGCCTCCGGAAAAGAGAAGATTCTAACCACGAGCGAGGTTTTTTCAAAGACAAAGACTTCCGGCGGTTCTTAATCCACTTCCTGCAAGAACCAGTTCCATGTTCTGAAAAGCCCTTCGCCCAAGGGAACTTGTGGCCTCCATCCGAGTCTTTCTGCCGCCAGGGAGCAATCAAGACTTATTCTTCTTACCTCCCCGGGGCGCTGCTTTTCATGGACGATCCTGAATTCGGTTTTCGTTACCTCACTGAGTATGCTAGCTATTTCATTTACAGAACTTTCAACCGAGGTTCCTATGTTGAATGTTCCCTCTTCTTTTAGACTGGCGGCGAGAAGGTTTGCCTGGGAAACGTCAGAGACATGTACGTAGTCCCTCGTCTGTTCTCCGTCTCCGAATATAAGGCAGGGTTTTTCGTTGATTATGTTCTCGCAGAAAATCCCTATCACCCCAGCTTCTCCCTCGGGGTTCTGTCTTTCTCCGTACACGTTTGCGTATCTTAGGATCACGTGTCCGAAACCGTGGTTTTTCGAATGGTACCTTACGTAATTTTCCGTTGTGAGTTTTGAGATGCCGTAGGGGGAGAGGGGGAGGGTGGGGGTCGACTCGTCTGCGGGAAGTCTTCCCGGTTCTCCGTAAAGGGCGCCTCCGGTGGATGAGAAAATAAACTTTTCGGTTTTGTGTTCTACGCAGAGTCTTAGAACATTGAGAGATCCGCTTATGTTTATTTCGGCGTCAAGAGAAGGATTTTCAACGGAATCTCTTACGTTTATCTGTGCCGCATGATGATTCACGACCTCGGGGCGGAATTGGCGAAACGCTTTTTCGAGTTTGGTACAATCCCTTACGTCGCACTCGATGAATTCAGCTTCGGACGGGATGTTGTTCTCAGACCCCGTTGAAAGGTTGTCTATTACGAGAACCTCATGGCCATCAGAAATATACGCTTCGCATATCCAGGAACCTATGAATCCCGCTCCGCCTGTAACTATTATTCTCACTTTTTCTCCTTCCGGATGCGGTGAAATAATAGGTTTCTTCTAGGATTTTGTCAAAGAACGGGGGCACGCAAATATGTTGCGTTCAAAATTTCCTTTGCCGGAACTTGTGACCGATAAGATAAAACCAAGCATTTTCGGGGAAGCACGAAGATTTAAACTCTTACCTTCTCACGTGACCTTGCCGCTTTCCAAGACTTTAAAGCGAGAAGGTTCCGGGATTCGCTTGCACGGAGTTTTTGCCCGAGACATCGCGGTATATTAAACTCCCGAATGATTTTCGCTTAAATCGTTCAGCAGACAAAGAAGCGGGCATGAAGGTTTTGGTTTGAACCTCATGCCCGCTTCTTGTGTTTAATCGTTTCGTGGTATTTTGACCATAGCAGATTGCTTAGTCCTGCGTGGGCGAGACGAAGCCATCATCATCAAAAACGGAGTAGCATGCTCTCAGTTCGAGTCCGCTGTCGCCATCCTCCTGTGTAAGATATTTTTGCAGCCCCTCGTGGACCATGTCTGCATCCATTCCATTCGTCGTCGATTCTACACCATCTACCGTCGTCGTCATTCCGCCACAGTCTTCTTTATCTGACATGCTCCTTGGTACCAGCACGTACGGACATAAAACCACGTGGTTGTCGCCGCGATAAAGGTGGCCGACCCAGTAACCGGCGAATATTGTTTCTCCTCCGGCAATGTCACTGTCGGTTGTTGAAGCGAGATAATATGACCCGGGATGAACATAGTTTTCCTGGTCGTCATCAGATTGAGATGCGTAAGCGGTTACAATAGTCTTATCACCCATATCATTAATGAGCTTTATCCCCACGTGTCCGAATTTCGCATCGAACTGGTCACTCCCACCAACCATCTTGACGTCAAGTTTTCCGGTAGCCTCATCTCCTTCCAGAAACACGTTAGTGTCTTCAAAACTACAGACCGTGTCACCATTCTCGTCAGCACTCGTAAAAAACCCTCTCATCTCCATCGCTTCCGGTGCCGCTTCACCATCATCGTCCTCCCAAAACTCAAGATCACAGGAAGAAAGTGCGAGCAATCCGGTAAGACAGAAGGCTACTGATAAAGCAAGAATTCCGAAACCACGCAATCCTCTGATACGGCGCCACGCAGGGTTATTGTATAATTTCTCCATTTCTTAAACCCTCCTTTATTATAATTCTGAGAATTTTGACATAACCAGTTTCCCCTCTTCCGGTATCAAAGAACCCACTTCCCCAACTTACTTTTTAATTCAATAACAATCCTTCGTTGTTGTCAAGAACATTGATAATCTGATTTGAAAATAATTTCAGGATGATAGGAAACGATCAGTCCTAATAAAGTTTTGCCGGGTCGGGGAAAAACCCTTTTGAAGTGGAGTAGGGTTTTTCCCCGCGTTTTATTTCCCATGAGTTTGATGTAAAAAAGGGGTGTCAGCCTGGATGGGAGCGCTTCGGTTTATCCGGTTTTTAAGTTATACTCCCCTCGAAACCGGTTTTTCTCCGTCGGAATAAAGGCATCTATCGTTCCGGGAGTTCTTGAGCCTTTCATCAAAGGGCCAGATCGTAAAAACCGGGCTTGATTCGCTATGCTTCTCGCAATTGACGTCGGCAACACCAGCATAATGGTCGGAATATTTTCCGGAGAGGACCTTGTATACAGCTTCAGGATTGATACAGACAGGACCAAAAGCCCTGACGATTACGGGATTATCCTCTTCGGGAAGATGAACGAGAATGACATATCGTCCTCTTCGTTCAGCGGCGCCATACTCTCCTGTGTGGTTACCGAAATGCAGGAGGGAGTGGCGAAATTGATAGAGAAATATTTCGGTCATCCACCCATAATCGTGGGTCCCGAGACAAGAACGGGCATGCCGATTCGGATTTATAATCCTGAAGAACTCGGGGCCGACAGGATAGCAAATGCCGTTGCCGCTTACCACCGCTTCGGCGGAAGTGTGATAGTGGTTGACCTCGGGACGGCAACTACTTTTGACTGTGTTTCTGAAAAAGGAGAATATCTGGGTGGGGCGATAGTTCCCGGGATCGAGCTTTCTACAGTAGCGCTTTACCACGGAACATCAAAGCTTCCGAAGGTAGAACCCGAAAAGCCCGAACAGGTAATCGGCAAAGACACAGTTGAATGTATACAGTCGGGACTGTTTTATGGTTACGCTTCAATGATCGACGGGCTCTGTGCAAAACTGAAAGAGGAGATGGGGTCTTCTCCGGAGGTTGTAATCACCGGGGGATTTGCTGACGCGGTGAGTGAGGAGTGCGCCTGTACGACGCGGGTTGACAAAGATCTTGCTCTCCACGGCCTTAGATTGCTCTATGAACTCAACTCTCAGATACTCTGTTAGGAAAATCGTCTCGGAAACCACCTGTTTTGTCCTTTCCCTTGAACTCACGGGCGGTTATCGCCACTGGGTTTTTCCAAACGCGGGATGGATTGATAAAAGGCAGAAGGCTCTGGGGATCGAGTTTGAGGAAAATGACCTGTGGGTTTTTCTCCGCGGGCAGTCTTGCTCGGCAAAAGCCGATTTTTCCGTTTCGGGAAGGTATGTTTCGGGCTATGAAGGTTCTGCCAAACTCTCTTTTCGTCTTGATGACTCACCGATGCTTCGAGGTAATTACGTTTTGCTCTCTCCAAGCTGGGGGCGTCACTCAAAAAGAAAGATGTGGCTTCTGATTCCCGCTTTGGGGAAGGAGCGCGGTCGGCGGTAACGGGCTATTTAAAGCTGAGGTCTGTGGATATTCGCGTATGCTCGGTTTTTCCCGGAGGGGGAATTTCAACCCGTTTTTCAGATTCTTCGGGCCTTGGATCATAAAAAATCTCTTTTGCGTCTGCTAAAAACAGTTCTTTCCATAAAGCGTATCCTTTCCTGTTCAGATGAAGACCGTCTTCGGTGAACAGTTCTTCCCTTATCTCTCCATTCTCATTTAGCATGTAGTCGTAGACATTGAGGTAAAAGGCGTTGGGTTCTCTTGACAGGAACTGTCTTATGAGATCGTTTGATGCCGTGATTCTGTCAAGAAAATGGAATCTTACGGGGCTGGGCTTTATGGAAACAAAAGTGATTTTGGTGCGGGGATAGGACTCTCTGAAGCGGTGGTAGAAATCCACGAAGAGATTCAGCACCTGCTTTGGCAGGCAGCCGTCCCCGATATCGTTATCGCCCGCGTAGAAAACCAGGGATTTAGCGTCATTTGGTTTTATGAGGCGTTTGAAATAATGCAGGCAGTAGGCGATCCTGGCGCCGCCGAAACCCAGGTTCACGACGTTATATTCGGAAAAATCCCTTGCCATGCCTCTCCAGAGGCGAAAGCTTGAACTGCCGTAAAACACCGTGGCGTTATTCTTTTTCCCGACGTGACGTCTTTCAAGAATCCTTACATCCTGCTCAAACAGGTTCTTATCGATTACAAGGAAATCTTTTTCGACCTGCTCAAAAGTTTTTAAGTTGATCTTGGTGGATTCCACCCGTCTCGCAAGTCCCGCCGCCTCTTCCACGTATGTTCTGTACTCGTTTCCGTATTCCTTAACAAACTCAAAGAGCCTGTCTTTGTTCTCCTCGGGGTTTTTGACGTAATCGGATATCCTGAAAGGCTTTTTTATTACCAGGGAGAACACGTTCTGGTTTATTCTTTTGTCAAAATTCGCTGCCGCTATGGGAACGATATAAGGCTCGGGCGAAATGGATGCGGCCAGAAGAAAAGCGCCGAGCTTGAACGGACCGGGCGATTCCTCCGTCGTCATGCTGGTTCCCTCTGGACTTATTACTATGTTAAATCCTTTCTTCAGGTATCCACTGGCCGTTTTGTAGAACTTTTTCCTCCACGCTTTTTTCCGCTCGGAAGTTTGCTTGGTAGTGTCGGATTCGTCGGTGTAAACGTTAATGTGTCCGAGCCTTTGGTAGTAGTATTCGTGTCCGTATTCTTCCGCCCTGGGCACTCGGACAACCCGGATCCCGGCTTCGCCGTACTTGGCGTAAAGAACCATCGAGCTTATGAAGTGAGAATCGAGCGTAATCTGAAAATGGTTGGGCAGAGTGTTGTAGGGATGGTTCAGCAGATGATTGTATATGAATATGTGTCCCGGCTCATCAGGCAGATTCTCCCAGCCTTCGATTACGTAAGGAGTGCTCTTGAAAACGCCCATGAACTGCTTGGCCGCCATGGTTCTTATTTCGCTTGGAGAAAGTGACTTGGGTGCTGCGGTCACGGACTGATAGACGTTTTTTAGTCCCTCGAAAAAGTTGTATTCCTTGTAGATCTTTCCGAGGATATCAAGGCTGAGACGGGAGAGTTCCCTCTCAAGACTCTCGCCCTCTTTTTCCAGTCTGAACAGAAGCCGAAAAGCGTCATCGAGTGTCAGCGGGTTGTTTAGCAGATGAGGTAGCTTATGAATAGGCGAGTTTACGCTTAACTGCATGGCGTTTTGCCCGATAAGATTGCTTATGGCCAGTATTTCGCGTTCGTATCTTTGCGATATGAGTCCCGCGCGGACATTTCGCAGCCGGATCGATACCAGCCACAGAAGTCTTCTGGCTAGAGCTAGGGCCATGGATGGGTCCTGATTCAGGATTTTGTGAAGATTGAGGGCGCTTATGTGATAGATAACCGAATTTCTGCTCGCAACAGCCGTAACGTCGTTTGGCCCGGCGGGGGCGGCGCCCATCCAGCCGACCAGGTATCCGGGAAGGTTAATCAGGCGAAGTGCCACGGATTCCTCAACTCCGCCCTGCGAACCGTCGGGCGAGAAGCACAGTACGGCCTTTCCGTAAGCCAGTATGTCTATTCCTTCGGAAATATCTTCCTGATTAAATATGGGTTCATTGTTCAGATAGTATTTTTTCTGGGTCGCTTTTGCCAGTTGACGCAACGTTCTGTCGGGAAAAACCTCGAAAAAAGGGGATTGTCTCAGAAGCTGAAGCGGGTTAGGCACGGATATGTATTTTCCTTCCTGGGAGAAACCGCCCGTTTTTCCCGCCTCCATGTCCCAGTTGACGTTATTGTATTCAGCAAGTTCAGCTCGAACATGCTTTAGGAGGTTTATGCTTTTGCTGAGAACGAACAGAAGAAATTCGCGTCCAAGAAGAGGTTCCTGATCGAAGAACTTCTCAAGATTCTGGTGACTCCATTTTAGCAGGACGCAGGGCTTTTCGCATACAATTGTCGTGTAGTAACGTTTGGGAGAGCGAAAGCCAGACCAGCCTACGGGCGTGAACTTTTCGCTGCTTTTCCCCACCGAGAATTCGTCGGTTCTGTCCTCGACGCTGATTGAGAAATTCACTAGGCCCTCGACGAGGAAATAAAAAGAATGGCTCGGTTCGAACTGCTTGGTGAGAACGTAGCGTTCGGGCACTTCTATCAGTTCGCCGATTTTAAGCAGAAAATCGGTCTTGTCTTTCTCGAAATTCGAAACGAACGGAAGCTCGTTGAATATTTCTCTTTTTCCCCGCATGAAAATTAATCATACCTTTTTTGTCGCCATAATATACTCCATGACCCAGAGCTGAGTAACTGCCTTGATAAGAGAGGAATTTTTCGCAATTTCGTTAAAAACAATTTACTCTGTTTGGAAAATTTACAGACCACTTTTCCAAGGAGATTCAGGTGATAAAGCATATAGTAATGTGGAAACTAAAGGATTCACACGAAGGGATGAGCAAGGATGAATGTATAGCCAAGATCAAGCAGGAATTAGAGGGGCTAAAAAGCGCCATTCCGGAAATAAAGACGATGGAGCTTGGGAAAAATTTTAACGAACTTCCCGTCTCATACGATGTTGCCCTTTATTCAGAGTTTGAATCAATGGAAGATCTCGAAATCTACCAGAAACACCCCGAGCACGTGAAGGTCGCACAGTTCATCCGGCAGATAAGAACTGATGTAGCTCTTGCCGACTACGAAACCTAAGTTTTAGTTTTTTCTCATCAAATGGGGTTGGGGGTTGGTTTTTTGCTGATGAGTCCGGTTTGTAGTTTAACTATCTATCGGTCTCAATCCGAAAGTCTGCGGACAGCAGTCGCCAGTGCTCTTTGAGTTCTTTTTTTTGAGCATAGTCCATGGGTAGGTCGTCAAGAAATCTTGGCCAGAGAGAGCGCGCTTTATCCAGCGTGTCGTCAAGCGGCGGTTTAATGGCTTTCCATGGAATACCGGCTTTGTCCGCCCAGGCTTTAAAATGACTGAATGTGGTTTTATACCAGTCCTTGTTCCTGTCTAAATTCAACGCGTATTCCCTCTTGTCACCTATATAAACGCGAGTGATCACGAGATCGTAGGCGGGGGAAAGTTCCGGCGTGACCGTGTCGGGATAGATCAGAGACCAGTTTTTTAGGTGAGCGTCACCATTGGCCAATAGAATGTTGACCAGTAATCGTCGGGCGAACTGCTGGGCGTTTCTGAGGCTGTCGCCGGTGTACTGATAAATGATCTTTCCTATCTGCTCGTAGTTCGGACCGTCATACTTCTGCTGCGGGTACTTCACCAGAACTTGGGCGAAGTCCTCTGTGTGAATGCGTTTCTCGCCCACGCGGTCAAACCGCCTTATGGCAAATGCGAATTCTTCTTCAGGGAGGTTGATAGCGGGGAGCTTGTCTATGGCACTCATTTCAACCAGCCGGATATCCGGTATATCGACGCCCGCTGTCTGCGCAAGCCGCATGGCGGTGAACTCGTTTAAGGGAACAAGTTTGTGTCTGGTGGACGGGGTCTTGATGATCCAGTCCCCAAGATCTCCTGATTCAGCAATTCGATAGCGTCCATCCTGTTCTCTCATTGAGAATTTCATTTGTACGCCGGCCAGAGAAAAATGTTTTGCGCCACTCCGTATGTCGGCTTTGATGGCTTTTGCTCTGTCTGCCAATGCGTAGCCGGGAACTTCACCGGGTTCTGCGACAGTGACGATCAGAGCCCCGGGCAAATCCTCTCCAAGACGGGCGAGCAACTCGAATTCGTTGTCAATATGGATTTTCAGACTTTGCGCCAGCAACTCTTTCAATACTCCTTCGGGCAACAGATTGGACAGCACCGGATGCAGTCTCTGTCTCTTTGACCAAGGCTTTGCAAGCAGGTTTTTTACGTTAGGAAAATCCGGATGCGTTGTCAGAGTAAAGGTTGGTCGCGAACTGCTCCCTGTAAACTCAGGCGTGAACGTAAGGACATTTCGGCCGTCTTTGTGGCCCGTCAGGTATCCGACTTTCATGCCGTGCAGGGTGAGTTCTAGAACATTGACTTCTTCTGCGCCGCTCACGATCACTCCTCCAGCAGCCCTTTCCAGGGGTTATCAGAAACCGTTTCGTTTTCCACTGTAAGGCTGAAATCAAATTCAGCGCCTGAACCTATATGGGTTTTTCCTTCCAGTATGTCGCGAACCAAGCGCAGTTTTTCCTGCGGAACAAGTACAACTTCCATCCTAAGCCCCTTGGCAACAAGCTCAAGAGTGTCTAAGCGTGGGTTTCCTCTGGATTCCAGCCGCTGGTACTGCTGTCTTGACATGCCGACGCGCAACATCATATCTTTTTGCTTTAGGGCGAGTTTTTTTCGGCGGTTTTTAATCTGATCACGTATTCTGCTCATTTCAGTCTTTTCTCCAAGCTAATATTGTAAACAAATAAGATGCTCTTAAAAATTATAACAATATATTAGTTTCTTTTTGATTAATTGCAATAACTAAGTTGTTTTTATCTCTAAAAGAATCATATATGTTGTATTCCTGCTTACAAAGCAACTCTGCCAGTCAAAAGCTGCGCACATATTTCTTTTAGAGAGACATCTGGTGCTTTGAATAAAAATCTTGAGATGTTTAGTAGAGAAGATTCGGAAAGTATTAATCTATTTGGGATATAAGGACGGTTACCTTACTAAAACGGCCTTAGGAGACTCTGCGTCTTGCAGTCGAATAAGGCGATATGTCAAGCGTGGATATCCTGCTATCCGCGTACATGTGGTAACCGAGCGTAGCTATCATGGCCGCGTTGTCGGTGCAAAGGGCAGGCGAGGGCATGAAAACGTTTATTCCCTCGCTTCTGATTCTCTCCTCGCTGAGTTTCCTCAGCCTTGAATTGCAGGCCACACCGCCAGCTAAAACAACGCTTCTCACTTCGTTTTTCCTCGCCGCATTAAGAGTCTTGTCAACAAGGGTTTCCACTATGGCTTCCTGAAACCCGGCGCATACGTCAAAGAGATTTTCTTCGCTTTCAACAGGGTTTTTCTTTATGTGGTTTAAAAGAGCGGTTTTAAGCCCGCTGAAGCTGAAATCAAAAGACTCATTGTTAAAAGGCCTCGGAAAACTGATCGCGTCGGGGTTGCCGTTTTTTGAAAGCCTGTCTATTTCGACTCCTCCTGGGTATCCGAGCCCAAGAGCCTTTGCACTCTTGTCAAAAGCCTCTCCCGCGGCGTCGTCTCTTGTGCTTCCGAGCAGTTCGAAATCCAGAAATCCTCTTACCATGTAAAGGTTCGTGTGTCCTCCGGAAACTATTAGGGCGACAAAAGGAAAATCAATTTTGTTTTCAAGATGCGCTACGGCTATGTGCGCTTCTAGGTGGTTTACCCCCACAAGGGGTTTCCCGTGGGAAAACGCAAGCGCCTTTGCCGTTGAAATTCCGACCATAAGAGAGCCTATTAGCCCTGGCCCCTGGGTTACCGCTATGGCGTCCACTTCCTTGGCGGAAGTTTCAGCGGTCCCAAGAGCCTGATCTATTACCTGCAGGATTATTTCGGTGTGCATGCGTGACGCTATCTCCGGCACTACTCCGCCGAAGGCGTTATGAACGTCAATCTGCGAGGAGACCACGTTTGAGAGCATCTGGTTTCCGTCTTTGACTACCGCCGCGGAAGTTTCATCGCATGATGTTTCAATACCCAGAATAAGAGAAGACATGAACCGGACCTCTTGTTTGCGAAAAATGAATAATAACTTTACCCAAGCGCTCGATTTAGTGAACCGCGCGGCAAGGAAGAGTTTTCGGTCTTGTTGCGTTTCTGTGCGAACATGTTCCGTTTGACATTCGGCGGGTCTATGAGTGTTTTTATACTAGGGAAGTTATGACGCACAAGCTTTTCAAACTACTGATTCCAGTGCTTTTATGTCTTCTTTCGTCTGGCTGTGGCGGCGGGGACGAAGTTGTTCCGAACATGGCTTTACAAGATCCTGCCGGACCTATGCCTGTGGAAGTTCCTTCGAAACCACCACCACCGCCGCCGCCCCCTCCTCCGGATTGCCCTTCGCTTGTGCTTGATCCGAAAACACTTACGGACCCGATATCCCAGCAGTCATATGAGATATCTATTCCCGAAGGGTTTTCCATCTCATTTTATTCAAAGCAGATTTCTGGCGCTCGTTCACTTGCTCTAGGAACTAATGGCACTTTGTTTGTCGGTACGAGAAATCTCGGAACCGTATACGCCCTTAGCGATACAGACGGCGATAATTACGCCGAGACCGTCCGGGTAATCGCGGACAATCTTGATGTTCCAAACGGCGTGGCATTTTGGGACGGAGATCTTTATGTCGCCGAACGCAACAGGATTATTCGCTATGACGAAATCGAGAGCAGGCTTTCGTCCCCTCCTGCCCCCACGGTCGTAATTGACATGCTTCCGGGAGGCGCTTCGCATTGGTGGAAGTTCCTGCGGTTCGGACCGGATGGAAAGCTCTACGTTCCTGTCGGAGCGCCGTGCAATGTCTGCAAAAAAAGTGACGAACGGTACGCCGCGATCCTGAGAATGAACCCCGACGGATCAAGTCTTGAGGTTTTCGCGCACGGAGTGCGAAACACCGTGGGGTTTGACTGGCATCCGGGGTCGGGTGAACTCTGGTTTACCGATAACGGAAGAGACAATATCAGTAACGACCAGCGAATTACTGATAACAGTCCTCCGGACGAACTTAACCGCGCTGGCGGTGCCGGACTTCATTTCGGTTTTCCGTATTGCCATGGAACGGATGTTTCAGATCCAGGCTTCGGTTCAATGCGCGCCTGCAGCGAATTTACTCCTCCCGAACTGGAACTTCCCGCCCATGTCGCGGCTTTAGGGATGCGGTTTTACACGGCTTCAATGTTTCCCGCGCCTTACAAAAACAGCATTTTCATTGCCGAGCATGGTTCGTGGAACAGGAGTACACCCATAGGATACAGGGTAGCATTGGCGTGTTTCAGGCCAGGGAAAGAGGTTTCCTACCAAGTGTTTGCGCAAGGATGGCTTAAAAGCGACGGAACCGCGTGGGGAAGGCCAGTTGACGTTCTCGTCGCCCCCGATGGGGCGTTGCTTGTATCCGATGACCGCAGGGGTGCTATTTACAGGATTTCCCGCTGAGAGCACCACCGCATCACTGGATGCATTTTGTTATCTGGATTATTTGTAAAGGGGCTTATAATCCCCTAAACTAATAATGTCCGAAGCGTTTTTGCCAAGGGGGCCTTTGCTTATGAGTTCTTCTCGAAAAAAAGAGAAAATACCCACCGAATCCGCCATAACGAGAGATACTTTTCCGAACTCAAAGAAGATATACGTGGACGGAAAACTCCACGACATAAAGGTGGCCATGAGGGAGGTGGAGACCGATGATTTCCTCTCGGATGCCCCCGGCGCGGACAAGTTCAGTATAACCCTTTACGACACAAGTGGTCCCTATACCGACCCCGATGTCGATATCAACGTTCACAGGGGGTTGCAGCCGCTTCGCGAAAAGTGGATAAAGGGAAGGGGAGACGTTTCGGAACTGCCCGATTTTTCCTCGGAATTCGCCAGAAGAAGACTTGAAAGAGCAAACGGAATAACTTTCGGAAACATAAGAAAACCACTTTGCGCCGCCCCGTCGCGAAACGTAACCCAGATGCACTACGCGAAGAAGGGGATCATAACGCCCGAGATGGAATACATCGCCATAAGGGAAAACCAGAGAATAGACGAGCTAGGGGAGGTTTACGGGCAGCTTGGGGCTTACCACGAGGGAGTCGATTTTGACGCGCGTATCCAGACCGGCCACATAACCCCCGAGTTCGTGAGGGAAGAAGTTGCCTCTGGGCGCGCCATAATTCCGAACAATATAAACCATCCCGAGAGCGAGCCCATGATAATTGGGCGGAACTTCCTCGTGAAAATAAACGCGAACATCGGAAACTCTGCCGTTACTTCAAGTATCGAGGAGGAGGTCGAAAAAACGGTCTGGGCGTGCAGATGGGGAGCGGACACCATAATGGATCTTTCGACTGGAGACAACATCCACGAAACCAGAGAGTGGATAATAAGAAATTCCCCGGTTCCTATAGGAACCGTTCCCATATACCAGGCGCTTGAAAAAGTTAATGGAAAGCCGGAGGAGCTTACCTGGGAGATCTACAGGGACACCCTTATAGAGCAGGCGGAGCAGGGGGTTGACTACTTCACCATACACGCGGGAGTGCTCCTTCGCTACATTCCGCTTACCGCCAACAGAGCTACTGGGATAGTATCAAGGGGCGGGTCAATAATGGCGAAGTGGTGTCTCTCGCATCACAAGGAAAGCTTTCTCTACACGGAATTCGAAGAGATCTGCGAGATAATGAAGGCTTATGACATAGCGTTTTCTCTGGGCGACGGACTCCGGCCGGGTTCGATAGCGGACGCAAACGACGCGGCGCAGTTCGCCGAACTCGATACCCTTGGGGAGCTAACGCAGATAGCCTGGAAGCATGATGTTCAGGTCATGATAGAAGGTCCGGGGCACATCCCGATGCATATGATACGGGAAAACGTGACCAAGCAGCTTGAGATATGCGGAGAAGCTCCTTTTTACACTCTGGGTCCCCTTACGACCGACATAGCGCCCGGTTACGACCACATAACTTCCGCCATAGGGGCGGCGATGATAGGTTGGTATGGAACCGCGATGCTCTGTTACGTTACCCCGAAGGAACATCTGGGTCTTCCGAATAAAAAGGACGTAAAGGATGGGGTTATAACCTACAAGATCGCCGCGCACGCGGCGGATCTCGCGAAGGGTCATCCTACCGCGCAGCTTCGCGACAACGTACTCAGCAAAGCCAGGTTTGAATTCCGGTGGAATGATCAGTTCAATCTTTCTCTTGACCCGGATACCGCCCGTGGCTTTCATGACGAGACCCTCCCTGCCGAAGGGGCAAAGGTCGCGCATTTTTGCTCCATGTGCGGTCCGAAATTTTGCTCGATGAAAATAACTCAGGATATAAGGGATTACGCGAAAGAGCAGGGTCTTTCAGAAATGGACGCCGTTCAGAAGGGGCTTGATTCCAAGGCGAGAGAATTTGCGGAGAAGGGCAAAGAGATATATGTTGAGCGTCCGGATTAGGTAGAATCTTTTAGATTTTTTCTGGCTTTAAGTATCAAAATTACATATGTTCGGATTTTTCTTCTTTAGCTGTGCGCTGTAGTCCCTCAGGGGTAACACTTCCTGGATCAACTCGGTCCTCACGAACCCTAGGAGCTGGAGATTGGTAAGCACGCAGACGTTGACCAACAGTTTCGTAAAAACTGGAGACTAAATTTTCCAACTCATCTATAAAATTCTTTCGTTGCCCGAAACGTTTGGTCAACTGACGAATCATGCAGATTTCAAATCTAACAACATGTCGGTCTTTGGTGCTTTCCCAAGCAATTTTTGAATTCTCTCTTAATTCTTTTAAAGCGTGTTGTGTGTGAGCTTTGCGCCCGGGCCAATGTAATTTTATGTGAATATCCGTTTCTGAGGATTTCTGTAGTTGTTGTAGCAACCAATGGAGACGGGAAGCAGTAGTTTTTCTGTTGCTGGGTGCCATTAGCATCATTGATGCGCTTATGGTTCGTCTCTTTATGTCTGCGACTAAGTCAATTGATGCGGCGGCATTCTGTACTTCCAATTTAGCAGAGAGTGTATGGTTTTTGACAAGTTTGGCGATATCTTCCTTTACTCGAGTTGCTGGATCCAATACGTGAGAACGTGATAACTTGACTTCGACCTTCACATTAACTTGTCGGCTCAGCATTAGACTAATATCCCGAACCTCTTGATGCCAAGCGGCTACAACATCTTGTATTTCTTCGCTTCTTGCTTGGAGTGGAGCACCATCTGCAACTTTTTGTACAACATCGGTCCAAGCAGGGGGCATTCGGTCAAAGCTTTTTACTCCCGTACTTGAGTGTGTAAGAAACCGTACCATTTCGGTTAAGATGAAATGCTGATCCTCATCTTCAATGCTTTTGTTGGAAATCAGCAAGTCGGCTTGCGTGATTATATACATCCATGACCAATGATAGACTTCTACCTTCAAACGTGTTTTTGTGGGTAGCTTGATCGGGTGATGATCCGGTCGCGATGTGAATTGGTTTGAGATAGTGATTACGGCATCAATATTTTGTTCTTTGGCAAGCTCCATGTAGTCAGAAATTTGCTCTTGATCCAACTTGGTGTTTCCGACCTTTGTTTCAAGGAGAGCTCTCCATTCACGTCTGCCTACTCTTAGAACAATCAGACCATCCGGCCGCTGAGTCTTTCCGTTGAATGTGACCTCAGTGTATGCTTTGAGATTTGCAAGTTTTCCAATCTTCTGACTAACCGAGCCCAGCATGGATTGACCGAATTCACGAACATGGACCAAGCACGATAATAGAATTGCTGTGCTACGTCCTTCTTTTGAAGTATCCGCCAAAACTGGAAAAAGACGTGCTCTCTCACCACGCTCAAGGTATTCAGGGAAATTACTCATGACTTAGATTAATAATATACAGTACGTATATCTTTTCTTCAAAAATATGTGTAATCATTGGAATTATGTAGGTCTAACGAGCTACTCAGGATTCCAAATAGGAATCTATTTCCGCAAAGGTAGATACTGATCAGTTCAAGAGGTTAGGATGGGTTATCATGGTTCTCCCCTAATATCGTGCTCTATGTTCTCAATGGTTTTCTTCAGGTTAGCATATTGACACTCGGAAGGTTTGAGTTTCTTGAGGGAATTCAGTCGAATGCTCTTTTGTTCGGGGACTTCCCGGTTAAGTACCTCGGTGGGAAGGATGTAAAACTCCCACTTGCTCGTATCAAGAGGATGAAGGGGCTTTTTACCCTTAAAGATACAGAACACGTAGATGTCCGCCCAACGCTTGGAACCTTCCCTGTATTTGCCGGTTTCGGTATCCCAACTCCTATGAGGAGCGATCCCAAACTGAATAATTGAGGGCTTGGGCTGTTTCCACGACTGCACGTATGCGGAACTTTTAACTTCGATCTTGGTGCCGGATTTCATGAGAAGGTCATACTCGTCCCACCCTGTCCTTGGCTTCTTGTGGAGACCGAGTGCTGCTGCGACGAGAAACTCCGCCAGAAACCCGCGGGCTGTATTGTTCAGAAGTTCGGAATCTGCCCATCTCCAGTAATCAAATAACCGCAGGGATTTCCTGACTCCCTGGCCGCGAAAAGGTTCATTGCCTTTTAGTAGCTTGATTTTGTGTTGCAGCAGGCCGTCGCTCATGAATACATTATACACATCTTGCGATATACAAAAACGAGATGTTAAGGCATGCACCACGTACAAGCAAGATCAATTAAGGATAGGACTCCGGCACGGAAAGTGGTGATTTCTCCATGTTGCCTGTCTGCGCGTTATTAAGTATATATTTGCAACCTTATTGCCAAGCTTTTCCGTTCCATGCCCAAGCGAACTGACATAAAAACCATATTGATTATCGGCTCGGGTCCGATAGTGATAGGACAGGCCTGCGAGTTTGATTACTCGGGCACCCAGGCATGCAAGGTGCTGAAAGAAGAGGGCTACAGGGTGGTTTTGGTAAACAGCAACCCGGCCACCATAATGACCGACCCGGACTTTGCCGACAGGACTTACATTGAGCCGCTCGTTCCCGAAATACTGGAAAAAATAATAGAGAAGGAAAAGCCCGATGCTCTTCTGCCCACAATAGGCGGACAGACAGCTCTTAACCTTGCCGTTTCCCTTGCCGAATCAGGCGTGCTCAAACGCCACGGCGTGGAACTCATAGGCGCGAAACTCCCTGCGATAAAAAAGGCGGAGAACAGAGATCTTTTCAAAAAGGCCATAGCGGACATAGGGCTTGAGGTGCCAAGAAGCGGTATCGCGCACAACATGAAAGAGGCCTGGGATGTTGTGGAAGAGATAGGGTTTCCGGTGATCATACGGCCTTCCTTTACGCTTGGTGGAACCGGCGGAAGCGTTGCCTACAACAGAGAGGAATACAAAGAATTTGCCAAAGCGGGAATCGAAAGCTCTCCGGCAAGTGAGATACTCGTAGAGGAATCCATAGTGGGGTGGAAGGAATTTGAGTACGAAGTCATGCGGGACCATATGGATAACGTCGTCATAATCTGCTCCATAGAGAATTTTGACGCCATGGGTGTCCACACCGGAGACAGCATAACGGTCGCTCCCGCCCAGACCCTTACCGACAAGGAATACCAGAGGATGCGCGATGCATCCATAGCGATAATAAGGGAAATCGGCGTTGATACCGGAGGATCGAACATCCAGTTCGCCGTTAGCCCCGAAGACGGGCGGATGATGGTCATTGAGATGAATCCAAGGGTTTCACGAAG
This sequence comes from Thermodesulfobacteriota bacterium, assembly GCA_047518015.1. Lineage (GTDB taxonomy): Bacteria > Desulfobacterota_D > UBA1144 > Nemesobacterales > Nemesobacteraceae > Nemesobacter. The sequence continues at coordinate 14,924 of JAKZRS010000034.1, read as the reverse complement.
CTCCGCTCTTGCTTCAAAGGCGACCGGGTTTCCTATAGCCAAGATAGCCGCGAAGCTCGCGGTCGGCTATTCGCTCGATGAGATCTCAAACGATATAACTAAATACACTCCCGCGTCTTTTGAACCGACGATAGATTACGTGGTGGTGAAAATACCCAGGTTCGCGTTTGAGAAATTTCCGCAGACAACCCAGGCTCTCACTACTCAGATGAAATCCGTGGGAGAAGTAATGGCCATCGCAAGGACTTTCAAGGAGTCCCTGCACAAGGCAATAAGATCCCTTGAGATAGATTCTTACGGTTTTGAGAAGATGTCAGATGATCCGGAAGTGGTTAGGGAGAAACTCAGAGTTCCCACCCCCAGGCGGCTCTGGTACATAGCCGACGCGTTTCGTCTGGGCATGGACTTAGAGGAAATCTATTCAATTTCTCACATAGATCCGTGGTTTCTTCAGAACATTAAGCAAATTACCGATTTCGAATCGGATATTGCGGAAAACGGGCTTCACCGTGAAACCATACTTCAGGCCAAGCGCTACGGTTTTTCCGACATTGAGATCGCAAGTATCCTTTCCACGGAGGAAGACGAAGTGAGGAATTTCCGTCTCCGCGAGGGAATCGAGCCTGCTTTTAAGATGGTTGATACCTGTGCTGCCGAGTTTGAAGCCTACACGCCTTATCTCTATTCGACTTTCGAGAGTGAAAGCGAGGCGCTTCCCACCGACAGAAAAAAAGTGGTGATACTAGGTGGGGGCCCGAACCGTATAGGCCAGGGCATAGAGTTTGACTACTGTTGCGTGCACGCGTCTTTTGCGCTTCGGGAAGAGGGATACGAGGCTATCATGGTTAACTGTAACCCCGAGACCGTGAGCACGGATTACGATACCTCGGACCGCCTTTATTTCGAGCCGCTTACGCTTGAAGACACGCTGGCTCTTATAAGAAGGGAAGATCCTTGGGGGGTTATAGTTCATCTGGGAGGCCAGACCCCACTTCGTCTCGCCCTCGCGCTTGAAAGTGAGGGGGTGAGAATAATAGGCACTTCCCCAGAGAGCATTGATCTTGCCGAAGACAGAGACAGGTTCAGAAAGCTTGTTTCGGAGCTGGGGCTGCTCCAGCCCCAGAGCGATACCGCGAGAAGCGAAGAGCAGGCCATTGGTATAGCCCGCGAAATAGGATATCCGGTCATGGTCCGCCCATCCTATGTTCTGGGCGGTCGCGCCATGGAAATAGTCTACGATGAGGAATCTCTCCGGACCTACATCCGGGAAGCTGCGAGCGTCTCACCGAACCACCCGATACTGATAGACAAGTTCCTAAAGGACGCGAAGGAAGTCGACGTGGACGCGGTTTGCGACGGGAAAACAGTTGTTGTGGGCGGAGTGCTTGAGCACATAGAGGAAGCGGGGGTTCATTCGGGAGACAGTGCGGCGATCCTGCCCCCGTTCTCGATAGAACCCGAAATTGTTGAGGAAATAAAATCCCAGACGAAAACACTTGCGCTCTCACTCGAGGTGAGAGGGCTTGTTAATATCCAGTTTGCCGTAAAGGACGGCGAGGTTTACATAATTGAGGTAAACCCCAGAGCCAGCCGCACAGTTCCTTTCGTGAGCAAGGCAATAGGGGTTCAGCTGGCCAAGATAGGAACCAAGGTGATGATCGGAAAATCTCTTGAAGAGCTCGGGTACACAGAAGAGATCGTTCCAAAGCATTACTGCGTAAAGGAATCAGTCTTCCCCTTCGTTAAGTTTCCGGAAGTTGACACGATTCTGGGTCCGGAAATGAAATCCACCGGCGAGGTTATGGGAATCGCTCCCGACCTTGATCAGGCGTTTGCCAAATCCCAGATCGCAGCTGGTAACAGCCTCCCGTCGGGTGGAGTGGCTTTCATAAGTGTGAAAGACGAGGATAAATCCGCCAAGATACTTGATATAGCTCGAAGACTCAGTGATACCGGTTTTGAGATAATGGCTACTGGGGGCACATCGGAATTTCTCAATAAAAATGGTATATTTTCGCGAACGGTGAAAAAGGTTAAGCAAGGCCGGCCTCACATAGTTGATCACCTTAAAAACGGTGAGGTACAGTTGGTTATAAACACTACTTTCGGGAAAAAGGAAATCGCGCAGTCCTATTCGATCAGAAGGACCGCACTTATAAACAACGTTCCTTATTTCACAACTATTGCCGGCGCGGTCGCCGGGGTTGGAGCGATTGAGGTTCTTGTGAGAAGCGGTCTGGAAGTAAAGGCTTTACAAAGCTACTATTAACCCGGATGCGGGAATGATGATTAAGGTGCGCAGGAGATATTGATGAGTACCCAAAGAGTTCTAATTACTCCTGATGGCTGGAAAAAGCTTCGGGAAGAACTTCACAGGTTAAAGACTGTTGAGAGACAGGGAGTGATCAGGTCGATAGCGCACGCGAGATCTCTAGGGGATCTTTCCGAAAACGCCGAGTATGAAACCGCCAAGCAGAAACAGTCGTTTATAGAGGGTAAGATACTGGATATAGAGGGCAGACTGGGCCGAGCGGAAGTAATCGACCCCGAGAAAATCACTGCACGTGACAGGGTTGTCTTTGGCCTTACGGTTACAGTGCAGGATGTCGATTCCGGGGAGATAAAAAAATACAAGCTTGTGGGGGAAGATGAATCCGAACCTGAAAATGGCTTTATATCCGTAACTTCTCCGGTCGGCAGCGCGCTTATCGGAAAGAAAGTTGATGACGAGATACAGGTCAGGGCTCCCGGAGGAATTAAGGAATTTCTGGTTATTAATATAGAATAATACTTGGTATGAGTGGGCCGGTTGACAATCTCAAGAAATTTATACTGTTTTCAATTGTCTTCCATGTTTTTATATCTTTTGCTTGGGGGAAGATTGTCGTGCAGCAAAGCGTTCCTGTATACGGCGATCACATAGAGGTTTCTCTTAAGCATTTTGAATTCAGAAAACCCGCCCCCGTAAAAAAAGTTGTAAAGAAAAAGAAGGTTGTCGAGAAGAAAAAAGAGAAAGTCGTAGAGAAAGTGGAAAAGCGGGATGATTCCCTGGCGCTTAAGAAGGAAGAAAAACCCGCTCAGGCCGAGGAGGAACAACCCGAAGAGGCTTATGCCACCACCGCGAGACCTTCTTACGGTTTTACTCCCAGACCCGGCTACCCGGCAGTTGCCATAAGACGTGGTTACGAGGGAAGCGTGCTGCTCAACGTGCACGTCCTTCCAAACGGGAAGCCTGAGGAAGTAACCATCTTCAAATCCTCCGGTCATAAAGTTCTTGATAAGGCCGCTTTGTCCGCTGTTAAAAGGTGGAAATTTGTCCCGGCACAAAGAGGCTTCAAGGCAGTCTCAAGCTGGGTAAAGGTTCCGATAGAGTTTCGACTGGAGGGAGGCTGAAGCGCAGGCCGGGAGTTTCCAAGATATTCTTTCGGGGTCAGGATTCTTTGTCTTTTTCATGAGAAATTATCTGGGAGTATTCGTTATATCTTTTTTGATCGTGTCGCTTGACCAGCTGACCAAATGGCTTGTCAAGGCGCACGTGCCGTTTCTCTCGAGGATAAACGTGTTTTCCTGGTTTGATATAACGCATCTGCGAAATCCGGGAATCGCGTTTGGCATGTTAAGCGACATGTCCGAGAGCGTAAGATTTTACTTTTACATTGCTGTCTTCGTTTTGGTGCTGGTCGTGATCTTTTTCTTTCTTCGCAGACTTGAGCAAGAGCAGAAGATCTTTCGGTATGCGCTGGCTTTTGTACTTGGGGGAGCGATTGGAAACTCCATAGACAGATTTGCCTACGGATACGTGACCGATTTTATCGCGGTCTACTGGCCGGGGAATCCCGGTCTGCTCTGGCCTCCTTTCAATGTGGCCGATTCCGCGATCACGGTTGGAGCGATTTCGATTCTGATTTTTGGAGCTTTGGGGCGGAGCAAGGAGAGAGCAGATGTTCAGCGGGATAGTTGAAGACATTGGAGCGGTCCGGGCGCTCGAGAAAAAAGACAAAGGTATTCTTTTAAGAATCGGGGTTCGGAGAATTGACGTCGGGGAGCTGAGTCTTGGGGAGAGCGTGGCTGTAAACGGTGTATGTCTTACGGTGGTTTCGGCAGGAGACGGGGGTTTTTCCGTTGACGCATCCCACGAGACCCTTTCCAGGACGAATCTTTTCGGTCTTCGGGCGGGAAGCGGAGTAAATCTTGAGAGATCTCTCCGGGTCGGAGACAGGATGGGTGGGCATATCGTCACAGGTCACGTGGATGGAGTCGGCATCGTTCAGTCCATTACTCCGGTCGGAGAATCCCGGGTTTTTTCTTTCTCGATTCCCGATCCCCTCGCAAAATATGTGGTTGAAAAAGGATCGGTTGCCGTTGACGGTGTAAGCCTCACCGTCAATTCGGTAAAGGGCACGGAGTTTTCGGTAAACATAATTCCCTACACGCTTCGGGAAACGATGTTTTCTGAGTTTCGCCGGGGCCGGGAAGTTAACATAGAGTGCGACATAATAGGCAAGTACGTTGAGAAAATGCTCTCCGGCGAGAACGCCCCCGCCGAGGGTTCTCCTGTCGGAAGAAGGCTGTAGAATGATTTGAACGAGAGACGACACATTTTCCTTACGGGGTTCATGGGGGCCGGCAAAACCAGCGTCGGCCAGGAGCTTTCCAGAAAGCTGGGAATGGATTTCTATGATCTTGACAGTGAAGTGGAATGCACACAGGGGCTTTCGGTGACCGAGATCTTCGAAGCGGGCGGAGAGGAAAGTTTCAGGCAGAAGGAAACCGAGATGCTTGCAACCCTCTCGCAGAAAACAACCCCGGCCGTGATCTCAACGGGAGGAGGAGCGGTCCTGAGGCGGCAAAACCGCGACATAATGAACGCCTCGGGCGAGGTTTTCTATCTGAGAGCTGATATCGATACTCTTTGGAATAGAGTAGGGCGTGAGAAGGGAAGGCCACTTCTTGACGTCAAGGACCCCCGTACTGAGTTCCGGGAACTTTTCATGAAGAGAAAAGACATTTACGAACGCTTGCCGAACTTTGTTTCTACGGATGATGTGAGTATTTCCGAAGTTGCTGATAAAATAGTCGGAATGCTGAAATGAAATTGGAGGCTTTAATTATGAAAAAACCTGTTTTCCTGTTTTTTGCTGCCTGTTTTTTGCTTGTTGGTTCTCTTTCATGTGCGAAAGTGGAGGAAGACGATGAAACCTCTGGACTGCTGTCAAGTGAAAGTACCTCAGAAGTTTTATCTTCTTCAAGCCCTGCGGGAATTTTTCCCTCCCTCGCGGGTCTTGTCGAAAAACAAAAACATTCTGTTGTGAACATAAGCACCACGAGTGTCGTAAAAAGGGGGAACATGCTCCCTGACTTCGGCGAAGGAGACGTCTTCGAGGATTTTTTCAAGAGATTTTTTCCAAACGACCAGGAGCGGGAATTCAGAAAAAAGGGCTTGGGCTCTGGATTCATAGTCACCGAAGACGGCTACATAGTTACCAACAACCACGTAATCAGCAAAGCAGAAGATATACAGGTTGTTCTCTACGACGGGTCAAGGTATACGGCCGAGATTGTTGGACAAGACGTAAAAACGGATCTCGCGGTTCTGAAAATAAAGCCTGAAAAAAAGCTTAAGCCTGTTGTTTTTGGAGATTCTGGAAGACTGAGAATCGGTGACTGGGTTATGGCCATCGGAAATCCCTTTGGTCTTGGCTACACCGTCACGGTCGGAATAGTAAGCGCGAAAGGAAGATCTCTGGGTCTTGGGGCCTATGACGACTTCATTCAGACCGATGCATCCTTGAACCCCGGAAACAGCGGAGGTCCGCTTTTTAACCTGGGGGGAGAAGTGGTCGGGGTAAACACCGCAATAGCGGCCAGGGGTCAGGGAATAGGTTTTTCTATCCCCGCCAGCATGGCCAAGGGGGTCATATCCCAGCTCATGGAAAAAGGCAAAGTGGTGAGAGGATGGCTCGGAGTCATTATCCAGCCTATAACACAGGAGATTGCCGAGAGCATAGGTCATAAAAGTACCGACGGGGCCCTTATATCCGATATAAGCCCGGGAAGCCCCGCGGAGAAAGCTGGCCTGCGAAGAGGAGACGTGGTAGTGGAGTTTGACGGAAAGCCTATAAAGGAGTTTATGTCTTTGTCCAAACTCGTGGGAATGAAAGCTCCCGGTACCTCCTTTAAAATCACCATTCTTCGCGATGGAAAGCGTAAGGATCTTTCCGTTGTTCTTGGTGAGATGCCGGATGATCAGACCGCTGCCGAGTCTCGGCAGGACGAGGATATTGAATTAAGTGATATTACCCCGGATATCTCTGCGCGGTTCGGTGTTGAGGATAAAGCCGGAGTGCTGGTTACCAATGTAAGCCGTGGCAGCTCCGCCTGGGAAGCGGGATTTCGTCCCGGGGACGTGATACTTGAGGTTGACAAAAAACCCGTTGCAAACCTTGAGAGCTACAACAAGATCGTGGGCAGCTTGGAATCCGGAAAACAGTATCTTTTTCTGGTAAAAAAACGCAAAAACACCATTTACATCGGCTACGCTGTCAAAAAGAAACAGTAGCTGTGAACATGTGGGATTGTGGTAATTACTCTTCGGCCTTGGAGATAATTTTCTTTTGAAATTCCTCCGGCATCCGCACGGTTTTTCTCTCTTCGTAGTCAAAAAACACAAGCGAGGTCTTCACTCTGGCAACCTCTTTACCGCTTTTTTCGTTAACGAGCACGTAGAGGAGCTCAAAGAAATGGTTGCCGTAATCACCGATGCCCATGCTTATTTTTATTAAGTCCCCGTAAAACGCTTCGGAACTATAGGTGATTCCCACATCTCCCATTATGATTCCCACTCCCTCTATGTTGTCCTCGGTATAACCATGTGCTGTCAGGAACCTTACGCGGGCTTCGTGCGCGAGTGTGAGCACTGAGTCGTGTCCGAGATGGGAACCATAGTTTATGTCGTCTATTCTTATCGGAATTTGTGTTGAGAAGACAAATCTGCTGGGGAGATCTATTTTTATTCTAGACATTTTTTCGGGTTTTCTCCCTGAATATATCAGTATTTACGCGGCTAGGAAAGAATTGTTTGATTTTTAGTTTTAAGGGGTTATAGTCATGCCTCAATAAAATTGTTCCAACAAATTTTTCTAGGAGGCAGAATCAGATGGAAGAAAGGACAGAAAAGGAGCATGTTAGTAACCACGTTGATATTGAGTCCAAGAGATTTTTCTTTGACGTTAAGGAAAACCACAAGGGTCAGTACCTGAGGATTACGGAACTAAGCGGCGGTAGGTCCAGCATAGTGGTTCCTTTTGAAGGAATAGAGCAGTTTAGGGATAAGCTGGTCGAAACGATAAAAGAATCCCTTGAGTTAGTGGGAAGCTAGAGAAGTTCCCAAGCGCTTTAACCTCTCCCCCTACATGATCGCTTTTGCTTTTATCACTCTGAGTTTTATATGATTCGGGTCGGGAAGCTTGCTTATAAACCCGATCTGGACGTTTCTAAGCCGCATTACCTTTCCAGGAGCGAGGACTTCTTTTACCTTGAAGCGGTTTGACCCGAAAGGTGTATTCGCGGATTTATAAAACTCTATTTCAAACTCTATTTTCTCGTAAGTGATGTCGCTTATGTTCTCGATGACGAGTTTGCTAAGCGTTGCGGTTGATCCGGGGATCCCGCTCCCCCATTGAAACTCCCTTATGACTATATCGTGTTTTGGGAAGGGTTCTCTGAGTTCTTCCTGAGAAAGCTCCATTCCCTTGTCTATAGCCGGCTCGGCCGGATGTGGAGTGTTTTCGGCTACGTCATCATGGCCGTCTTTGGCCGTATCAGAAGAGGATGGTTGCTGTTTCGGGCTGTCTTTTTTCCTGAATATGCTCACGGAGCTTATTTTTTCTTTTATTTTCTCGCCAAGGCTTCCCCCACCCGCAAGAATGTAATTGAGCTCCTTTGCTGATATCGCCTCGGCTCCGGAGATGGCAATAGATCTTTCCAGAGCATTAGGACTCGAGAAGCCGACGTTTATTCCCGTAAAAGTTCTCTCCGCTCCGGCGGGAAGAACGTCATGTATTATCACCGAAGACAGATGAGTGTCGGTTGGCGCGCCTCCACCCTCTTTTTCCGTTAAGAGTAATTTTATGTTTTTAAAATGGGTTTTTCCGGTGTTCTCAAGGGTGATTTCCGTTATAAAACCTTCTGTTCCGAAGCTTGCACCTTCAAACTCCCAGTTTTTTATGAAAATCACGTTCTCAGCGCTTGCAAGCGAAGAACTTCCCGATACCTGCGCACCCGTTATTATTGCCTCGGAATCTTCAAGGTCCGCATTCATAAGTCCCAAGTCAAGGTCGAAGAAGGTTTTTTCGCTTTCGGCAGGTAGTTCCTCGGGAATCGTTCCTTGAAGCGAGCCCAGAAACTTGCCGTTTCTCGTAAGCAGATCGATCCTGAATTTAATGTTTTTGTAGTTTTTCTTGCCGGAGTTTACGACGGTTATTTTCCCCAGCGTTGCGATGCGTCCCACTCCGTAGGACTTCCATGAATAGTTTTTTATGCTGAGTTCTTCCTGCGGGTTTGCCTGCGCATAAGCGACCTCCGCCCGCGGAGAAAAAAGAAGCGGAAGAAACAGAATAATAAACGTGATTGTCGAAGCGTAGGCTATGCTTTTCATCAGGTCTGAAAAAATACTTTTAATAATATAACGGAAAGTTTTTGTTATGGAAACTCCCGAAGAGGGCTTTTTTCTCTTGAGATATTTCTAAAAAAAGTTATAAATCTAAAATCCACCAATCGGGAGTCGAGGGTTTTTTCGGCGCGCGATTCGCCGTAAGGCATAAAAGCAGGTTTTCTCAATGGCAATTTATATATTACTCAGCAGACTTACTCCGGAGGGCAGAAAAACCGTGAAGGAAAGGCCCGGGAGAATAAAGGAAGTCGACAAGGAACTTGAGGATATAGGCGTCAGGGTTATTGAGCAGTATGCAACTTTGGGCAGATACGATTTCGTAAATATAGTTGAGGCTCCTGATAACGAGACCATAGCAAAGGTGTCGGTTGACCTTTGCTCAAGGGGTACGCTCGAGCTGATAACTCTTCCGGCCGTTTCGGTCGAATCCCTGGTGAAGTCCCTTAACATGGCCAGGGCGCAAAAAACTCCTTCCCAGCAGACGCGGGAGGGTAAAGATGTTTAAGAAATATTTCGGCGTAGTGGAAGAACAGTCGCAGGACGTCTTCGGGACGCATGCGAAAAAAACCCTCTCGGTTTTTTCGTTTTTCTCAGTTGCCGCAGTCATTTTACCCCTCGCTCTACTCATTCTGTTTATTCTGCTAAAGCTTTTCTAAAGTATTAATGGCAAAGATCAGAACACTTCCGGATGTCCTTGTCTCTAAAATAGCCGCCGGAGAAATAGTCGAGAGACCGGCTTCTGTAGTAAAAGAACTTGTTGAAAACTCAATTGACGCCGCAGCGACCAGGATATCCATACATCTTGAAGCTGGAGGCAAGAGACTTATAAGGGTGGTTGATAACGGCCACGGGATGTCGCGTGACGACGCCCTTATGAGCATTGAACGTCATGCTACAAGCAAAATAAGGGATGTTGACGATCTTTTCTCGATAGAGACTCTGGGTTTTCGCGGCGAGGCGCTTCCAAGTATAGCCAGCGTTTCAAGGTTCAGAATGATAACAGGTACCGAAGGTTCGAAATCCGGTACCGAAATTTACATTGAAGGCGGAGTCATGAGGAAAGTGAAGGAGACTGCGTCTCCCGTGGGTTCGTCCGTTGAGGTTAAAAACCTTTTTTTCAACACGCCGCCGCGGCGTAAGTTCCTGAAAAGGCCAGAAACCGAGCTTGGGAGGATTCTTGAGATTATCCAGAGCGAAGCCCTGTCAAGACCCGGGGTGTCTTTTGAGATTTTCTCAGACGGGAAAAACATCCATCGCTACGGCGGAAGCGAATCGCTTGAGCAGCGGGTAGCGCAGGTAATTCCCGGCACATCGCTTTACGAGATAGACTTTAAAGACGAAACGCTTGCGCTCCACGGTTTCTTGGGGAGTCCGCTAGACCCCCGCTCCTCGATGCGCAGGCTCTTTACTTACGTGAACGCAAGACCTGTAAGGGACCGTTTTATAAACAGGATCACAATGGACTGCTACGGAAGGATGCTTGAAAAGGGAAAATACCCCCAAGGGGCGGTTTTCATTGAAATAGATCCTGTTTTAGTGGACGTGAATGTACACCCGACCAAAAGCGAGGTGATGTTTGAGAACCAGTACGAAGTTGGCCAGAGCATTCGCCGCGCGATAAGCGGCATGCTTGCCGATGCTCCGTGGATGAAGGGCTACAGGGAAAGAACTCAGAAAGCCCTTGAGGATTTCTACGAGAGGCGAAAAGACCCCGGATTTTCACAGAGCAAAGATTACTCAGCCGAAAGATCTTTAGCGGGACCAGCTTTCGCGCGGGCTGAGGACAAGCCCGAATTGACGTCTCCCCGCTCCCACAAAGGTGCCTCCGCTGTCTTCGAAAAATTCCCGCAGGTCGCAAAAGAGGACATGTTTTCCGATGGCTTTTACTCAAGCCTTAGGTTTCTCGGACAGGTCGGGAAACTCTATCTCGTATGCGAGAGTCCGGATGGGATCATTCTTGTTGACCAGCATGCGGCCCATGAGCGGGTTAACTTCGAGAGAATAAAAAAATCCTATCTAGAAGAAACTTTTTCCTGTTCCCAAGAGCTTCTCATTCCCGAAGTTGTCGAACTTACGATTCGGGAAATCAATACGGCACTACAGTTTGCAGACGAAATGGAAAAGCTCGGCTTTAGTTTTGAAATTTTCGGAGAAACCGCGGTGAGGGTAAAATCCGTTCCGGGATTTTTAAGGGATTCTGATTATGCCCGGTTTTTTACTGATCTGTTTGATGAGCTTGACGGTTTCGGCGACCCCAAGAGTTTAGGGGAGCATCTTGACACCGTGTGTGCCACGATAGCGTGCCACAGTTCGATAACCGCAAACCGCACGCTATCAGAACAGGAGGCGCAGACTCTTTTCGCGGATATGGACGCTTCGGAAAATCCGCACGCCTGTCCTCACGGTCGGCCGGTTGCGACCCGGATATCGTACAATATGCTTGAGAAGATGTTTAAAAGAACCTGATCCGGAAGGTTGATACATGGCGATTGTAAGCGGAGATTTCCAAGAAAAAATTACTTTTTGCAAATTCGTAAAGGAGGATCAAATCCGAAATGGCTGTTGTTGACACGAGTCGTTTTCACAAAGGTATGAAGATCGAGACTGAAGGGGCGATCTGGGAAATAGTCGGGTACAAGCATTCGAAGATGGCGCAGAGAAGCCCGATAGTTACCGCGAGGCTTAAAAATATCGCCACGGGAGCTGTGCGGGAAATGAAATTCCGAGCTGGAGACACGTTTAACGTTCCTGATATCCAGAAAAGGACGATGCAGTATCTCTACAGGGACGATACAATGTTTTACTTCATGGATTCTGAGACTTTTGACCAGGTTCCTTTCAGGGTGGACATGATAGGGGATACGGCGAAGTTTCTTAAGGAACAGCAGGAAGTCACGGTGCAGATGTTCGGAGAAGAGTTCATAGGCGTGGAACTTCCCACTGCCGTTGTCTTTGAGGTTACGCACACCGAACCCGGAGTAAAGGGAGATACGGTTTCAGGCACTACCAAACCGGCGACCATAGAAACCGGAGCAGTGGTGGCTGTCCCTCTTTTTATTAATATCGGGGACATGATAAAGGTTGATACCAGAAACGGAAATTATCTCGAAAGAGCGAAATCCTGAGCAAAAACCGCCGAATAATTAACCACGGCCTATTTTTCGAAAGGATCCTCAAGTTCCGGGTGCCAGAGCTTGAAGTGTTCCCTGTGCATCTGGTGGTATGAATCTTTCTGGAAATACTTGTCGTAGAATTCAAGATCGAGGTGGTGGGCCTGAAATACCAGGCGCACGAACATCGGGTCCAAGAAAGCCGGAAACCTGCCGTAGTTCTCATGCACGTAAGTGCAGAAATCCTTTACTATCTGTATCCTGACTTCAGAGGGGTGGTATTCATCCTGCAGAATCGAGGCGGGGTCTCTGTATGGAAACGGATTATCTTCTTTCCAGAATTCTCCCCTGACCTGCAGGAACCTGTCGACCGCTTCGCCCATGTCCGCTACGTAAGGAGGGCAGAGGGATTCGAAAACCCCGTCCCTTCCGACGGGATAGGGTGGATTGGTGCTCCTCACGCTTTCCTCCGGCTGGACGAACCGAAATCCGAGTCCCTTGTGGGAAGGGTCGAGCCCGAGTGTGTAATGGGGCAGCAGCCCCGTGAAAGTCCAGCCTCCGAGACCCAGAGCCTGCAGCGCGAGATTCATATTCTGGCTTATGAATGCCTGCTCCACGTTAAGCGTGGTCAGCACCCTTAATTCCAGGTCGAACAGAGAAAGCCTGACGTCGTTTCTGATGTAGCCTTTTTCTATCCACTTATCGAGACCGCAGGATCTTCCCCCGTTGAGTTCGTCAATAATGTTAAAACCGTATTTAGCTCCGAAGTATATGAACAGAAGCACCATGTACTCAACGGTGGTGTTGGTCACGGGAATAAAGAAAGTTGTTCCCGGTTTGTTGGTGTTCCAGGCGTTAAAATCGAAAAGACCGGGTTCTCCCTTTGGAAGGTCTGCTCTTTGGTTCTCAAGGGTAATTCTGCTTGCCCTGAAAAGCTCAAGTATTTTTTTAAGCTGTTTTTCCCTGTCCAATGACATAAAGATGGAGGTATCGGGGGGCATCAGGTCAAAAAGCCGTACCATGTAGACTCCTTCGTCGTTTGTGTAGAAAAGCTCGGTTGAATGGGAGTTGCAGGAGCAAGGCCAGCTTCTCCCCGTCCACTGGAAAAGCCAAGATATGCCGGTTCTTGGGAGGTCCCCCAGGGAAAGACCTGTGGTTCCCGTGCCCGCCCAGATCAAAAAAGCCTCTTCAAGTTCGGAGAGAGCAACCGGGTCGTGAGCGGAGCTGTAAGCCAGATTTCCCTCTGGGATTTCCATGCCGAGGCCGAAGCGCCGGGATCTTCTTGAGAATATGGAGTCCAGAAGACTGAAGTTTATGGCTTTCTCAAAGCCTGGGGGGATTTTCATTTTTCCGCTCTTTTAGGCGGCCTTGCGAGAAACGGTTTGGTTCCGGTCAGTTGTTAAGGTTTTTGCATTCCTCGCAGATTCCGCTGAAAAGCACCGAGTATCCAAGAATTTTGTAATTGTCTATTTGCGGGTCAAGTTTCGAATAAGCTATGGAATCGTCATAGAGATCCTCTATTTTTTTGCATCTCACGCATACGACATGGTGGTGAGGTTCCATGTTGGCATCGTATCTTGCGGCGTGATACAGGGTGTTCACTACGGATATGAGCCCCCTTTTTTCAAATGTTTCAAGCGTCCTGTACACGGTGGTAAGGGATATGTTCGGGTAGTAGTCCTTTATGTTCTTGTAGATCATTTCGGTGCTTGGGTGCTGCATGCTTCCCGTAAGCTCCCTGTATATCGCCATTCTCTGGGGAGTTACCTTAAGCCCCAGTTCTTTGCTTCTTTTTATGAATTGCGATATCTTGTTTTCGGTTCTGAGTTCCGAATTTTCCATGTTCCGTTCCTTGATGGAAGTTAAAACAGACCCGTTTCAGTGTACCTTTAAAGTGCTTAAGTCTCAAACCGCGCGTTATGAAAGAAACTGCGATTGAGTTTATGAAGAAAAACAGGGTCGTGGCCGTTATCAGGTCCGCCAGTTACGAAAAATCTCTCGAATTCGCAAGGGCATGCGTTGACGGCGGGATAAGAATCATAGAAATCATATCGATCTCTCCGGGTTCTGAAAGACTCCTTCGGGAGCTTGCTTCAGAGGATGGAATATGTGTCGGGGCAGGTACGGTTCTTGACCGCGGCTCTGCCGAGCGGATGTCCGGTTGCGGGGCCCGTTTCATAGTTTCTCCGCACACAGACCCCGCGATAATCGAGTATTGCCGGAAAAACGGCATCACGGTTATTTCCGGGGCGTTTACATCCTCTGAGATGGTCAACGCCCGCAACATTGGAGCGGACTTCGTGAAGATATTTCCCGCTTCGAGTTTCGGCCCGGGCTACGTGAAAGCTATAAAGGAGCCTCTCGGATTCATGGATATTCTGGTCACCGGAGGAATTACCACAGACAACATCCGGGATTATCTCACGGCGGGAGCCGCACTTGCCGGAGTGTCTACCGCTCTTTTGGGCGGGGGGGACGACTATCAGTCCATAAAACGAAGGGCCGAGGAGTTCTCCGAACTCTCCGCGTGAAAATGAGCACGAATCCGCAGTCAAGGGAGTTTTATCTTGATTCAATAGACGAGGTGTTCGCCGAGATTTTTTTCTTTTCGGCAGCTGCTTTGACGTCAGGATGGAAATCGCTTCTGAGACCTCGCTTGTAGACGCTTTTTTCTCGCCCCGCAGCCTGGCAGTTGATTCGGAGAGGGCGATTGACTTCGAACTTTGCGCCTTCGAGTGTTCTGGCGTCGCCGCGACGGACCTCAAGGAGTATCTTGGGACCCCGGTGCATACAAGCAGCGCGCTTGAGTTCTTCGACTATGTTTTTTCCCAAAGACCGGAAGTTGCTTGTGGCGTGGACTTTGTGGGAAACAGCTGGATAATAGCCGTCAGGGATTTAAAAAGGGAGTCATATACAACCTAGGGAGGAATCATGGGGAAAATCATTCTATGCCTGCTACTTGTTTACACGCCCTGCGCAAACGCTTACGGGGGACCTATACCGCAGCAGAAAAATACGAGGGTGATGCGGGATTTGGGACGCCCATTCAACTCTGAAGTGCAACACCCTGGTTAAGGATCTAGTTTGGGGAATTTTATAATTTCTCAAACACACTGTAAAAACAGTTAAGCAAAGGTGACAAT
>JAKZRS010000033.1:0-13268 GCA_047518015.1 Thermodesulfobacteriota bacterium | reverse complement strand
TGGGATGCGGCTAAGGAGCACAGGCTGGTTATCCCCAGATCAAGGGAGACCGGAGAGTTTTTCTTTTACCCAAGAGCTCTTTCCCCCGGAGGGGACATGAGTGATGACATAGAGTGGGTAGAGAGTGAGGGACGTGGGAAGGTATGGACCTTCTCCATACATCACATGGGACCATCCAAGGCCTACAAGGGGGGACCCCCCCGTATGTGGTTGCGTTAATTGAGATGGAAGAAGGGGTTAAGATGATGTCTAACGTCGTTGACGTCGATCCCAATGAAGTGTTCATCGGTATGGATGTTCAGGTGGTGTTCAATGACGTTACCGATGAAGTTACACTCCCCAAATTCAAACCCGCGGGTTAATTAAAAGGCGGGGATGATCAGTCATCGAGTTTGACGAGTATGTCGTCCCTGTCAATTTTTACCGTGTAGGTCTCGAGAGGTTCTACCGCTGGAAGACAGAGCACCTCGCCCGTCCTGACGTTGAACTCAGCCCCGTGGTAACAGCAGATGATGCGTTCCCCGTCAATATCTCCGTCTGAGAGAGGAAAACACTGGTGAGTGCACTCATCCCGAAAAGCGTAGAAATCTCCGTCGACCCTGCATATGGCAACCGCTTCAGTGCCGACGAAAAAAGATTCCACTCCTCCTTCCGCCACGTCTGAAACCTTCGCCACTTTCTCGAAATCAGACATAAGCTTATCTCCCGTTGCTGTTTTCGAGCCTTCGCTCAAACCAGTCCATCACCTTACTCTCAAGAGTTTCCCTCACGGAATCGATCGACATATGCTCAAGGGTTTCGTTGGTAAAGGCGCGGAGCATTATGATCTTTGCTTTTCTCATTGGGATACCCCTTGAACACAGGTAAAAAAGGGCTTCTTCATCCATCTGTCCGATCGTGGCGCCATGAGTGCACTTTACGTCATCGTTGTATATCTCAAGCTGAGGCTTCGTGTCTATCTGGGCTGTATCGGAGAGAAGAAGATTTCTGTTGGTCTGCTTCGCGTCCGTTTTCCCGGCGCCTTCGTGAACCAGTATTCTTCCGTGAAAAACTCCCTTTGAGCGACCGTCAAGCACGCCGTTATAGAACTGGCGGCTGTCGCAATGAGGACTCGCGTGCTCAACATGCATGAAGTTATCCATGTGCTGGCGTCCCTCGGATATGAAAAGGCCGTAAATATCGGAGTTGCATCCTTCTCCCGCCAGAACGGGATGGACATTGTTCCTTACTATCGCTCCTCCGGAGAGAATGGAGTGAGAAGTGATGTTGCTGTTTTTCTGCTGATTTATCCTGAGAGTAGAGAAATTAAACGCCTTCTTGCTTTCAAACTCAAGCCTGTAATGCTCAAAGTTCGCGTTTTCCCCGCAGACAACTTCCGTCACCACGTTTGAAAAATAAACGCTTTGGGAAAGCGATACGTAATGCTCGATAACCTTGGCGGCGGAGCTTTGCCCGACTATGATGAGATTTCTCGGGTTTATGAATAAAGGACGACCTTCATCCGTTGATACGTGAAGAACGTGCACGGGTTTCTCAGAGATGGTACCGTCGGGAACATAAACAAATACTCCGTCCTCAAAATAGGATGTATTAAGGGAGATAAAAGCGTCTTTTTCATAATCGGCGTATCTCGCCAAGTGGTCCCTTACAAGATCACCGTGCTCGCGGATCGCCTCCGATAGACTTTTTACGATAATTCCTTCCCCGGCGTCTCCCGAGTCTGAAAGCGAAGAGGCGAAACGACCGTTTACAAAAACAAGCCGCAGGCAATCAAGCCCCGAGAACCCGTAAGAATCCACGGTTTTCTTAGAAACCTCGGATATTCCATTCTCGGTAATTGAAAAGGAGCCTCTGCGAAGCGCTTCAAGGTTGGTGAATCTCCACTCTTCATCGTGAAGCGTCGGAAATCCGAGCTTCCCGAACCCCAAAATCGCATCCCGGCGAAGGTCGGTTACCCAACCGGGGGCATCTCTCCTCCCACTATCGAGAAACTCAGAGAGTCTCTCGACGTAACTTTCGCGCGTACCGTCAAAAACAATAGCCATCTTATTATGCTCCTTGCCGGTTACCCGGTGCCTTGAAAATCCGCGTAGCCTTTTTCCTCAAGCTCCTGGGCAAGCTCCTTTCCTCCCGATTTTACGATTTTTCCATCAACCATCACGTGGACAAAATCGGGAACTATATAGTTAAGAAGTCTCTGGTAATGGGTTATAATTATAAAAGAGCGCTCGGAGTTTCTCATCGAATTCACCCCGTTTGCCACTATCTTGAGCGCGTCTATGTCAAGACCTGAATCCGTCTCGTCAAGCACCGCCAACGAGGGTTCAAGTATCTGCATCTGGAATATCTCGTTTCTTTTCTTCTCTCCACCAGAGAACCCGGCGTTTACGGACCTTTTAAGAAGATCTTCGTCAATACCGAGCGATTTCATTTTCTCCCTGGCAAGCTTCGCGAACTCAATGTGCTTAAGGGGTTTTTCGTCCCGATATTCCCTTTTCGCGTTAAGGGCTTCGCGAAGAAGATAGGTGTTCGCAACTCCCGGGATCTCAACGGGGTACTGAAAAGCGAGGAATATCCCCTCGCATGCCCTCTCCTCGGGCTCGAGATCAAGAAGATCCTTACCCTGAAAAGTTATTTCTCCTTCGGTAACCTCGTATGTTTCCTTGCCCGCAAGAACCTGGGAAAGAGTGCTTTTCCCAGAACCGTTGGGACCCATTATCGAGTGAACTTCCCCAAGTGCTACCGTGATATTCACCCCTTTCAGTATTTCTTTATCACCCACCTGCACATGCAGGTTTCTCACCTCGAGCATGTTTTGCTCCTCCTAAAAATCTTTTTTTTTCAGAATTCGGCAGAACCCTTATTAACCCACGCTTCCCTCAAGACTTACGCTCAGCAGTTTCCCAGCTTCAACCGCAAATTCAAACGGAAGTTCCTTGAAAACCTCCTTGCAGAAACCGTTCACTATGAGCGAAACCGCGTCTTCGGCGGAAAGCCCTCTCTGGCGACAGTAAAACAGCTGGTCCTCGCCTATTTTAGAGGTAGAAGCTTCGTGCTCCATATGAGCCGTGGAATTTCTGACCTCTATGTATGGAAAAGTATGTGCTCCGCAGCGGTCCCCTATAAGCATCGAGTCGCACTGCGTGTAATTTCTCGCCTTCTCGGCGTTTTTACCAATCTCAACAAGTCCTCTGTACACATTCTGTCCCTGGCCCGCGGAAATACCCTTGGAGATAATCGTGCTGCTCGTGTTTTTCCCCACGTGAATCATCTTGGTTCCGGTGTCGGCCTGCTGAAGCCTGTTTGTAAGGGCGACGGAGTAAAACTCACCGACCGAATTATCTCCTTCAAGAATACAGCTCGGATACTTCCACGTGATCGCGGAACCGGTCTCAACCTGCGTCCAGGAAATTCTGGAACTCCTGCCCGCACATCTTCCCCGCTTGGTGACGAAATTGTATATTCCGCCCTTGCCCTGCTTGTCTCCCGGGTACCAGTTCTGTATTGTCGAATACTTTATGGTGGCGTCATCGTGGGCTATGAGTTCAACCACCGCGGCGTGGAGCTGGCTGTTATCCCTTTTCGGAGCCGTGCAGCCTTCAAGGTAACTGACGTAACTGCCCTCATCGGCAATTATAAGCGTTCTTTCGAACTGTCCCGTGTTCTCCGCGTTTATGCGGAAATAGGTAGAAAGTTCCATGGGGCATCTTAACCCCTTGGGAATGTAGACGAAAGAACCGTCTGTAAAGACCGCGGAATTCAAAGCCGCATAGAAATTATCCCCTCGGGGAACAACCGAACCCAGATACTTGCGCACGAGATCGGGATGTTCCTCCACGGCCTCGGATATTGAGCAGAAAATAACACCGTCCTCGGCAAGCTTTTCCTTAAAAGTCGTAAAAACCGAGACGCTGTCGAAAACAGCGTCGACTGCCACTCCCGCCAGCATCTTCTGCTCTTCAAGGGGAATCCCGAGCTTATCGTAGGTCTCCTTTATCTCCGGGTCGATTTCATCAAGGCTTTTTGGTCTCGGGTTGCTTTTCGGCGCCGCATAATAACTCATGTCGTCAAAATCTATGTCCGGATACCTTAGAAAGGCCCACCGGGGCTCCTTCATCTTCTTCCAGCGCTCATACGCCCCTAGGCGCCATTCTAGAAGCCACTCAGGTTCATTTTTCTTCGAGGAGATCATCCTGATGACATCTTCGTTGAGGCCCTTGGGGGCAATCTCCTGCTCTACGTCAGTTACGAATCCGTATTTGTACTCCTCTTGCGCGAGTTTTTCCAGATCAACGCTCATTAAGGAAATATCCTCCTGTTAATGTCTTTTGCCGCTCCGAGTCTCTTCCACCATATCTGCGATAGTGGTATCTTCAAGAATCCTTATCATGGACACTTTGAGCTTATCCCAGAGAGGAAGCTGCCCACAGTTCTCATAGAGGGCGCAGGGGCCATCATCGTCCATGCAGTCCACTATTCTTATCTCTCCCTCTATGGCTTCGTATACCTCTCTCAGACTGAGTTCATGCGGAGATTTGCGAAGCATGTATCCACCCTCGGGCCCCACTTTCGACCTGAGGATGCCGCGATTAACAAGCCTTCTCATTACCTTGGCCAAGTAGTTCTGCGGAATGTGCTGGGTTTCGGATATCTGCTTCATGCCGAACTTAAACCCCGGCTGACCTCCCATGTGGATAAGGCATCTGACGGCGTAATCAAGAGTTCTACTTACCTGCATAACTTTAAGTATTGTAAACTTTGTACATCCATAAAACAACTATACTAATTGGTAACCTTTACCATTATTCGGACAAAGTCAACTCGAGGAAAAAAACACTTTTTAAATGACTTAAACATTTCCTTAGACTAAAACCATCAATGATGCGTACCCGAATATTTATCCTTAAGCTCCTTATATTCCGCTTCGGATAAATCCCTCGATTTATCAAGAAATATGGCGATCGCCCAGATTGTCTCGTCTTCGTGCGTGGGTCCATAAGCGGGCATTCCAGTCATCTTGACCCCGTTTTTTGTGACCCAGAAAATATCTTTCAGAGAATATTCAGACAGCTTTTCTTCAGGAAACTTAGGTGGTTCGGGGAAAAGACCCTTGCCGGTCGATGAAGGCTCGACACCGGGCGCTCCATGGCACTGAACGCACATCTCTTCATATTCCTTAAAACCCTTTACATATATGTTCTTATCATTGACATCGTAGGGAACTGCGAGACTCGCGGAGTTCCTTTTTATAGATCTCTCGGCAATATTGTGAAGAATCATGGTTACAACCACCGGGTCCGGTTTTGTCGCAGAAACATCGTACCGGCCAAAAAGAAAATAGAGCATGAATACGGCAATCAGAACCGCTGCCAGCAGTTTTTTCCTTCTCAACAGTTTTTCAATCAGTTCAGCCAAAATACCTCCATCAATAAATCCATCCAGACATAAGATTGCGGTGTCCTTATCATTCGGGAAAAAAGGTCCTAATCAGGAATCCATGGAACCGTAGATAAAAAGAATGACGATTATTACAACGACCCCGCCGACCATCGCCGCCGCGTAATATCTGAGCAGACCGGACTGAAGGGCGCTAAGGCGTCTTGAGAGGTCCCTTACGAAATCGCTCAACCCATCAAGCGAACTGTCTATAACGGAGCGGTCAAAATCCGAGGACAGTCCCGAGATGTAGTTAAACGGAGATACGAAAACCGCTTCGTATATCTCATCAACGTACCACTTGTTAAAGGATCCTCTGCGGACCGCCTCGGCCGTCTGGCCCGAGACTGCGACAGTTTTTCCCTGTCCGCGATAATAAACAAAAATACCGGCCACTATCCCCGCAAACGCGGCAAGCACGGAGAACCCTACAAGGGTCCAGTGCCCAAAATGGTGAGAAGAGGCATGTTCTGCGCCGTGGTGAACCACCACGGAAGAGGAGAGGAATTTCTCAATAAGTCCCGTGTAATGAAAACCCACGCTCTCGCCGATGAACTCCGGCACGCCCAGAAGACCTCCCAGAACCGACAGAACGGCAAGAACCACAAGAGGTATTGTCATCACGGCAGGGGATTCGTGCACGCGGCTTTTGGTCTTGTAATCCATCCTCGCCGCTCCCTCAAAGGTGAGAATGTAGAGTCTTGTCATGTAAAAAGCGGTCAGTACCGCAGTCACAAGCCCCGCGACCCAGAAAAACGTATGGCCGCCGTTATAAAGCGAGGCCAGAATCTCATCCTTGCTGAAAAACCCTGAGAAAAGAGGAACCCCGGAAATCGCAAGCGTCGCCACAAGAAACGTAACGGCCGTTACGGGAATCATCCCGCGAAGCCCCCCCATCTTCCTTATATCCTGTTCCCCGGCCATAGCGTGTATAACGCTTCCCGCCCCGAGGAAAAGGAGTGCCTTGAAAAAAGCGTGGGTAACCAGATGAAATATGGAAAACACATACGCTCCCGCTCCCGCAGCCATCAGCATGTACCCGAGCTGACTCACGGTCGAGTAAGCAAGCACCTTTTTTATGTCGTTCTGAGTTATGGCTATCGTGGCGGCGAAAAACGCGGTGAACGCTGCAACGATCAAAACAACGTTCGAAGCCACGGGACTCAGGTCAAAAAGCGCCGAGCAGCGACTTACCATGTAAACCCCGGCGGTAACCATGGTCGCGGCGTGAATAAGGGCGCTCACTGCAGTCGGACCCGCCATCGCGTCCGGAAGCCAGACGTGAAGGGGAAACTGCGCCGATTTCCCGACGGCGCCCACAAACAGAAGAAGCGCCATCGCTGTTATAAGCGACTGTGAAATCCCGGAAACGAAAGTCGGGTCACCAAGCTGGGAGAAAACATCCTGATAGTTGAGCGAACCGAATACGGTAAAAATAAGGAAGATGCCGAGAATAAACCCGAAATCCCCTATCCTGTTGACCACAAAAGCCTTTCTTCCCGCGTACACCCTAAACGAGTCTTCATACCAGAACCCTATAAGCAGATAGGAGGCAAGACCCACTCCCTCCCATCCAACAAACATCAGGGGGAAGTTGTTTCCCAGGATCAAAACGAGCATGAAGAAAACGAAAATATTGAGGTAAGTGAAATAACGCGCGTAACAGCGATCGTGGTGCATGTAGCCGATCGAGTAGACATGGATTAAAAATCCTACCCACGTCACTACAAGGGCCATTACGGCGGATAAAGAATCAAACAAAAACTCGAAACTTACGTCAAGAGTGCCCGAGAGCATCCAGGTGAAAAGTTCAGCCGTAATCGGCTCAGCCCCCGCGGGGTTCTGCGATAGGAGATCGAGGAAAAGACGCGTGGATAAAAGAGCGGAAACCAAAACTGCCGCGCACGCCACCGTTCCCACAATCCTGTCACTTGTGTGTCTTGCGGTTCCGGTAAGCTTTCCGCAAAGACCGGTCGCGAAGAAAAGCCCGTTGAAAATTGCCCCCGCAAGCGGCGCAAGAACTATTAAAGCCAGCACTCAGGCAAACCTCCGAAAATAAATTAACCCCTAAGCAGTTTCAGCAGATCAATATCAAGACTCTCTTTCTGCCTGTAAATCGAAACGACAAACGCGAGGCCGACCGCAACCTCAGCAGCAGCCACCGTCACCGACATCAGAACGAACACGTGTCCCGTGGCGCCTTCATACAGCCTTGAGAAAACGACGAAAAGCAGATTGCAGGAATTCAGCATCAGCTCAAGGCACATAAGAACAACCAGTATGTTTTTTCTGGTAATTACCCCGTAAACCCCCGTCGCGAAGAGAACGGAAGCCAGGACTACGTAGTGAGTGACCGTGATTTCCATCCTACGATTCCTTCCCCTTTGCTATGACCAGAACGCCAACCATGGCTATAACCACAAGAACCGAGGTAAGCTCAAACGCGAGCAGGTAGTCACTGAAAAGAGATCTTCCCACCTCGGCTACGGTACCAAAATTCTCAGGATCCCTAAGTTCCGAAAAAACGACCGGAGAGGACGAAAAAAGCTTTGAGGCAAAAAAGCCGACAACGACGAGGAAAAGAAAAAGAAACGTCATCCTCTTCGGTATGTTCAGACTGTCAAACCGCAGATCGCTATCCCTTATATTGAGAAACATGACGGTAAAGAGAAAGAGCACCATTATCGCTCCCGCGTAAATCAGTATCTGTATCGCCGCGATGAAATGGGCGTGGAGAAGAACGAAAAGCACAGCGGTTGAAAAAAGGGTAAGAACAAGCGAAATAGCGCTTGAAACGGGGTTTTTATGGCTCACGACCGTAATGGCCCCCAAGACGGCAAGCGTAGAAAAAATATAGAAAAGGACAGTATGAGACAATGGGTTTTCCGGAAAAAGGTTTGGCAATAAATTATAGTTATAATGCGTACAGAGTCAAACAATGCAACAGGTCCTATCTGCTCCTGGAAACTCCTGTCTTCGGGCAGTAACCACTTACGGGGCAACGGCTGCAGAGAGGAGACAGGGGTCTGCATATCTGCTGCCCCAGAGCTACGAGAAGAGAGTTATATTCTATCCAGTATCTGCGCGGCAGTTTTTCCCGAAGAGCCATCTCGGTTTCATAAGGATTTTTGGTATCCACATAACCCCATCTGTTCGAAATCCTGTGCACGTGAATATCAACGCAGATGGCGGGTTTTCCGTATCCGAGAGAAAGAACCAGGTTAGCCGTTTTTCTCCCGACACCACGGAATTTTAAAAGCTCGTCGATACTGTCCGGAACCCGGCCGTCATATTCGTCTATCAGTTTCTCACATATCCCAATAATGTTTTGCGCCTTTACCCTGTAAAAACCGACGGGGTAAATAAGTTCCCTTACCTTTTTTTCTCCCAGTTCCAGCACGGCGCGCGGGGTGGAAGCCTCGCTGAAAAGCCTCGCTGAGGCCTCGGCTGTGGTCTCATCCTTGGTTCTCAGGCTAAGTACGGTGGAGATAAGAACCCTGAAAGGACTTTTTGAGGAAACTGCTGTAAGCGTAACCACCGGAACGTTCCATTCGGCGGCTTCCCTTCTCAGTATTCCCAGAATCCTTCCGATGTTTTTTCTCTCAAGTTTGGCGGTCATATCAGTCGGGGGCGGACCCTTACTGGATTTGGGAATCTTCGGTGCCGCCGGCGCATTTGGTTGCTATATCCTCCCATTTCTGAAAAAACACCTTAAGCGCAAGCTCCGCTTCAGCAAAGTCCGACAAGGAGATAAATTCCAGAATTCTCACGACTTCCGTTACGCTGTTTTCATTTTTCAGGGTGTAGGGATGTATGTAATCGCAGATGTCGCCGTAGTTAAGCACCAGATAGCTTTGTGTGTCAAACTGCACAAGCCATTTTTTAACGTCTTCGAGACTCCGGTCAAGATTGCGGAGAAAAATTTTAAGAGGGTTTACGGATTCTCCAGACATCGTCTCCCCGATTCTTTCCCGCGAGGAAGTCAGTCTTTTTTTCGATTGCTCAAGTGTTGAATTGTAATGGATCGAGTTAAAGCCCCAGTGCGTATAGAAATTCTTCCTTCCCTCCTCGGAGAAGAGGAGGAACCACTCAAACGGAATAACGTTTTTGGACGAAAAGCAGTTGAGGGAATCCGAAGTTGGCGCAACGAAATAGCCGCCGCTTTCATCCTTCATGAAAAGACAGTCGGGCAGGTCTTCATGGGGCAGGTTAAGATGGTCAGACAGCGCTTGGCGAAATGCGCTGTATTCATTGCCGAACCATATTCCGAAAGGAGAAGTGGGACCACCCCAGTAAAGCTCATAAAACTTAAGATACTTGCTCCAGTATTCAGATTTCTCTCTGAAAGAATCCAAAGGTTCGTACACTATAAGAGTACTGGAAGGCATCGCTTCGTATTAGTTTACGGAAAATCAATTCAGGCACAAAAAAAAGGGGGGAGGGATAACCGTCTCCGGCTTCCCTCCCCCCTTCAACTATCACAAGCTTACTCCTACTGACATAAGCTCTTCTTTGTCTTTAGCCCTGGCTATACTGTGGCAGCAGGAACCTGTGACGCATCGTGTACACAAACGGTGTGGAGTAGACCACATGACTAAAGTCCTCAGTCGTCCTCTCTACCGTCCTTGTCCAGATCGTCGCCGCAGGCGGTATGATCAGGTTGAACGTGAAGCTTATCAACCCTACTACCTCCATTGCTGGTATCTGTCCGCCCATATAGTCAAACGGTGTGCCTGACATGAACCACGAACGTACATCCTCTGTTACTGCGGTCCTTACACTCTCTGGATTCAGCTGGAACCTGTGCCCAGTCCCAAATCCCGGAGGAAGATCCGAAGGAAGATACGTTACTTCGTGGATGCTGGTCGTTACATCCGGCCTCGTTATTATCCTGTAGTTCATACGTCCCCAATCGGTCTTGCCGTAAAATGTTGGCCTCGCCGACAGCGGCCTGTCAGAATAACGCCCGTTCGCTGTGTGCAGTATATAACCTCTGCGCTCCATCAGATGATTGAAGTAGTTGTTGTTGGTACCATGCTCATACGCGGCGATGTAAGCTGCCTTCTTCGGAAATCCGAAGGGCTCTTTTCCCGCGAATATCGGTGAGTCGTTTGACAGATACATGTACGGATAATATCCCGCCCTGTATATGTGACCACTCCCGTCATCCACTGTTGCCGAGAACGTTACGCCCATCTCCATGTATGGACCTAACATCGTGTTCTTGTGTATTACGTACCAAAACTCTATTACATCATCCTGAACCTCGATCGGTTCCGGTACCACTGCTTTCATTGCATTGATGTCTGCCTTTATTACATAGGCCATCCACCTGCTCTCTGTGTACGTCAGCGGTATGATGTCGTAGTCGAACACCGGGTCCGCTACGCCCTGACTGATGATATGGATCCTGTCCCTGTCCAATGGTAATGGTGGAACTTCTCCCTCATCCAGCCAAGGATAACTATACTCATTTGCTTGTAATCCCATTATAGCTTTACCTCCTTAACTTTCTTTGCTTATGAACCCTGACTGATCGGGAACTGCTGCCTCAATCCATACTTGTATGGTGTGGCATAACCCCTGTAACTCGCTGGCCTCTCGTACGTCTCCGTCCAGAGTACCACCGCCGGCGGTATTACGAGATCGAATACAAACGATATCATTCCCGTTACCTCCTGGATCTTCAGCTCCGCTCCCATGTTGTCAAACGGCGTCGCCTGCATAAACCAGTTTATCGCGTCTCCGCTGGCTGTCCTGGTGTGCTCAGGCTTGATCTTGAACCTGTGCCCCTGGATCATTGCGTCAAACGGTGGCGGCAACGCTGATGGCAGATATGTCAACTGCCACTCCGAACTCGATACGTCCGGACGCGTTATTACCTTCATGTTGAACTTGCCCCAGTCTGTCTTCCCATAAAAATACGGAGGTGTTACCTGCTTGTCGTCGAACTGCCCTGTTGCGCTATGCATCAGATACCCGTTACGACTCATCGCATACCCAAAAAAGTCTGTGCCTTTCTCTCCACCGTGTACCGTACATCTGATGTACGACATCTTCTTTGGAAATCCAAGTACACGACCCGCGTCCACCGGCGCGTCTCCAGTAAGATACATATACGGATAGTATCCCGCTTTCCACGTATTGCCGTCTGGATCGCTGTACGTAGCCGAAATCGTTACGCCAAACTCAAGATATGGACCTAACATCGTGTTCTTATGCTCAACATACCAAAACTCTACTAGATCTGCATTCTCTCCGTCCCACACCTGTAACGGGGGATTCGGGCACAGACGTGTCCTCGTCGCCTCATCACATCTTACTATGAATGCTGACCACCTGCTGTCCGTATAAGTCAACGGCAGCACGTCTATGTCCCATAGCGGATCCGCCGGATTCGCTATGATCCATGACTTGATATCCCGCTCTATCGGAGGGGGCGGAACCTCTTTTGTCAACTCCCAATACTTCGTTGGGACGTTTAAATGAGTATGGCTCATATTTTAAGCCTCCTTAAATTAAGATTAGGGCCAAAACTCCTAAACACTCCATAACCCTCCATACCTCACACTCCCCATAACCCCTTGTTCATAAAGTGCTTACAGCCTTGCTGGATGCGAGTTAGACGCAACCTCACCCGATCCAAATTAAATCAAAACACACACCCTTTGTCAAGTACTTTTTTGCTACCTAAACCACTGTTTCCGGTTCTTAGCGGTAACAACCCGTAAATTCATGGATTTTTCAAGGTATTTTGGACTGGAATCAGTTGGAAAAACTGCTTAGAAGAACCAGGAAGGATGCTCTTTCAGTCCTTTCATGATCCTGATCCGAAGCTCATTTTCGTCCGGAATATTTTCTCTGTCGAAATTTACGTTCTTGAGACAGCCGAGCATCGCTCGCATAATGCTGTTTTTTGTTATTCTCTCTTTTTTGCTTTCCTTGGAACGGTTTTTCATTATCTCTCTTTCAAGATTGTGAAGAAATTCAGAATCTTCATTGCTTATTCGTAACGTAAGTACGTCAAATGTCTTGTATTTTGGTGACGTCTTAGGCTGCGGACCCAGAGTCGTACCCACAATGCCACCCTTGTCTTCCTTTCCCTCAGGTGGCCTTATCCAGATATTCGGGTTTATCCCACCACTGGTTTTCTCATTCGCCATAGCGCTTCTCCTATGCAAAAGCAATTTTACAGGATGATTATACCATAGAAAAACTGTAAGTTAAGAACTTCGTTATTTTAATTTCACCGAGAATTTAACAAGAAAGAACCACTCTTCAGATCTAGCTGATCGCCACTTTTTACCAACCTTGCAAAGCCGGATTAAGACTGGCATGGTTTCCTTAGAAAAGCCTGTCCCTAGGGGCCAATCAAGTCGCAAAAACATAAGATAACCAACTAGGTTTTAAGGCAAAAGGGCAGTTCAGGAAACGTCAATGGACACAGATGATGGCGAAAAGGGCAGAAATCGGGTTAACTTATGATGATAAGAAGTTAGTTACTTCATAAGTTGAATACCACATGCCGAAATCCTGCTCAATAAAAATTATGCTTGACATTGAAGACGCATCTGTGATAAAAACATAGTTAGCGGTCCCTGTCTTGGGACCAGAAACGTTTATGATCTCATAAGGAGGTATGGTTAATTATGGTTCCAATAGAAGCTTTATTAGGTTACGTGTTACTGCTTGTAGGATTTGTGTTCTTTGCAAACGGTATGACTCTTCTGGGTAAAACCGGTGCTAAGGAAGTGGGTGTTCTTAATCTGGGTGTCGGCGTGCTTATAGCGATTGCCGCCTGGAAACTGCACACTCTTGGTCTTACGGCAGCG
>JAKZRS010000032.1:0-19192 GCA_047518015.1 Thermodesulfobacteriota bacterium | reverse complement strand
ATTCCGCGGGGAGATACGATACTTCAAGCGGGCGATTTCATCTTCGCTCTCGGAGTTCCTTCGGCGCTTGAGAAGCTTAAAAAGCTGTTTAACCTGAAAATCCAGAAAATCCATTCCGTTATCATAGTCGGCGGCGGCAGGGTGGGGTGCGAAGTAGCCTCAGCGCTTCACGCAAAAGGGCTTTCCGTAAGACTTATTGAGAGCGACCACGAGCAAGCCAGAACTGTGGCCGAGGAACTTGTCGGCGTGATGGTGTTTGAAGGGGACGGAACCGACCTTGAGATACTGAAGGAGGCCGGGGTTGAAAAGAGCGATTACCTGCTTGCACTTACCGGTGATGATGAAAATAACGTGCTCAGCGCTCTTCTGGCAAAAAATCTCGGCATTGATCGCTGCACTGTGCTTTATTCGAACCCCGATTATGTGGAAGTGCTCGAAGCGATCGGTATCGACAGGGCCATAAGCGTAAACATGTCTGTGGCAAACGGTATTTTGAACTCGCTTCATCTCGGCGGAGAAGCTAACGTATCGCTTCTTTACGAGGGACAGGGAGAGATACTTGAATTTGACGTAAGTGAACATACGAAAATTCTCGGAGTGGCGCTTTCTGACTGCAAAATGCCCCACAGTTCCGTAATAGGCATCTGCATAAGGGACGAAAAACCTATATTCCCCGGAGGGGATTTCGTCGCGCAGGTCGGGGACCGCCTGGTGGTGTTCGTCCTGCCCGCCGCCATAAAAAAGGTTGAAGAGATACTGGTTTCGTGAACGTTAAGTTCTGTTTTCAGATTACGGGAAAGTTCGTGATGTATCTGGGGCTGCTGATGCTCCTGCCGGCTGTCTGTACATTGTTTTACAGTGAGGACGATCTTTCTACCTTCCTGCTCTCAGCATTCATAACGTCGCTTGCGGGTCTTGCGCTTCTGGTCGTTTTCCGTATCCCTGAAACTCCGACCGAAATACGAAGAAGAGAAGGTTTTCTGATCGCGGCGCTTTGCTGGGTGCTTGCGAGCGCCTTCGGCGCTATTCCTTATTATATTTACGGGGTATTCGCCAGTCCCGTTGACGCGTTTTTCGAATCGACTGCGGGTTTTACCACTACCGGAGCCACCGCGCTTGCCTCTATAGAGGGGCTTCCCAAGGGAATTCTTTTCTGGAGGAATTTTACTCAGTGGCTTGGCGGTATGGGAATAATAGTCTTGGGAATCGCGATTCTCCCCAAGCTTTTTGTCGGTGGGGCACAGTTAGTTGGGCTTGAGACCCCGGGACCGACAACGGAGAAATTTGCGCCGAAAATCGCCGAGACCGCCAAAAAACTCTGGGTAGTGTACGTTGCTCTTACCGCCGCGCTTGCGGTACTCCTTATCTTCGGCGGAATGAGTTTCTTCGACGCCCTGACGCATTCTTTCAGTACGCTCTCAACAGGGGGTTTTTCGTGCAGGGACTTAAGCATAGGGGCTTATGACAGCGCATACATACAGGGGCTGATTACGTTTTTCATGTTCCTCGGGGGGACGAGTTTCGTGCTTCATTTCTACTTTTTCACCGGGAAACCCGGGAGGCTTTTGAGAAACTCCGAGTTCCGGTTCTACCTTCTGGTCACCGTCGCGGCGATGATGTTCGTCGCCATGGAGCTCGTGCAGACCGGCGTTTACGAAACCTTTTCCGAATCCCTGCGCTACGCGTCTTTTCAGGTGGTTTCAATTATTACCACAACCGGCTTTACTACCACGGATTTTGATGCGTGGCCGTCTTTTGTGAAATGGGTGATTTTCATGCTGATGTTTTTCGGCGCGTGCGCGGGATCGACTTCCGGGTCAGTAAAAGCCCTGAGAATCATGGTGCTTTTCAAAAAGGCATACAGGGAGATACAGAGACTCGTTTATCCGAACGTGGTTTCTCCCATAACAATAGAGGGAAAGGCAATAAGCGAAAAAGCTGTTTCAAGCATAACGAGTTTCTTTATCCTCTATATCTTTCTTTGCGGCTTCATTGCTCTTGTGGTTCTTATGCTTGAGGACATATCTTTGGAATCCGCCGTCTCGGCTGCAGCTGCTTCCATAACCAACGTCGGACCCGCTTTTGACGAAGTCGGTCCGACCAGCCACTATTCTCATTTGGGTTCGCTTACGAAGATCATCCTTTCAGTGACCATGATAATAGGAAGGCTTGAACTCTACACGATTCTGGTGCTTTTCATGCCATCTTTCTGGAAGAGGTAGGAAGGGTCTCCGACCGACTTTGATTAACCAAGAAAAGTTTTCTTTCGCATTCAGCTTTTAGTGGGGTTAAGACTGCATAATTTCCTTTTGAAAATTGGTAAAACTGAATGTAACCTAATGAAAATATTCTATGGTAGTATTTCATTCTTTCCTCTCCCGCCTCCAGCGGGTGTTTATTTTTACGGTGTCGGTTTTCAGAAAACATGGAAATTATAGTTGACCCAAAACAACCTCTGGATTTTCAGACCTCGGCGGGTATTGGAAATTTTGACGGCATCCATCTAGGACACAAAAAGATAATAGATGCCGTGAAGCGCCGCTCGCGGGGAAATTCCACGCGTTCCTGCGTAATTACTTTTGATCCTCATCCGCAGAAAGTTCTTGGCAAAAAGGAAATTTTCCTCATCTTCCCGCTAGAACGCAGATTCGAGATGCTTGAGGCCATGGGGATTGACACGGTTATCTGTCTTAACTTCACCCATGAACTCTCAAGGGTAAGTGCGGAGAATTTCGTAAAAGACATCCTCCTTGACTGTCTGAGGATAAAAGACATAGTCGTGGGTCCGGGATTCTCTTTCGGACACAAAAGAGAAGGGAACGTCGATCTTCTGCGGTCCATGGGAAAAACCCATGGCTTCAATACTGTGGTTGCCGAAGCGGCGTGGGTGGATAACCGGGTGGTAAGCAGCAGCGTTATCAGGGACTTTGTAAGGGCCGGGGAAATCCGCGAGTCAAACCGGTTTTTCGGTTACGATTACTACGTAGGGGGTGTCGTGGTGGAAGGGGAGAAAAGAGGCAGAAAGCTGGGTTTTCCTACGGTTAACCTTGATACCGGATGGGAGGTTCTTCCCAAACCGGGAGTCTACGCTACCTACGTCAAGCTCCCCGACGGCCTTCACGGAAGCATTACCAACATAGGAATCCGCCCGACATTCGAGGAGAGCAAGCTTACGGTTGAGACCCACATCTTTGATTTCGGTGACGATCTTTACGGAAAAGAAGTCAGGGTTAATTTTGTCGAAAGGCTGAGGGACGAAAAGCGTTTTGCGAACGTGGACGAGCTTGTAGCGCAGATAAAAGATGATATTGCGGCGGTACGGGAGATTCTTCGCGACCACCCGAAGGACGAGCGGATTTGGGAATAAAAGCTACAACGCAGATATACGGTATCTTCGGCCATCCCGTATCCCAGAGTTTATCCCCAGCCATGCATAATGCGGCGTTTAGGTATCTGGGGCTTGACTGCGTTTACCTGGCCTTTGACGTGGATCCCCGCAACGTAGCTCAGGCCGTAAGCTCAATAAGAGCCCTTGGTCTTTGCGGAATTAACGTCACTATCCCGCATAAGCAATCCGGTATGGCAGGCCTCGATGAGATTGCTCCCGAGGCGTCCATGGTCGGAGCTGTAAACACCATAGTTAACGAGGACGGAAGACTTAAGGGTTATAATACGGACGTCTCCGGGGTGCTCAGAGCCCTTGACTCTGAGCTCAGATTCGTCCCGCGGGATAAAAATGTCTTTATCGTTGGAGCCGGTGGAGCTTCAAGGGCCATCATAGTGGCGATGTGCACCGGCGGTGCCCGAAGCGTAGCGGTCGTTAACAGAACCTACTTGAAAGCGCAGAAGCTTTCCGAGGAATTTTCCCCGCAGTTTGGCAGTATTGGATTTTCTTCCGCACCGCTTGGCGATGCGGACCGGGTGGCGGAACTGATAGCGCAGGCGGACATTGTGATTAACTGCTCGTCTGCCGGAATGGGCGATATAGAACCGCTTAGCCTCCCGCTTGATCTGCTCGGCGAAGACTGCGTTGTTTACGATCTTGTCTATAAGCCTCCTGTTACTCCGCTTGTTAGGGACTCCAGGGCACTTGGGCTGAAAGCGGAATCCGGGCTCGGCATGCTTCTTTACCAGGGAGTCGACGCTTTTGAGATCTGGACTGGTGAAGATGCCCCGGTCAAAGTGATGAGAGAGGCCCTTTCGGTTCCGGGGTAACGGTTCTGTTTTTTGGTATAATGAACCAAGAGGTTTTTAATCGGTCACGGGAGAATTTTCATGAAAGTAGCAAGCCCAGCAGGGGATTTTGAAATAACGGTGACGGAATCGTCCGTGGAAGGCGACTTCATAGTAATAAGCGGGCAGATGGGGGTGTGGGATTCACAAATCTACATGAAACCCTCCGATCTTCTGAGTTTTGCGGGGGTGTTATTTAACCTTCAGGTTGTTTTATTCCTCGCCAAACAACCGTTCAGATGGATTTTCGGTAGAAGACGGAATTAACCTGCACGGTTTCTTCCGAGAGAGAAAAGGCTAGTGATGGCACAACTTCTCATCTGTCCGAAAACGGATCGGGAATATCGGGGTGCCAGCGTGCGAAATGGTTTTTGTGCGCCTCCGTATAAGCTCCCGGCGGGTAGTACTTATCGTAGAAATCCAGATCCAAATGATGGGCCTGCACCATGAATCGAAGGAACATGGGATCGGAAAAAGCCGGGAACCTCCCGTAAGTATCATAAACGTAGTTGCAGATGTCCTTTACGACCTGAATTTCATCTTTGCTGGGTCTCTCCACCTCTGCAAGTACTCCGGCTGGATCCTTGTAGGGAAGCTTGTGCGATTCCCAGTTTGTCCATTTCATGTCGTTAAACGCCTCCACGGCTTCCCCCATGTCCTTGTAGTACGGCGGGCAGAACGACTGGAACAGATCGTCTCGGCCTACAGCCACGGGGTTTGGATTTCCCGTGTCGCCCTGTATTTTCGGAGTGGCGAACCGAAAGCCCAGTCCTCTGTTAAAAGGGGTTCCGCCGAGCATGAACATGCTTGCGAATCCGCTGAAAAGCCATCCTCCAAGACCCAGGGTCTGAAGCGTCAGGACCATGTTCTGTCCCATAAAGGCCTGCTCCGCGATGTAACCGTTTGCGAAGCGAAGTTCCGCCTCGACAAGAGGCATTCTCTTTGATTTGTCGAGAAACCCTTTTTCAAGCCACTGCGCGGTTCCGGGAGGCCTGAGCCCGTGAAGCTCATCAACGAAGTTAAACCTGTGATCCGGTCTCATGTAGAAGAAGTAAAGATTGATTATGCATGCCGAAAGATCGGTTACCGGCATGAACACTGTTGTTCCAGGCTTGTTCACGTTCCAGAGGTTGTGGGCGGCGATTCCCGGAGGCTTTGACGGCAGGTCAGCCCTTCCGTCAGAAAGCTTGATCTTGGATTCGCGAAACAGCTCAAGTATCCGGTCCACCCTCTGGTAGCGGGTCATTTTCTCAAGCCCTTCAAAATCCTCGGCGCGGCGGTCATGCATCTTTATCATGTAGAGCCCCTCGTCGTTTGTGTAGAAAAGCTCCGTTCTGTGCACGTCCCCGAGAGCCGGAATCGTCTTGCTCGTAAACTGCATTTCAAGGTCAAGACCCACATGCGGGGGGAAATCCGAGAGATTTATGTTCTTTATGCCGAGGCCCGTCCACACCAGCATGGCTTCCTCAAGTTCAGATAGCGGGACGGGGTCGTGCTTGGATTTATACTGGAGGGGTCCCTTTTCGATTTCCATTCCAAGACCGAAGCGCCGGGATCTTCTCTGGAAAACGGCGTCGTAAAAACTGTGGTTTATGGCGTGATCAAGACCTTCTGGGTATTTGCTCATGAATTTCTCCTTGCGTTAATATCTTTGCTCCCGGGAACAAGTTCATTCATCCTCCTCGGGATCGGACTCGGTCATAAGTTTCATATATTCATTTTCCGTGACTATCTCCAGCGAACTCTCGACCCTGTCAAGAAAAACCACTCCGTTTATGTGATCGTATTCGTGCTGGAACACTCTGGCTGCGAAATCCGAGAAACTGCCTTCCACGAGATTGTTATCCCTGTCCCTGTAGACCGCGCGGATGGACTTGTGTCTCGGCACAAGCGCCCGGATTCCAGGGATGCTGAGACATCCTTCCCAGTCTTTTTCCACGTCGTCGGATACAGAGACTATTTCGGGGTTGATTATCACTTGGGTCTCCGTTTCCGGGGCGTCGGGGTAGCGTGGACTTGTGGCTCCAGCAATTATGAAAATGCGAAGAGACTCGGATACCTGAGGAGCGGCGATTCCGACGCCGTTTGCTCCGGCGGCTGTGAGGATCATATCGTCAATCAGCTCCTGGATTTCCGTGTCGCTTATGCTCTCGACGCTTTCCGCTTCTTGCCTGAGCACTGGGTTTCCCAGTTCGGTGATTTCGCGTTGCTGCGCCATGGTGGTAACTGATTGAAAACAGCCTGCTTACAGCGGATTGCGGGCCGGTGCTTAAGCCCTTATTATTATAAAGCAAAAAGCCGACGGGTTAAAGGAAGCTTCATGGCGGAAATCGAACTTATACAAAGGGCAGACGGGTTTGGGCAAATGACCGCAGTTGAGGACTGGACGGGAAATTTTACTTACGCCGACCTGATGCGCGTCTCGCGCTTTGCGGCCCTTAACCTTCTCAGTGGCGAAGAAGATCTTGAGGAGAGAAGGGTCGCCTTTATCGTTCCTCCTGGATTTGAGTATGTAGCCCTTAAGCTTGGCGTATGGATGGCGGGAGGAGTGTCCGTTCCTCTCGGCATCGCTCATTCTCCAAGAGAAATAGAATACGTCATAAGGGATTGCGGTGCCGATACGGTGATTTTCGACCCGGATCTAGCGTACAGACTCGAGGGGGTTTCCTGCGGTGCCGAAGTGCGGTTCCAGAGGCTCCCGGATACCCTGCGACCCGCCAGTGGAGAACTTCCTGGGGTCAACGAGAGAAGAAGAGCGATGATCATATACACAAGCGGCACTACCTCGAAGCCGA
Source organism: Thermodesulfobacteriota bacterium (assembly GCA_047518015.1). Taxonomy (GTDB): domain Bacteria; phylum Desulfobacterota_D; class UBA1144; order Nemesobacterales; family Nemesobacteraceae; genus Nemesobacter. The sequence continues at coordinate 12,164 of JAKZRS010000032.1, read as the reverse complement.
AAGGGGTTGTCTCAACGCATCTTAACATAAAGGCCCAGATAAACAGCATGACTGAGGCTTGGGAGTGGAGCCCCGAGGATTCCATACTCAACGTACTGCCCCTTCATCACCTCCACGGCATACTGAATGTTGTTCTTTGTTCCCTGTGGTCCGGCGCCGGGTGCGTAATGATGAACGGGTTTGACGCGCAGGGCGTATGGGAGAGGTTCAAGGAAAAAGACCTGACCCTCTTTATGGGCGTCCCGACGATCTATTCCAAGCTTATAGATTGCTGGGAGAATTGTTCTGCCCGGGAGAAAGAACGGATGAGCGACTGCCTTCGCGGGTTTCGCCTGATGGTCTGCGGTTCCGCGGCTCTTTCGGTGTCCGTTCTTCGAAAGTGGAAGGAAATAAGCGGTCACGTGCTTCTTGAGAGATACGGAATGACCGAGATAGGGATGGCTCTTTCAAATCCTTACAGGGGCAAAAGACTGCCCGGGCACGTTGGATTCGCTATGCCTGGGGTCGAGGTGGGTATTTTCGATGAGCGGGACAGACAACTCGGGGAAGGGAGTCAGGGACAAATCAGGGTTAAGGGGAAAAGCGTTTTTCTTGAGTACTGGGGAGAGCCGCAGGAGACGGAGAGCGCCTTTTGCGACGGATGGTTCAAAACGGGGGACATCGCCCTTTTGGAGAGCGGCGGATCTTACCGGATACTCGGGCGGGAGTCGGTGGATATAATAAAATCAGGTGGATACAAGATATCCGCTCTTGAAATCGAGGAGGTGCTGATGGATCACCCGCTTGTCGAAGAATGCGCGGTGGTCGGGATAGCCGACCGGATCTGGGGAGAGAGGGTAGGGGCGGCGGTTGTGATCAGTGAGGGTTTTTCCATGGAGCTTGAGGAGCTTCGCGACTGGGCTTTCTGCAGACTTGCCCGGTACAAGCTCCCGACCCGTCTTCTGCTTCTTCCCTCGCTTCCGAGGAACTCCATGGGGAAGGTTACCAAAAACGGCATTAAGCAGTCTTTTGAAAATAGTTTATAATTTTCCTGTAATCCCGTGTCAGTCTTTTTCGGGTTTTGAGGATAAACTTGGAGAGAAGCATGAACCAGTCTGAGAACGCCCCCGCGCGCTCAAACGGCCGTATCCGTTACGGTCCCGACATGAAAGCTCTGATCGTCGGCGGTGGCATCGCCGGACTCACGCTTTGCGGGCTTCTCCAGCGGCGGGGCTTTCATCCGACTCTGGTTGAGAGGGCTCCCGAGTTCGGAGATGTAGGGTACGTGATCGTGGTCTGGCCTTCCGGGAGCAGAATACTCAAGGGGCTTGGCATTTACGAGCGGTTAAAAGAGCAGGGCTGCGCCTTTACCGATTACAACATCTCCAACTACAGGGGCAAAGTTATAAACAGCTACACGATTGATTCCGTGGTGGAGAAATACGGCCCCATAATAAGCATTTACCGCCCTGATCTAATAGACATACTGAAGGGGGCGGTAAGCGAGGATTCGATCAGGATGAACACCACTGTCGTTTCCCTTGTGGATACTGGGGATGGAGTTGAGACGGAGTTCAGCGACGGAAGCACGGAAACCTACGACCTGGTTATAGGATGTGACGGGATAAGGTCTAAAGTCCGCAAGGACGTCTTCGGCGACGTACCGCTTCGCTACAGCGGCATGTCCGGGTGGGGCTTCTGGGTGAACCCCGATCTCTGCACAAGCGAAGGGATCATTGAGTACTGGGGAAAGGGAAAGTTTCTCGGAATGTGGCCGACGCGCGGTCGACTTGCCGTTTTCACCAGCGTGAGGAGGAAATCCGGCGTCTGGGACAGCGTTGATACGAGAATAGAGAGCATCCGGCGGAACTTCGGCGAGTTCGGAGGCGTGGTGCCGGACATCCTGGGCGGCCTTGATGATCCGCGCGATATTTACTATGATGAGTACAATGACCTCAAAATGGATCGCTGGTCTTGTGGAAGAGTGGTGCTTGTCGGAGACGCGGTTCATGCCATACTGCCAAACGCCGGCGCCGGCGTGTCAATGGCAATGGAATCGGCCGCCGTTTTGGCCGAAGAGCTATGCAGAACCGATTCAGTAAACCTCACCCACGCCTTCGGGCAGTATGAGTCAAGAAGAAAGGGCAGGGTGAACAAGGTCCAGAACCAGTCAAGGATCATGGGGAAATTCATATATACCGAAAGCGGGACTCTCTCGTCAATCCGCGATTATCTGGTGCGGGCGTATTCAAGCAGACAGCTTTTCAGATACTGGGACAGCATGCTGAAAGATCCCCTGTGATGACACTTTCCTGCGATTTTCAAGATTCTTAATTCCGGAGCGTAAACTTAATGAAATTACTTAAATTTCTGTTTTTTCTCTTTATCGTGGCGATGGCTTTCTCGTTTCCTTTCTCAGAAGCTCTCTCCCATGGCTCTTCCGAGTCCATTTCTCCCACGGTAAAGCGTCTTACTCCTTCGGTCGTTAATATAAGCACGACAACCGTGATAAAAGCGTCACCGTTTGCTTCACCATACCAGGATGAATACTTCAAGAAGTTTTTCGAAAAGTTTTTCTCCGACCAGATGCCGGAGAGGGAATTCAGAAACAAGGGGCTCGGTTCCGGTTTCATAATGAGTTCCGATGGCTACATAATTACTAACAACCATGTCGTAAAAAAAGCTGAAGAGATCGAGGTGATACTCAAGGGCGGTAAAAAATACACTGCAAAGATAGTCGGCACCGACCCCGTAACAGATCTTGCCCTGCTGAAAATTGATCCCGAAGAACCTCTTCCCGCGGTGGAAATAGGCGATTCCTCAACCCTTGCGATAGGGGACTGGGTGTTTGCGATCGGAAACCCTTTCGGTCTGGGTCACACTGTTACAGCCGGAATAGTCAGCGCGAAGGGAAGGGCCCTTGGGATCGGGCGGTATGATAACTTCATTCAGACTGACGCGGCGATTAACCCTGGGAACAGCGGGGGGCCGCTCTTTGACTATGAAGGCAGGGTGGTGGGTGTGAACACTGCGGTTATGGCCCGTGGCCAGGGTCTGGGTTTCGCTATACCCGTAAACATGGCGAAATTCGTCATTGAGCATCTTAAGGTTCATGGAAGGGTTATAAGGGGATGGCTTGGAATAATGATTCAGGATATAACCCCGGAAATTTCAGAAGCCCTCGGAATTAACCGCGACAAGGGAGGGCTTGTATCGGAGGTCAAGGAAGGAAGTCCTGCGGGCAAGTCGGGTCTTCGAAGGGGAGACGTGGTTGTTTCCGTTGAGGGTGAAAAGATTCCAGACGCCGCGACGCTTACGAGAAAGCTGGCGCTTACCAAGCCCGGGGTTGATACGAAATTCGTGGTGCTCCGCGATGGGAAGGAGAAAGTCTTTACCATAAAGCTTGTCGAACATCCCGAGAACAAAAAAATCACAGAATCCGTCGACAAGCTGAAAACCGAGGAGGAGCTTGGCATCAAAGTGAGTGAGATAACGCAGCAACTCAGAAATCGATTCAAGATTAAAGCTTCTGGAGGAGTAATTATCGTAAATGTTGCGCCCGGGAGCCTAGCCTCTGAATCAGGGCTTCGGGCGGGCGACGTGATACTGGAGGTAAACGGAGATTCCGTTGACGGGCTTGACGAATACCAGGAAGTTCTTGAGAAACACGGGTCGGGGGAAACCCTGCTTTTTCTAATCGAGCGCGGGGGCAGGACAATCTATCTGGGCATAAAGACGGGTCGCGGCTGATGATACGGGAAAAGCTTTTAGAACTTGGAATAGAACTCGCGGAAGAAGTTCCCGCCCTGGGAAGCTATGTTCCAGCGACCGTGTCGGGCAATCTGATTTTCGTATCAGGGCAGCTTCCGGTTGAAAACGGAAAGCTCCTCTTCACGGGCAAAGTGGGGTCTGATCTTACGGTTGCCCAAGGCTACGAGGCGGCCAGGCTGGCGGCGATAAACGGCCTTTCAGTAATCAGCCATACACTCGAAGATCTCCGGCAGCTCAGCAGAATAGTGAAAGTGACGGGTTACGTGGCAAGCGCTCCCGGTTTTACGGAACAGCACAAGGTGGTTAACGGCGCTTCTGAGTTTTTCTCTGACATACTCTCAGAGAACGGACGCCACGCAAGGGTTGCAGTGGGGGTTTCCGGACTTCCGATGGACTCCCCGGTAGAAATTGAGATCATAGCCGAGTTCTCCCCCGCTGCCCCGAGAAGCTCGGATATTTCCTCCTGATGTTCCCCGTATATCTTTATTCCGACAGTCCTTCGCCATCTCTCGTTATGGAAGGCGTAACGGATTATCTTTCGGACCTGGGTCTTTCGGTGGAATTTCGCGGAGATTTCCTAAGTTATCTCTCGCTCGGGGCCGAGGAGAGGGCCGAGCTTGAATCACTCTTGGTTAAGGCCAGGGTTTTTGACATTGAGAGGCCCGTTGATTTCTTCCAACCGCACCTACCACCCGAGGCGTTTGAAAAGGAACTCTATGACGGTTTCTGGGTTCAGAGAACATTCTCGAGGTTCTTTCTGAGAAAGCATCCCGGAGAACTAGCGAAAAACGGCTTTCACGCGGTTATTACGGGCAGGCTGCTTGGCACTTACGGATCCCGAAGATACCACGCGAGGGTTATCATCTCGGGGTTTCCGTCTTTCGTTTCAACGTCGGGGCTCGTGGAAGGCCCGGCAAGACCCAGAGAGTATTATTTTCTAAAGGCGGAGTTTATCCAGTCGGGAAGGGACCCCGGAGAACTTAACGAGATGTTCCAGGGAAAATTTGTCGATTACGAAGACGAGAGGATAACAAAGATAACAGGCCCATACGTGCTTCAGCCTCTTCTGCATCATTTCTCAGGCAAGGAGTTCTGTGGGAACGACAGATGCGCGCTTTTTAATTCGCACTGGCAAAAGGAAGTTCTTGATATCCAGTACACAGGCTCTGTGTGCGCCGAGTGCAGGGGCGAGATAAGGAAGATAGCAAGAAGGTAGTAGAAGCGACGCTTCGCCGGGCGACGAAGAACAGGAACCCGCCACGATCTCTATTCCATTTCATCAAGTATGTTTATCGCCACCTGCGCCACTTTTTTCCCCGAAAGCAGCATTCCTCCGAAAGTGGGTCCCATCCTCGGAAGCCCGAAAGTGGTGTTAACGGACATTCCGCATGCAAGCAGGCCGGGGTGTATTTCTCCGGTGTATTCAACAAGGGCTTCTTCTGATTTCTCGACCCACATAGATCCGTGACCCGGAAGTTTTCTGTAAAGACCCTGCTGGGATAGTCTCGAAATGCAGTAGGCGTCATGGCCTGTGGCGTCTATTACCAGTTTTGATTCTAGAGCAATGGGGTCAAGGCAGGTTATCTCCTTGGGCATGTTCGCAACAGGCGTCCAGTTGATTACTATTCCCGCGACCCTTCCGTTCTCCCTGTAAACCAGATCGTCAAACAGCGTCATGTTCCTTACTTTCGCCCCGGCTTCGCACGCCGTCGCTATCAGCTTTGAGCAGGCGTAAGGGCCGTCGGCGACGAAAAGCCCTTCGGAGACCTCTTCATAAGGCACTTCAATCTCGTCTAAAACGGTCTGTCCCGGGGCGCGCACAGTGACCTTGTTCATCAGGTATCCGCCGATCCAGAAACCTCCTCCGAGGTAGTTCATTCTTTCAACGAGCAGCACTTTGTACTTTTTCTTCGCTATGTCCTTTGCAGCAACGAGCCCGCTTGGCCCCGCGCCGACGATTATAACGTCACTTGTAATGTACTCGGTAAATTCCTTCGAAAATCCCTCGACTATGGCCCGGGTTACCTCTTTTTCTCCTACCGGAGCGAACTTCGGGGTTTTTAAACTGTCTGACATGTGGTGGTTACCTCCGAAAAAATGTCAATAAGGCTCTGCTTCTTCCTACTGCTCTTCCTTTACGACGTTTACGGTTATCTGCGGGGTTACGTCCGTGTGAAGCTTAAGCGCAACCGAGTAAGTTCCAAGCGCTTTTATAGTGCCGTCAAGGTCTATATCTCTTCTTGAGATTTCAAATCCTTTTTCCCCGAGCGCGTCGGAAATGTTCTGCGAAGTAATCGATCCGAACAGCCGGTCTCCCTCCCCGGATTTGGCGGGTATGGAGATTTCAAGACCTTCGAGTTTTTCCGCAAGCGCCTGGGCGTTCTCAAGAATCTCGGTCTTGCGCAGTCCTATGGTCTCTATTCTCGTTTTCCAGGCCTTCAGGTTCGATTCGGTTGCCTTTACCGCAAGCTTGCGGGGAAAAAGATAGTTCCTCGCCATTCCGTTTTTTACGTCTTTTACGTCTCCAACGCTTCCTATGTTTTCCACGTCGGAAATCAGAATTACTTTCATTGTTTACCTCCGCGTATCGGTTAAGCGGTCTCCGGGAATTACTTGTGAGTTACCGTATACGGCAAAAGGGCCATAAAACGGGCTCTCTTTATTGCGATTGCCACTTTTCTCTGTTCCTGCTTGGAAAGCCCGGTGTTTCTCCTGGGCAGTATCTTCTTTCTCTCGGTTATGAACTGCGAGAGAAGTTCCGTGTCTTTGTAATCTATCTGCTTGCCTTCCTTGGCAAGATCTCTAGGCTTCTTTCTGCGTGAGTAAAATTTCCTTCCGCCGCCACCCATTGGTCTTCTGCTCATGATTTGCTTCCTCCCTGCGGCTGCTCTTCACTCGCCTGCGGCTGCCCTTCACTCGCCTGCGGCTGCCCTTCTGATATCGAAGGGGTCTGAAAAGCGTTCTGATCCTCTTGCTGAGGTGCCTGCGGAGGAGTGCTCACCGCGGCGCTCGCAGGTTTCTGTTCCTCGATGTATTTTACGGTCATGAACCGCAGAACGTTATTTTTCGAAAGGTTAAAATATCTTTCTATGTCCGTTACGGCCTTGGGGTCAGCCGAGTAAACGGCTATGGAGTAGGTGCCTCTGGTATAGTTCTCTATTCTGTACGCGAGGTCCTTTTCGGCCCATTTTTCGGATTTTATCATCTCCCCGCCGTTTCCGGCTACGCTCTGCTCGACCCTGTTCTGGATCGTAAGAAGATCTTCGGGGGATATGTCCGGCCTTACTAGATAAAGCGTTTCGTACTTCTTCGGCTCAATAGCCATGCTTACTGCCTCCTGTCTTGGTCTTTGGCCCCTGACGTCATTGTCTGGAAGTCAGGAGCAACAGAAAAGAATATTATACTGATTTTCAGAAACTGTGTAAATACGGGCGGAGCCGCGGCCCCGCCCGTAGACCAATCGTCCTTTTATAGTATAAGGAGAGGAGCTACGACAAGTGATACTATGGACATAAGCTTGATGAGAATATTCATCGCCGGTCCCGAGGTATCCTTAAACGGATCCCCTATCGTATCTCCGACAACGGCGGCTTTATGCGCCTCCGAGCCTTTTCCTCCCAGGTTTCCTTCCTCTATGAATTTCTTCGCGTTATCCCACGCCCCGCCAGAGTTGGCCATCATAAGCGCGAGCATGACTCCCGCCACAACGGCGCCGGCGAGAAAACCTCCAAGGGCTTCCTCTCCAAGGGCAAAACCTATAACTAGCGGTGCCACTACGGCGATGACGCCCGGAAGTATCATTTCTTTTAGGGAAGCGTCGGTGCTTATCTTTACGCACCTTGCGTAGTCCGGGGTGCCGGTTCCTTCAAGAAGTCCGGTTATTTCCCTGAACTGCCTTCTTACTTCCTCCACCATTTGCTGCGCCGATCTCCCTACAGAACCCATGGTCAGGGCGCCTATGAGAAACGGGATTGTTCCGCCTATCAGCATTCCCGCCACCACCTTGGGCTGGGTAATGTCGATTGAAGAAAGCCCGACGGCGTTTGTGTAAGCGGCGAAAAGCGCGAGAGCGGAAAGGGCCGCGGAACCGATGGCGAATCCTTTTCCTATGGCTGCGGTCGTGTTGCCGAGAGAATCAAGCTTGTCCGTAATCTTTCTTACGTCCGTGCCGAGTTCCGACATCTCCGCGATACCGCCCGCGTTATCCGCAACCGGACCGTAGGCGTCAACCGACATCGTTATTCCTATCGTTGCGAGCATGCTGACCGCGGCTATTCCTATTCCGTAAAGCCCTGTGAGCCAGTGAGACAGCACTATCGCCGCCGCGATTATAACCACCGGGTAAATCGTGCTGTACATTCCCACCGCGAGTCCTTCGATTATATTGGTGGCAACTCCCGTCTCAGAAGCGCTGGCTATTTTCTTGATCGGAGGTCCCGAAGTGAAGTGCTCGGTAATCTTGCCGATCAGTATTCCCGAGAGCAGTCCCACTATGGAAGTGATCCATATGCTAAGGTATCCCTGTTTTCCCATTGTGGACAGGCTCTCCACCTGCGCAAGTCCGTAAAGCGCCGCTAGGGAAATCGCGCAGTATACCACCGCTGCGAATATGGTGGACCTTTCAAGCACTGCGCTTGGTTCTCCATCCCTTAACCACCCTACCGCCTTGGATCCTAGAAGAGAGGAAAGGCTTCCAACTATGATAAGTATCAGCGGGATCGACATCAAGGCGAGCTGGTTTCCCGGGATGCTGACAGCGATTACTACGGTCGCGATTACGGCTCCCACGTAGGATTCGAAAAGGTCAGCGCCCATTCCCGCCACGTCTCCTACGTTATCTCCTACGTTGTCGGCTATAGTGGCCGGATTTCTTGGGTCGTCCTCGGGTATCCCGGCTTCCACCTTTCCGACAAGGTCGGCCCCGACGTCAGCCGCCTTGGTGAAAATCCCTCCGCCTATCCTGGCGAAAAGAGCTACGGTGCTCGCCCCCATGGCGAATCCGCCTATCATTCCTCCGAATTCCTTTAGAAACGCGGTGAGAAGGGGACCGTCTTCGGGTTTTGCCTGAAGATCAACTCCCAGAAGAAAAACGATTGAAAGTCCCAGAAGACCGAGCCCCGCGACCGCGAGCCCCATCACGTTTCCGCCCATAAATGCCACCTCAAGAGCTTTTCCCTGTCCTTCGGTCGCCGCTGCCTGAGCGGTCCTCACGTTGGCCTTTGTAGCCGCTTGCATGCCGCAGAATCCGGCTATGAGCGAACAGACCGCCCCGCCGAGATAAGCGGCTCCGGTCTCAATTCCCAGAAACACCGAAAGCAAAACGAAGACAATCGCAGCGAAAAGACCGATTATCCTGTATTCCCTTTTCAAAAACACCATCGCTCCCTCGTGAATCGCAGAGGCGATCTGCTTCATCTTATCATTGCCTTCGGGAAGCTTGTTTATCCCCCTGTAGACAAAATACGCGTATACGAGCACGATAAGACCTACCGCGACTCCCACAAGTCCTAGGTTACTCGCTATAACTTCACCCATTGGTAAATTCCTCCTGGTAGAGAATTGTTTTTTTCAGTTCAGTCGACTGTTAAACCTGTTCATCGCCGAATCCACTCCGGCGCTTATTATCTCAAGTGTTGCCTCGACCGCGGTTTCGACTGCCTCAGCCGCCGCTTCCTTTTCATCCGCGGCGAACCCGGACAGGACGTAATTCCGGGCTTCTGCTCCCCCGAAAGGCTTTCCTATGCCGATTCTCACCCTGCAGAATTCCCCGGAGCCCAGAGATGCTATTATGGATCTTATTCCGTTGTGTCCGGCCGAGCCTCCGCCCCTGTTTACCCTTATGTTTCCCAGTGGGAGGTCAAGTTCATCGTAAATCACGATTATCTGCTCAAGCGCTACCCTGTAGAATTCCTTTGCTTCGCGAAGCGCTTCTCCGCTTGCGTTCATAAAGGTCTGGGGTTTTATTATCAGCAGTTTTTCATCCGAATAGACCGCTTCTGTGCAGAGGCTCCTGAATTTTTTCTTCCCGATCTTCGCGCCGAGGCGCTCCGCCGCGCGCTCCGCCGCGCGAAACCCTATATTATGTCTCGTATTGTCATAAGCGGAACCGGGATTCCCCAGGCCGGCAATCAGATATCGCATGGATTCGGTGACTTATTCCTGGGCCTCGGGTTCCTGTTCCACTTCTTCGGCTTCCTCAATTTCTTCTATTGAGCGCTCCACGATCACGTGGACGACTTTTTCGCTCCCGTCTCTAAGGGTTTTTACTCCCTCGCCGAGCGTGAGGCTCGCTATGTCCACGAAATCTCCCATGTTGAGACTGCTCACGTCTATCTCTATTGAATCGGGAATATTGCCCGGCAGGCATTCAAGATCGATGGTTCTCATCAGTTTTTCGAGCTTGCCACCTTTTCTTTCTCCCTCGGACCTTCCCTGAGTGTTTACCGGAACCTTGACCTTGACGTCTTTTTTCATGTCGATGGCCAGGAAATCAAGATGTATAACCCTGTTTTTAAGGGGATCTTTCTGGACTTCCCCCAGCATCGAGAATTTCTTTGCCGGGGGCTCTGAACCGTCTATCTCGAGTTCCAAAACGGTGTTCATTCCGGCGTTGTTCGAAAGCGCCTGCTTAAGTTCGTCGGGCTGTACCACAAGCGGCATCGGGTCCTCTCCCTGCCCGTAAAATATGGCCGGTATGTTACCTTCCCTTCTTACTTCCCTGGCTCCGCTTTTGCCTATTCTTTTTCTGGGTTTTACCCGCAGTGAGCTCTGTACCATGTTTTTCTCCTGGAGTTGTTTAAGTGAAAAGTGCGCTTATTGATTCCCCGAGCGCCGTTCTCCTTATGGCTTCGCCGATTAGGTCGGCGATACTCAGCACGGTGATTTTCGCGCTTTGTTCTTGGTTTTTTTTCTGGGGGATGGTATTCGTGATTATTACTTCGTCAATGTCCGAGTTGTTAATCCTGTCAAGAGCGGGTCCTGACAGCACGCCGTGGGTGCAGCAGAGCGAAACGCTTTTCGCTCCCCTCTCAAGAAGCACCTTAGCGGCCTCCGTGGCGGTTCCCGCCGTGTCAACGAGATCGTCTACTATTATCGCGTGCTTGTCTTCCACATCGCCGATTATGTTGCTTATCCGCGCGACGTTGGGCGCGGGCCTTCTCTTATAGCAGATGGCGATTTCTGAGTGTGTTCTGTTTGCGAACTCCGTTGCCCTCTCAACCCCTCCAGCGTCGGGAGAAACCACTACGGTTTCGCCGTCACGGTATTTTCCCCGCAGGTAGTTGGTTATCACGGGCGCGGCGTAGAGGTGGGTCACCGGAACGTCGAAAAATCCCTGTATCTGGCCGGCGTGAAGGTCCATGGTCACTATCTTGTTCGCTCCCGCCACGACTATGAGATCCGCGGCCAGCTTGGCGCTTATCGGGGCGCGGGGCTGGACTTTGCGGTCCTGCCTTGCGTATCCGTAATACGGTATGACGGCGGTTATGACTCTCGCCGAGGCCCGCTTGAGCGCGTCTATTATCACGAGAAGCTCCATAATGTTCTCGTTTACGGGAGGACAAGTGGACTGTATGAGAAACACGTTTGATCCTCTTACGCTTTCCCTTATGTCAACGAATATCTCCCCGTCGCTGAAACGGTTTATCTCCATCTCCCCGGGAGAAACCTCGAGATAATTGCACACGTCCTCAAACAGGGGGTGATTTGACGTGCCGCTGAATATTTTTGCGTCCTGCATTTCCATGGCGAACCTCAAAATATAAAACCCTGTATTATAGAGTAAAGTTTTGATAATTCAAGCGCCGGGAATGGTTGCGGAGTCGACGGCACGAACTACTTTCTGTAGGGCGAGAAATCAGGCGGCCTTTTCTCTGTAAACGCCTCGGTTCCCTCCGCGGCTTCCGCGGTAGTCTTGAAAAGATCGAGAGAAGCCTTGCCCATGCTTGAGATTCCGAAAAGACCGTCGGTTTCTGAGTTAAAGGAGTACTTTGCAAGCTTAAGAGCCGTCGGGCTTTTTAAGAGCAGCTCCTCGCACCAGCGCTCGACCTCTGAGTCAAGTTCCTCTGTGGGAACGACCCTGTTTACAAGCCCCATATCAAGTGCTTCTTTGGCCGAGTACTGCCTGCAGAGATACCACAGCTCCCTGGCTTTTCTCTCCCCGATCAGCCTTGAGAGATAAGCCGTTCCGAAGCCCGGATCAACGCTTCCGACCTTCGGCCCCACTTGCCCGAAGATAGAATCCTCAGAAGCGATCGTGAGATCGCACATGAACTGCAGTATGTTTCCCCCGCCTATGGCGTAACCCCTTACCGCCGCTACGACCGGCTTCGGTATGTTTCTTATGACGCCCATTCAACTCTGAACTGCAACACCCTGGTTAAGGATCTAGTTTGGGGAATTTTATAATTTCCCAA
>JAKZRS010000031.1:0-13046 GCA_047518015.1 Thermodesulfobacteriota bacterium | reverse complement strand
CCCACTAACAGCCTAATTTAGCCTGATTGCAGAGTTGTGAACGATTCTGTCAAGGATCGCATCCGCAAGAGTGTTGTCCCCTAATGCCGTGCCACTCGCTCACCGGAAGCTGGCTTATCATCACAGTAGAATTCTCTCCGTAACGGTCATCCATCATCTCCATCAGATCGTATCTCTGGGATGTGTTCATCTTCTCAAGTCCCCAGTCATCTATGATAAGAAGCCCGGTTCTTGCCAATTTGCCAAGAAGTTTCTTGTAGCTTCCGTCAGCCTTGCCTGAGCAATAGTGAGAAACAGTCTTGCGGCAGGAACCCGGTCTGTTCCAATTAGGAAATTTTACTGTATTATTTCTGGTCTTAAGGAGCGATTACATCCAAAAGCTTGCCGCTGTTGATGTGGCGCGAAAATACCGATATGAACTGGGACCTCACTTCTTATTTTCCCGAATTTCAGGGAGTTCAGTACAAAGAGTTCAAAGAGAATCTCTCCGACGGCATAAAAAGTCTCGATGGGAAGGCTTCGGCTTCTGATCCTCTTTGCGGGGAAAACCTTGAGTTCTGGAAAGAGGTTCTTCTGGAAACGGAGAATCTTATAAGCGGATATTCCCATATACGTTCTTACGTGGGATGTCTTTCTGCTTCGGATTCTAACCGGGAGGATTACCTGCGCGAGGAAGCGGCGATTTCCCTTCTCGGCTCGGATCTTGAGAAACTTGAGATTCAGTTGCAAAGAGCGCTTCGGGATGCCGATGAAGATTTGCTTTCCGAGTTTATTTCTTTTCTGGATATTGAGTCGGCTTCCTATTACGTAAGGCGCGTCTGGCGAAATTCCCGGTTCACCATGTCCGCTCCGAAGGAAATTCTGGCTTCTGAACTGGGAGTTGATGGGATAAGCGCATGGGGGAGGATCTACGATACCGTCTCTTCTAAGATGACGTTTGAGATGGTTTACCCCGACGGGACCAAAAAAAGGCTTCCCATGTCCCAGAGAAGGTCGCTTATGGAAAGTCCTCAGAGGGAGATAAGGAAAGCTGCTTTTTCTGGTGGCAACGCTGCCTGGGAGGGTTTTGAAGACATAGCCGCAGGGGCCATAAATGCCATCTCTGGAACCAGACATACGCTTTACAGGCACAGGGAGATTGATCATTTTCTCGATGTCGCGCTTTTTGACGCGGCGATCTCGAGACAGACTCTGGATTCAATGATGGAAGCTATAAGGGAAACAGTCGAGCTTCCAAGAAGCATCCTGAGACTTAAGGCCGAGACACTTGGGCTTGATGGGGTGTCCTGGTATGATCTGGGCGCTCCTATGAATCTGGGGAAAACAGGTGGGGTCGACTGGAGCGGGGCGAAATCCATGGTTTCTGATTCTTTTTCCGCGGCTTATCCGCGCCTCGGCAAGTTTTTTGAGCATGTATGCCGAAGTGAATGGATAGACTGGGAAGTAAGGGATGGAAAAAGACCCGGAGGTTTCTGCACGGGCTCTCTTCTTACCGGAGAGTCAAGGATATTCATGACTTATAACGCCGGGGTGGGCGACATACTTACCCTTGCCCACGAGGCGGGCCATGCTTTCCATTCTCACGTGATGAGAGACCTGCGTCCCTATGCTCAGTTTTATCCTATGACGCTTGCCGAAACCGCTTCGACTTTCGGGGAAATGCTGCTTGCCGATGGACTGTTGCGCGACCCTTCAACAAGCGTTGAAGACAAAGTGCTTGTTAGGGACGCGGAAGTAAATCACGGGGCCATATATCTTCTGGACATCCCCGTAAGGTATGAGTTTGAGAAAAAGCTCTACGAGCGGCGCGCCGAAGGGGAACTGACCGTGAGCGAGCTGAAGGAACTTATGACTGAGACCCAGAAGGAAATTTTTGGAGACGTGCTCTTGGAATACGATCCGTTTTTCTGGGCGTCAAAGCTTCATTTCTACATAACCGGCGTCAGTTTCTATAATTTCCCCTATACCTTCGGCTACCTGCTGAGCAGGGCGCTTTTCGAGAAATTCGAACAGCACGGGGAAGAGTTTATTCCCGTTTACGAAGAATTTCTCACGCTCACTGGTTCAGACGACGCAGAGGGGGCCGTGAAAAGATCCATCGGGGACGATATAACGAGTAAAGATTTCTGGAAAGAGGCGATCCTTACCCTCTCACGGCCGCTTGAGGAACTCAAAGAGCTTCTGCCTTCGGTTGCTACAGAAAATTCCCGATGACCCTCTCCACGGGGGACAGAGACTTAACCAGTATGTCAATCACTATCCCGAGCATTATGAGAAGCATGTAGATGATAGAGGCTGAGAAAGCCTTTCCGTAACCACGGTTGCCGAGGACACTCTTTACTACCAAGTAATTAAAATATATCCCGCATATTGCCGCGAAAGCCGCGAAATAGACGGTGTTTGTTCCCGTAAGCCAAAGTATGAAAGTCAGGGGTATCAGGGAAAGGGAATAGATAAGTATCAGCATGTTCGTGTACTTTGTGCCCAGAGCGACCGGGAGGACGTTTATCCCGGCTTTTTCATAATCCTTCCTGTATTTCTGGGCGAGCACCCAGAAGTGGGGAGGCTGCCAGAGCATCATGAATACAAATACGATTATCGCGTCGAATTGCGGAACGGGTTTTATGGCGGTGTACCCTATGAGCACCGGAAGGGCGCCCGGGATTCCCCCGAGGATGGTGCCGAAAGGGGAAGTTCTTTTGAGAAAAAGGGTGTAAATGAGCGTGTAGCTAAGAATAGCTAGGAGAATAAGCGCCGTGGTTACGTAATTGAAGTAAGAAAAAGAGACAGCAAGAGCCACGACCATCATCAGTATTGAGATTACCCAAGCGTTTCGGTCTCCGAGAGTCCTCAGGGCTTCCACCCTTTTGTTGAGGCGAGTCATTTGTCTGTCAATTTTCTTGTCGAGCAGGTTGTTCAGAATTGCTGCTCCTCCGGCGCTTAGAAGAAGGGAGATGACGCAAAGAAAAACCGCCTGTCCGGAGGGAAGGGCGCGGTTGGCTACCACCATCCCGGCAAGGCCTGTAAATGCCACGCTTATGATTATTCCGGGCTTGGAGAGAATAATGGCAGAAACCGCCATATTCCCCATAGATTTTTTCTCCATTTCATTCATTGTTAGCGTGTTTTTTGGGCGACAGTGGTCTTACTTATATACCCGAACCAGGTGAGAAGGCAGAGGGAAAGTATCAGAAGACCGATTGCGAGATGAAGGGCGGTGACGTAAAAGACAAGCTTTGAGGTTACGACTGCAATTCCAAGTCCGATCTGGAGAAAAAGCAGGGTAACCGCCCAGGACATGTTTTTTCGAGCTTCTTTAAGTGTTTGGGATCTTCTGGAGAGACACAGTACGCAGATAAATACCGCCGTGAGCAGGTAAGCAACCGACCTGTGCATAAAGTGCGCCAGCACCTTCCCCGAGAGTTCAGGCGGGACCCAGTAGCCGAGACAGGTGGGGAAATCAGGGCACGCGAGTCCCGCTTCCAGATGCCTTACGTAAGCTCCCAGAGAGGCTTGGATAAATACAAGCAGGAAAAGCGCGAAAAAAAGCCCGGCTGGTCCCGAAAAACAGAAATCGGGTCTTCTCCTGACACCGTCAAAGTAGACCAGGTAAAAAGTAATCGAAAAGATTATGATAGCGTTTGTGAAATGAATCGTCGTGAGGTTCACGGGAAGTTTGGCAAGAACCACTATCCCCCCGAGCACTATTTGAAATAAAAGAAGAGTTGCTACCAGCAGTGGAAGTATCCTGTAATTCTTTTTGTACGTGCGAAATCTTCTGTAACATAAGATAAAAAGCACTACGGACGTTATGCCACCTATTACGCGATGGGAGAATTCGACGTAGATATCCCATCTGAAAGGCGGGATTACCTGGCCGTGACAAAGCGGCCAGTCGGGACAGGCTAGTCCTGCCTTGAGTCCCGATACCGCATTTCCCCATATAAGAAGTATGAACAGAAGTGCTAGAGCGGTCTTTGCAAGCATGCCTGTTTTTGTATGACTACTTTATTACCGGCACCCTTGTGAAGGTTTCCATTAGGGTGAAGCCGATAAGAAGGAAAAGCAGAAACAGCGGGTAAAGAGCGTATATCCATATGATCCTGTCCTCAAATTTTAGATGCATGAAATAAAGAGCGACAATTGATGCCTTTATCGATGCTATCACCATGGCGATGACTATGTTGAGATCGCCGAAATCAAATCCCGCGGTATACACTGTGATTCCCGTAAGAACGAACAGTGCCAGACATACCGCGACGTATACCCGCAGACCCGTGTGATGTTCTTCAGTGTGGTTGTGTGCGCTCATTTTATTTCTCCGGTTACCCGATTAAATACAACAGCGGAAACAGGTATATCCAGATCAGGTCAACCAGATGCCAGTAAAGCCCTCCGACCTCAACCGGTGTATACCTTCTTCCTTCTGCGAATCTTCCCTGTCTGGCCATTATTATCAGGGCCAGGATTATACCCATTCCGACAAACACGTGGATCATGTGGAGTCCGGTCATCATGAAGTAAAGGGCGAAGAATATGTTCGTTTCGGGGAATATATGATGATGGAACTTGGCGCTGTACTCAAAATATTTGTTTACCGTGAAAGCCGCTCCGCATATGAAGGTTACAGCAAGGAGTATTATAAGCCATTTTCTGTTTCTTTTCTGCGAGGCTGATACTGCCAAAGCCATGGTGAAACTGCTGAAGATGAGCACTATGGTGTTTGTGGCACCCAGAGTAACATCGAGTTCCTTGTGGGACTCGTGAAAAAGATCCGGGTACTTGGCCCTGAAAAGCGCGTACGTCGCGAAAAGTCCCCCGAAAAGAAGAATTTCCGTTCCCAGGAAAAGCCACATCCCGAATTTCGCCGCGTTGTGCGTTACGGTTTCCCCGAGTCCATGTCCGTGCGCGTGGCTTTCGGCGTGTTCTGCTGTACTACTCATTTTTTGCGTTAGCCTCCGATCTATTTTTTTCCGTAAGCGTAAGTCCAGTCAGTTACAGTCGGTATTTCTTTAAAGTTCTCGTGGGGCGGCGGTGAAGGAACCTGCCACTCTAAAGAGAGGGAACCGTAAGGGTTTGACGATTCGGGTTGCCCTTTTCTCATAAGCGGCAAGAGCAGGTTCACAGTCATTATTAAAATCCCGAGCCCGAGTATCCATGATCCGTAAGTTGAAAGCGAATGATAGGATACGTACTCGACAGGGTAGGTCGCGTATCTTCTGGGCATTCCCTGATATCCCATGAAAAACTGCGGGAAAAACGTTACGTTGAATCCTACAAAAATCAGAAACCAGGCGGCTTTAGCAATCAGTTCATTGAATACCTTTCCGAACCATTTCTGGTACCAGAAGTGAAGGGCGCCAAAAAATCCCATCACCGTTCCTCCTATCATGACGTAATGCATGTGAGCTACTATGAAGTAAGTGTCGTGCAGATGTACGTCAACGGCCAGAGCACCCAGATAAACTCCGGTCAGCCCTCCAACCGTGAAAAGGACTATGAATGACATCGCGTAGAGCATCGATGAGTGAAACTCTATTGACCCCTTGTACAGTGTGGCGGTCCAGTTAAACACCTTTATGGCCGTTGGAATGGCTACCAGCATCGTCAGAAAGGAGAATATCGCCGCCGCCGTTTCCGATATGCCGCTTACGAACATGTGATGCGCCCAGACAAAAAAGCTTATTATGGCTATCGCGAAGCTTGAATACGCGATTGCCTTGTATCCGAAAATCGGCTTTCTGGCGAAAACAGGGATTATCTCCGAGATGATTCCAAAGGCCGGAATAACCATTATGTAGACAGCTGGATGGGAATAAAACCAGAAGAAGTTCTGGAAAAGTATCGGGTCTCCTCCCTTGGCCGGATCGAAAAAGCCTATGTCAAAAGTCCTCTCTGCTATCAGCAGAAGAAGTGTGATTCCCACAACCGGCGTTGCGAGCAACTGCAGTATTGCGGTTGCGTAGGAAGCCCATATGAAAAGCGGCAGCCTATCCCAGGTCATTCCGGGTGCCCGGAGCTTGTGTATTGTCACTATGAAATTCATTCCGGTGAGAATCGACGAGAATCCGAGCACGAAGACCCCCAGAGTTATCAGTATTACCTTGGTACCCGTCTGAATGCTGTAGGGAGTGTAGAACGTCCAGCCCGTATCGGCCGGCTGCAAAAGCGCGGAAAGCAGTATTGCCGTTCCGACAAGATATATCCAGAAACTCAGCAGGTTGATTCTGGGAAATGCCACGTCCCTGGCCCCGATCATAAGCGGTATCAGAAAATTGCCGAAGCTCGCCGCTATCCCCGGAACGATAAAAAAGAAAACCATGAGGGAGCCATGAAGAGTGAACGCTACGTTGTACTCCGTCGGGGTTCTGAAAAAGTCAAGCTCTGGAGTCATAAGCTCGTATCTCATTCCAAGAGCCATTAGACCGGCGATCATGAAGAAAAACGAGATCGTAATGAGGTAAAGGATCCCGATGCGCTTGTGATCCGTTGTTAAAATCCACGACTTAAAACCTTTTTCAGCTAAAAACGATACATGCTGGGTTTGCGTCATGACTCCGTTTGCCATCTTCTTCTCCTTTGATATCTCCTACTTCAACGTTTTTATATACTCGATAAGAGCGGTTACTTCATCCTCAGGCAATATACCCTTGAATGAGGGCATGCTGGGCGGATAGCCCTTTACCATTTTCGCCTGAGGTTCATAAATTGATTCCCTGAGATAGTTCTCATCCACAAGAACCGAGGAACCATCTTCAAGAGTTTCCGTTCTTCCGTAAAGATTTTTGAAAGTAGGTCCTATAACCTCTTTGCCGTCTATGCTGTGACAGGCAAGACAACCTCTCTGGGAATATAGGTCTTTTCCTCTCTCAGCAGGAGATGTGCTGATTGCCGCCACGGCGGCTCCGTCTTCAAACTCGTCTCTTTTTTCCCATCTTGCAAATGATTCAGGACTCAGGACATTTACTTTCGCAAGCATTTTCGAGTGCCCGGAACCGCAGTATTCCGCACATAGAAGGTCGAAGGTTCCGACCTTGGTCGGGGTGAACCAAAGCTGTGTGTAGCTGCCCGGAAGAATGTCCTGCTTTACCCGGAACTGCGGAACGAAGAAGCTGTGAATAACGTCTTCTGACCTCATTATGAGTCTTACGGGTTTGTTCTGCTGCACGAACAGTTCGTTCAGCGATTTTTTTCCGGTGAAATACTCAAATTCCCAAAGCCACTGCCTTGCCACAACGTTAACTTCAATTGCTTCTGCGGGCGGATTGCGAAGTTCCTTGAAGGCTACCCATCCCCACACAAAGATAACCATAAGAAGTATTGTAGGGATTATAGTCCAGATAGTTTCAATGAGTTGGTTGTGAGTTATGTAAGCGGTTTCCTGGTCCTCGCTTTTTCTCCTGTACTTGATTGCAAAACCAACGAGTACCGCGGAAATCAGGACAAAGAAAAATACTGATACGATTGTTATGAACAGAGTTAAGTTATCAACGCTTGCGGCGAGATTAGAAGCTGATTCCGGTATCCAGGTGGACATTTATGATTTAAAACCTCCGCAAATGATTAAAAGATTTTCCTTTCTCTTTTCCACATGAAGCAGAGAAACGCTACGAGAACCGTGAGGGTTACCATTCCCCCCGCCTTGACGACATTAAGGGCAGCTAGTGCGTATCTCTTTCCGACAGGGTCAAACTGATAACAAAACATAAGCACTTTATTAAGCAGCTTTGAGGAACCTATTTTACCCTCTGAAGCCTCTATCAGCGACAACTTGAAATTACGGGGGTCGTGCTGAACTCCGTAGAGGTATCGCGAAATTCCCCCCTCCGGCGTGAGTATCACTATTCCTGAAGCATGAGCGAACTCCTCACCGTCTTTCTTGAATCGGAATCCCACCGAATCAGTAAGCCTAAGTATGTTTTCCGCCGTCGCTGTGAGAAAGTGCCAGTCTCTGGCTTCCGCCTCCCCGCCTGCAAGTGCTTTTTTGTATCTTGCGGCCTTTGCCCCGATAACCTCGGGAGATTCCTCGGGGTCAAAACTCACGGTAACTACGGTGTAGTCCTTGCCCGGTCTGAAGGAATCCAACTGGTTTATAACTTCGAGAACTCCGTCCGTCGCAAGAAGGCAGAGTCTTGGGCATGTGAAATAGGCAAGACTTAGAACCACCGGTTTTTTTTGTCCGAAAAAAGAGGAGATACTTACTGTTTTTCCACTCTCTCCGCGAAATTCCGTGTCAAGATCGATGGCGGACGCAAGTTTTTCGTCAAAACCGATTTCTTCTACATCCTTTACGTTCGAAAGTGCGTGAGCGTCTGACGTATAAAGAACCGGAAGAGTGCTTGAGATAAACATAACACTGAGAAAAAAGAAGAACCTTTGCATGAAAGGAGCCGTTTTCTGACTGTTTTTTTAAATGAAAAATGTTTTAAGGCCTAAGAGAAGAGAGTTTTTCTCTTTCCCTGCCCGAAACCGGCGTAGATTGTATCCGATGTTAATTCTCTGTCAAGAATTCGTTTCCTTTGCGCTTATTTGGACTCTCGAACTCTATTTATTTTCTTCTCAGGCAAAGAACGATACCGATTCCTATGAAGGCCGTCAGGGTTGACGAACCGCCGTAACTGATGAAAAAAAGAGGAGTGCCGATGATCGGCATAAGTCCCGTAACCATAGCGATGTTTATCACAGCGTGCCAGAAGAACATCGCTGCGATTCCAAAGCATGCGATCATCGCAAAGCGATCTTCTAGGGATGTTGCGATGCTGAGAATAAAAAGAATTATCGAGAAATACAAAAGGAGGATGAATACCGAACCGCGAAATCCCCACTCTTCGGCAATCACAGAAAATGCGAAATCCGTATGATGAGCAGGAAGAAAATTCAAGTTGGACTGTGAACCGAGAGAAAAACCTTTTCCATAACCCATGCCGGAGCCTATGGCAATCTGGGACTGGATCGAGTTGTAGCTTATCCCAAGAGGGTCAGAAGAAGTGTCCATAAAGGAATATATCCTCTCCTTCTGGTAGTCCTTGATCAGAAGATGCCAGATCGGCACAACGGATATCAATGCTATAATTATCATTTTCAGCAGAGTCTTTTTACTGATTCCCAGAAATAGAATAATGCTTGAACCTATAAGAAGTATGGTTACCGCAGTTCCCATGTCGGGCTGAGCAATGACCGCCACAATCGGGATAAACAGAAAAGCTATAGGTTTAAAAAGATCCACTGAATTGTAATCTTCCTTTGCCACCACATCACTTGCGTAGTAATTGGCAAGCACCATTATTATCCCGATTTTAATAAACTCAGAGGGCTGAATAGATGCTGGGCCTATCTGAAACCAGCTTCTGGACCCCGATACCGTTTTTCCGAACACGAAGATCAACGCCAACAGCACAAGGAAAAGTACGTAGAAGGTGAACGAGTGTCTTTTCAGCGTCAGAGGTTTTAGGCGACTTATAACTGCCATAGTTGCCAGTCCCCCCAAGACCCATATGAGTTGTTTCTTAAATGCACCCAAGCCGGTTAATTGAGAGATGCTGTAGAGATTGACGAGTCCGGCTGTGCACAACAAAGTAGTCAGCAGTAATATCCAAGAGGATTTACTCAGATTTGGCAATTCTTCGTTCCTCCTTAAGTCTGAAATAGGTCTCAATAATTTTTTTTGCTATTGGAGCTGCTGTCACGCCTCCACTACCTCCGTTTTCAACAAGAACGGTTACGGATATCTCCGCTGAATCCGACGGCGCATAAGAGGTAAACCAGGCGTGGTCCTTGAACCGTTTCTTAGTTGACTCAGTTTTTGCGGAAACAACCTGTGCTGTTCCGGTCTTGCCCGAGATGGGCGTGATTTTTGATCTTGCATAAACCCCGGTACCCCGGTGTGCGTTTACAGCATCATGGAGCGCTTTTTTCAGAAAAGATACCGATTTTCCGTCAAGGTTCTGAACCACCCCGGCTATCCGTGGCGGTGCTTTTTCGTCTGCTTTTACTATCTTTGGTCTGACTATACTGCCTCCGTTCGCTATTGCGGTGGTCATAATGTTTATCTGAAGAGGGGTTGCGGTCACGTATCCCTGCCCTATTGCCAACATCACGGTTTCACCGGTGTACCAAGGTTCTTTCAAGTGTTTTCTTTTCCATGCCCTGGACGGACTCACTCCCCGTTTCTCGGGCAGGGCTATTCCGGTTCTTTCACCCAATCCGAACTTCTTCAGGTACGGGTAAAGCCCGTCGACTCCGAGTTTCAAGGAGAGTTTGTAAAAATATACGTCACACGATTCGACAATAGCTCTGTGGAGATTCATATGGCCGTGACCTTCTTTGCGCCAGCAGTTAAAACGTTTTCCGTTTATTAAATAATAACCCGGGCAGTATACGGACGACTTCGGATCAACTGTTTTTTCCTCCAACAATGCAAAAGCCGTGATTATTTTGAGTACTGATCCAGGCGGATAGGTTCCCTGGGTTGAGCGGTTAAGAAGGGAGAAAGAGTCTTTTTTCTTTCTTTTTTTTGATTTCCCGGGCGAGAATCCTTCTGATATATGCTCGGGGCGATAAGACGGACGGCTTACCATTGCCAGGATTTCTCCATTTCTTACGTCCATTGCGACTACGGCTCCTTTCTCATCACCCAAAGCGTCATTGGCGACCTTCTGCAATTCCGCGTCAATAGTGAGATGAAGGTCTTTTCCTTGGACCATTTCTTTATTCTTGCGTATCCGCGGCAACGATGCAGAAAAAGAGTCGGAGATCACCCTTCCGTGTGCATCTACCATGAGGTATTTAAGGCCGTTTATTCCTCTGAGTTCTTTGTCGAAGACCTTTTCCACGCCCATTTTTCCAATTTTGTTTCCCGCCTTGATTCGACGGTGGGCTTTTATTTCTTTCGCATTGGCGATTCCTGTGTATCCAAGAAGTACGGCGGCAGCTTCGCCATGTGGATAGAACCTCTTATGCCCCAATTCCAGAAATATGCCTTTTAACGCTTCTTTATTTTTTTCAACCAGAAGGAGTTCCTCCCTGCTTATTTCCCTGGCGATGGTAACGGGGTAGAAACTCTTTAGGCTCGCTATTGTGCGAAGTTTTTTCAGAAGTTCTTCCTCTGGAGTGTTTATTATCTCCGCGAGCTTCTCCGCGAGCTTCTCGACATCAGTTATTTCTTTCGGAAATACCCGTATGTTAAAAGACGGTTTGTTATAGAGGATTTTCTCGCCGTTTCTGTCAAAAACTCGTCCTCTGGGTGCGGGAAGCTCAACTACCCTCAGGACGTTTCTTTCCGAAAACCCTCTGTATTCCTCACCCTTGTATATCTGGAGATAAAACAGCCTTGCCGAGAAGATAGCAAAAATCAGCATAGGCAAAGAGAAGGCTATTATGAGTCTATGTTTTAGTAATTCCATCCAGTTTTCTCAGAAGGATTATCATTGGAACACCAACTGCTGTGTTAATGATAGCCTGATAGAGTGCTAGCTCAAAACTGAGAAATACTGCTTGTCCACTGTCCTGCTTCAACAGAAACAGCATCATTAGCAGCAAGTGCATGAACAAAGTCCCTATAAAAAATGCCAGAGACAGGAAGAAGGGGTGGTTGCGGTCGTAATTAAGGTTGTGCATGCTGACTCGCAGCGCTAGGAACACGGCGAATCTAGTAAGAGTATGAAGTCCCCAAGCTCCGGTCGAAAAAACATCCATTAAAAACCCGTTTAGCATGGCAAGTGTGAACGGATAAGGCATTTCGGCTCTTATTGCCAGGCAGATTATTATGATCAGGTTCAGATCAGGGGTGAATTTGCCCAGGGAAGACGTGGGGATGACTGATGTCTGGATAATAATGAAGAGAAAAGAGCAAAAGAGGTAGAAAAAAAAAGAGAAGTTTATTCTCATTTTATTTCAGCTGGATCCAGCTGACAGAGTGTTAATTAAGATGTATGAGCACCTCTTCAACTCTGCTCACATCGATTTCCGGTTTTATTATGGCTCTTTGAAGTCCTCTGTCCGGCTCAACTCTTATTACAGTTCCTATAACAATATTCTTCGGGAAAACATTGTCTTTTCCGGATGATATGATCTTGTCTCCGACTGTAATATCGTCCTCTTGCTCAATGTACTTCATAACATAATGGTTTCCTGCTCCGGTTACTATGCCCCGTGCGCGACTCCTTTGTACAATCGCGTCAGCTACGCTTGAGGGGTTTGTCATCAGCATCACCAGGGAGGTTCTTTCACTTACCGAGTGTACAGTTCCGATAGCCCTGACGTTGTTCAGCACCGGGAACCCTTTTTTTATTCCGGAAGACAATCCTTTGTCTATTATAAGGAAGCCTGGGCCTACGACTGAAGGGTTGCTCCCTATAACTTTCGCCCCCACCATTTCTCCTTCAAAAGAGTTTTTATAGTTAAGAAGGCTTCTTAGCCTTTCATTCTCAAGTCTGATTTCCGTTAGCATCAGGTTCTGCGCTTCCATTTCCTGTAGTTGTGTTTTGAGGTGGGAGTTTTCAATGCTTGTATCCACAAGATCGATATAATGGCCCCAATAGTGTCTTACGCCATCCTTGACATGGTTGGCGAAAGCACCAGAACCATAGTTAACGCTAAGCATTAGTTTTGTGGTGTAGTTGGTTTCTCTCTTCGCCAGATCAAAAGCGATGGGTAGCAGATGGATTAACCCAATTATGAGAACAAAGGACAGAAACAGCTGGTTTTTGCTGAAAAATTTCCTCATTAAGTTCCCTTCCGGCGTGGGATGCTTAACTTTAATTCTCACAATGGGCAGGATCACTGTCCACGCCACAATTAGGGTTCCACGTTAATTGCAGCCACTGCGAGAACTTACAAAACACCAAAACCTATCGAATGGCTATCGTAACACAAAGCAACTAAAGTTTCAAGTGAAGGTGAATTGCCTGTAGAGAGTACGTTATCTGTCCGGTTTTTGAGTACGTGAGTTGTCCGGTTTAGCAGAAGAGTATTTGACTAGACTTATCTCCTCTGGAGAAGGAGGAGATGTTGATGAATCAGACGAGGTATTTGCAGATGGTGAGGAC
>JAKZRS010000030.1:0-16040 GCA_047518015.1 Thermodesulfobacteriota bacterium | reverse complement strand
GAGAAAAGAAAAACCGCGAAGAAAAACACCCCGCATACAAAAGCCATCGAACCCGCTATGTTCACGTCAAGCCAGTTGGCAACCCAGAATCCGGAAACAGCTGCCGAGATACCGAAGATCACGCTCAGGAAAATCATCCTGAAAAGCGAATCCGTAAGGAGATAGGCGCAGCACGGCGGAATTACTATAAGCGCTATAACCAGTATCGAGCCCACGGCGTCAAACGCTCCCACGCAGGTAAACGACACAACCGCCATAAGCAGATAGTGCATTAGCCGGGGACGGAAACCTATTGACGACGCGAAGCTCTCATCAAAGGTAGACACCTTGAGCTCCTTGTAGAAAAAAGAGATGAAAAACAGGTTCAAAAGAAGAATCGAGCCCATTACGTAAGCCGATCTGGGTCCGAGATCCATTCCCGAAACAATGAACCGGTCAAAAGGTGCAAAAGCGATTTCTCCGAGAAGCACCGAGTGGATATCGATATGAACGTTTCGCGCGTATTTTGAGAGCAGTATGACCGCCACACTGAAAAGAAACGGGAAGACAATCCCTATGGACGCATCTTTTTTCACCAGCTTTGAGCGGTTAACCGCCTCTATAAGCGAAACCGCGAGCACTCCGCTGGCGGCGGCACCTATTATGAGAAACGGCGAAGACAGATCCTTTACGAGGAAAAAAGCGAGTATTATGCCAAGCAGAATAGAATGGCTGATCGCGTCAGCCATCATGGACATTCTTCTGAGAACAAGAAACGCCCCGGGTATGGAGCATGAAGCCGCAACTATGATGGCGACGAGCTGTATATCCAACTGATGTGGGCTCATCTGTCCTTCTCCACCGGGGAAAACTTTCGAACCTCGCGAATACCGTTTGAGGTAAGACGCCAGTTCTCCTCTCCCGCCTTCTCCACGTATCCCGCCGTCTGCAGTTCCCAGAGACTTTTTTTAACGTTAAACCCCTTTTCGCTTCCAAGTGCAAGCAGTCTCTCAGAATGCGCGTAGCCGGGGTCGTCATGTTCAAGGGCAAGATCGTGCAGGACTTTTAAGACGTAATCCTTTTTTATTTCCCTTCTGCTTCTCGCGTCTTTGAATCTCAGTGTGAAGAACCCGTTCGGGGAGAAAAGAACCGAAAAAAAAGCGATAACGCTCACGCAAACTATAACCGCGGGTCCCGTCGGCACGTTCTCAAACCCGGCACTGAGCGCAACACCCGTCATACCGGAAACAGCGGCTATAAGAGCCGCGAGAATCACCATCGAGCCCATATTTCCGGTCCACTGCCTGGCCGCAACCGCTGGGGTGATGAGCATTGAACTCATAAGCACGACCCCTACTGTCTGGAGCCCGATTACTATCGCCGAAACTATTACGACCGTAACTAGCATATCCATAGATTTCATTGAAAAACCCATTGTTCCGCCGAAATCCGGGTCGAAGCAAAGGAGCTTGAGCTCCTTCCAGAAAAGCCCCACTACCAAAAGGGCGAAAAAGCCCGTAAGACCTATAATCAGAACGTCTTTTTCAACAAGCGCCTCAGCCTGACCGAAAAGAAACTTATCCAGCCCCGCCTGGTTGGCGTTGGGCATTCTCTGCGCGTAGGTAAGAAGAACAAGCCCCAGCCCGAAAAAAACCGAAAGCGCCATCCCCATTGCGCTGTCAGTTTTTACTCTTGAGTTGCCCGTAACGAGATTGATTACAAAAACCGCCAGAATGGCGGAGAGCGCGGCCCCGATAAAGATCGGCAGCTGCTCCTTGACCCCCATTATTAGGAAAGCAATCACTATCCCGGGAAGCGCCGCGTGTGACATGACGTCGCCCACGAGGCTTTGTTTTCTGAGCACCGCGTACGAGCCGACCACACCGCTTACAATCCCCAGAGAAGCCGCTCCCAGAATAATGGTCCTGGCGGTATAGTCAGAGAAAAGCTCAACCGCAAAGTCCAGCATCAGACTGCCCTTCTGGCCGATTTTCTTTCAGGAAAAAAGGAAGTCTTGCCTCCGTAAGCCCTCTTGAGATTCTCAGAATTGAAGACCTCATCCACTTTTCCCGAAGCCACAAGCCCGACGTTTAGAATAGCAATCCGCTCGTAGTATTCAGAAACGGTGTTAAGATCGTGATGAACCGCAAGCACCGTTTTCCCCCCGTTGACAAGCTCTTTGAGTATACTGACTATTGCTTTTTCCGTAGTGGCGTCAACTCCCTGAAAAGGCTCATCAAGCAGATAAACCGAGGCGCTCTGTACAAGGGCTCTGGCGAGAAAGACCCTCTGCTGCTGTCCCCCTGAGAGCTGGCTTATCTGCCTCTGGGCAAACTCTAGCATATCAACCTTCTCAAGAGCACTCAGCGCCTTTTCATGTTCTTTTCTCCCGGGACGCCTTATCCAGCCAAGATCCCCGTAACTTCCCATTTTCACCGTATCCACGACGGAGGTTGGAAAATCCCAGTCCACAGAACCTCTCTGGGGAACGTAGCTCATTTCCTTTCTCTGTTTTTCGTAAGGTCTGCCGTGGATGGAGATGACTCCCGCGACGCGGGGAACAAGCCCCTGTATGGATTTTATGAGCGTTGTCTTGCCGGCGCCGTTTGGCCCCACAACGGCAACCATAGCGCCCTTTGGAATCTCAATATCTATATCCCAAAGAACGGTCTTGTCGCCGTAAGCAACGGTGAGATCTGTCACGCGGATTGCCGGAACGACCGGGTTTCCCTCTCCGCTGTTCATCACCCATCTCCGGCGACTGCGGAACCAGCGACCTGGAGGTTACGGTTAAGGGACTCCACTACAGTGTCCACGTTGCTTTTGAACATCCCTATGTAAGTACCCTCTTCCGTTCCCAGGCTGCCCATCGAATCCGAGTAAAGACTGCCTCCTATATCAACATCAAAACCTCTGGCCTTTACCGAGGCCTGAAGAGCGCGCATGTATCTGGGAGAGATGGAAGTTTCAAGGAAGACAGCCGGGATCTTTCGCTCGGTTATTGTCTTTGAGAGGTTCCTTATGTCCGCTACGCTGGCTTCAGAATCGGTACTTATTCCCTGAAGGCCCATCACTTCAAACCCGTAACCTCTTCCGAAATAATTAAACGCGTCATGGGCCGTTATAAGCACCCTTCTTTCAGGTTGGAGCGTGGCGATTTTCTTTTGTATATAGGCCTGCAGCAGGTCAAGCTCTTTTAGATAGGATTCAGCGTTACGTTTGTAGATACGGGCATTTTGCGGGTCGTAGAGCGAAAACGCCTCCATTACCACCTTGGCAGCCTTTTTCCAGAGAGTAACGTCAAACCAGATATGCGGGTCGTAATATCCCTCATACTCCGCAAGAGAAAGAAGCAGGGACTTGTCAACTCCATCCGCAACGCCCACGGTGAATACCCCTCTTTTTCTCATCTGCCCGAGGACATCCGTAATCTTCCCCTCGAGGTGAAGGCCGTTATAAAAAATCATGTCGGCGCCTGCAAGCTTTCCCACGTCCCCGGCACTTGCCTTGTAGAGATGCGGGTCAACCCCAGTTCCCATAAGGGAGAGAATCTCCACGTTCTCCCCGGCGATGTTCTCAACCAGATCCCCGATCATCGCGGTAGTCGTAACCACTTTTATCGTGCCTTCTCTTTTTATACTCCCGCTACTCTCAGTGCAGGCCGCGCAGAGAATCAGCAGTGCAGACAGCAGAAAAAATCGCATACCCGTTATGATTCTCATTTTTTCCTCTCTCAGTTCCCGGCTTTCTCAACCAGTATGTACTGGGCTGCGTTTCGCCCTATGGGATGTTCCTTCCCGGTCAGTTCGACGATTATGGGACCCTTAAACGGCTGCTTTGAGACAACCGTCATCTCGGTTTCCGGGTAGAGACCTATTGTGCCCAGATAACGAAGCAGTTCCGGGTCATGGTCGCTCACCTCAACCACTTTTACCAAAGTGTCCGGCTCCACTTCCACAAGAACGCTGCACTGCCTTACAAGCATGGTGCCGTCGCGCCGCGGAATCGGAGAACCGTGCGGGTCAGTGACCGGATAACCCAGGAACTCGTCAATCCTGTCTTCAAGATCTTCTGAGAGCACATGTTCCCATTTCTCAGCTTCCTGGTGCACCTTGTCCCAAGGAACGCCGAGCGCTTCTTTCAGGTAAAGCTCAACAAGTCGGTGATGCCTGATTATTTCGAGAGCTATTTTCCTGCCCGCAGGAGTAAGTTTCACCCCCTGGTAGCGCTTGTGGGTTATAAGCTTTCTCTCTGAAAGCTTTTTCATCATGCTCGTCACCGAAGCAGGAGACACACCCAGTTTCTCCGAAAGCGCGCTGGTCGAAACCTTTCCTTCGGAGGTCTCAACCTCGTAAATGGCTTTCAGATAATCCTCTATTGACTGCGAAAGCATCTTTTTCCCTCTTTATCTCCAAAAAAATCGCTTAAGATTCAAACAAACAAAAAAAATATTTTAGACTTGTCTAAATCTATTTTTAATTGTAGCAAAAACAGATCGGCTGTCAAGGGAAATTAGGGGGTTTCGAAAAGAAGCGTTTATGGCTTAGAATAAGCCCCATGGGGAAGCAGCATCATAAAAGAACAAATCCCCTTCTGGGCGTAGCAGGTTTTATCTGTTTTTTTCTCCTTATCTTTTCCGCGTGTTCCACAACGGAGAACAAGGAGAATTCTCCCAACCGGACCACCTTCAAGGTGCTAAACTCGTTCCCGCATGACCCGACCGCCTTCACTCAAGGGCTTGCCTACAGAGACGGCTTCCTTTATGAAAGCACCGGGCGTTACGGAGAGTCATCTCTTAGAAAAACTAACCCAGCCACAGGAGATGTGGTTGTTAAGATAAGCCTTGCCCAAGAGTTCTTCGGAGAAGGTCTCACAATAATAGGCGACAGCATATACCAGCTCACCTGGAGGTCCAGACAAGGCTTCATATACAATAAGGAAAGTCTGCAGCAAGAGGGATCGTTTACCTATTCCACCGAAGGCTGGGGGCTTACCGATGACGGAACGAACCTTATAATGAGCGACGGAACCGATAAACTGTATTTTCTTTCCCCCGAGAGCTTCGGGGTAACAAAAGTCTTAAGCGTCAAGGAGAACGGATCCCCGGTCAGGATGCTCAATGAACTTGAATACATAGAGGGAAAAATCTACTGCAACATATGGCATTCAGACGATATCGTGGTTGTAGACCCAGAGAGCGGCAGTGTAGAGAAACGGATAAACCTGGGGGAGCTTAGAGAAAGCCTGAGTCTTATGGAAAAGGCCGGGGTATTAAATGGAATCGCCTGGAAATCCTCTTCCGACACTTTTTTTATCACCGGAAAAAACTGGTCCGAGGTTTTCGAGATAAAATTCGGTTCCGCATCCCCTTGAAGCGGGGATCGAAGCGGGTAGACTCATTTTCCCTTCTGTGTCCCCGTAGCTCAGTAGGATAGAGCGCAGGATTCCTAATCCTGAGGCCGCAGGTTCGAATCCTGCCGGGGACGCGCTACAAATTCTATGAGAAAAGCTGCCTGAATATCACCCAGATGATCTTCGCCCCAGCCATGACGCTTCCCGCAACCGTTCCGGTTATTTTTGAAGTGCCTATTCTCTTTCTGTAACTCACCGGAACCTCCGTGCAGCGAAACCCTTTCTTCGCGGCCTTGACCTGCATCTCAACCGTCCATCCGAACGTTTCGTCTCTCATGTCAAGAGAAAGGAGCTTGTCGTATCTTATGGCTCTGAAAGGACCAAGGTCGGTAAAGTCCACCCCGTAAAACAGTTTTATAAGCCTAGTCGCCATGTAGTTGCCCACAATGGCCTGGGGCAAAAGCGCCCCTCTTTGTCTTTCGCCGATGGTTCTTGATCCTATGACAAGATCGTACCCGCCCTCGGTTATCGGGGAGACAAGGTCTTTTATTTCCTGGGGATAATCAGAATAGTCGGCATCCAGAAACACTATGATATCAGGCACATATGAAGAATCTTTAATGTAATTCATCCCCGCAAGGCATGCCTGCCCGTACCCCCTCCTCTCTTCGTCTATAACCGTGGCTCCGCAGTCTGAGGCAACCCGCGCGGTGGAGTCGGTCGAGCCGTTGTTCACAACCACTATCTCCGTTACAAGATCCCGGGGGATATCCCCAATCACTTGCCCTATGGAACGCTCTTCGTTAAGCGCCGGGATGATCACAACCGTTTTTTCCATGGAATATCTATATGGAGACAAGCTCCACCTGAGGTATAAGAACTATGTGACGTGAAAGCAGCGGCTTTTCGAATCTTGAGCGTATGGCGTCGCAGTAACTGTCCATCTGCTCTTCGTAATTCCTGCGAGCATCGTCATTCATCGATTTTCTGTACTTGTAATCGAAAAGACGCATTCCTCCGCCCTCTTCAGTAAGAAGGTCTATCCTTCCCCTCCTCGGACCATCACAGTCGGGATCAAAGACGAATTTAAGCTCCCTTCTTACTCCTTGGGCACCCCGGATAAAGGAAAAAAGCTCGGAGGAAAGAAAATTCGAGGAAAGTTCCCGCAGCAGATCTTCCATACGTGGGTTTGAAACAAGAAATTCGCCCAGAACGAATTCAATCTCTTTTTCGACCGTTTCCTCACTGAAATCCCAGACCTCAAGGAACCTGTGCATTATGCTTCCCGCCCTTTCCGGATCTTTTAAGCGGTCAATCGGAGAAAACAGGTCGGGAAGCGGGAAAACTTCCTCCCGTTGCGGCTTATCTTTCTCGCTGTAAAGGGGGGCCATGTATTTAAGTTCCAAAGAGACTTCTCTTTTGAAAGAAGGAGTGCCGGAAACTGAATCAGATTCTTCTGAAACCTCGCCTTCGCAGAGCCCTGGAAAAAGAATTCTCCGGTTATCATCGATAAACCCCCCGGGTGCTTCAAGACATCGGGAAGACAGGGAGAGTTTTGAATCAACAAGTTCGGCGAAGCTGCCTTTTTCCACCTGTATCCGCTCTTCTTCGGCCAGACGCCGCCCGCTTAAGCATATGAAAAGCCTTTCCTCGGCCCGGGTCATGGCCACGTAGAGAGCCCTTCTCTCTTCCTCGGCTTCTTTTCTCTCAACGCGGGATTTAAGTTCCTCCCAGTTATCAGAAGAGGAAGCCGGGTACCTGATTATGAAACCTTTCTCGATATCCGCCATCACCCTTTCAGACGGCGTTACCCTCCGGTAGTTAGTGTTGCAGAGAAAGACGGTATGAAACTCAAGCCCCTTTGCTCCGTGAACCGTCATCAGCTTCACCACCCTGCCGTCGCTTGTTTCCTCAAATACCTGCTCTTCTTCGTAACTTCGGCGCATAGAGTCAAAGTGCTCCACCACCTGGCAGAGTCCGTACCCCTTGTGTGAAACAAGACCTTCCGCCATCAGGAGAACTTTCCTGAGGTTGAGATATCTGGCATTGCCGGCGGGAAGCGCGAGGACTGCGGAGGAATAACCAAGCCCGTTTACAGCGAAATCGACCGTCCTGAAAGTATCTCCGTCAATGTATTCTTTTCTTTTTTCATCGATGAAACGAAGGTATTCCCCGACCCTGGAGCCGTTTTCTTCCCCATCACCGCGGAAATGGGAGAGAAGCTCGTCATCCGATGCCCCGAAGTAAGGAGATCTGAGCACCGAAGCCAGCGCCAGGGCGTCCTGCGGGTCAAGAAAGTATCTCAGCATGGACATAACGTCCCTTACTTCCGGAAGGTCGTAGAAATTGCGCCCTATGCGGGACTGAAACCGTATTCCCTCCCGCGTAAGCGCCTTTTCGTAGACAGACACGTTTGTAGCCCTTCTGAACAGAAGGGCAATCTCCCCTGAAGACTCCTTCTGTATCTCTTTTATCTTCAATGCCACGGCACGAGCTTCCTGTTCGATCGCGTCCTTGGCTTTTGCACCTTCGCACGCGATAACTTCCACCGAAATACCGGGGTCGGGTTCAGGAAGAGGAACCGTCATCTTCTCGTAATATCCTTCGGGGAAAGTGCCGGCGAAAAAAATATTGAAAAACTCTATGAGACTGCCGCGGGAGCGGTAATTGGTCGCAAAGGATATCTTCGTGAAATTCTCGTCCTGAAGAATATCCCCGAACATCTCGGGCTGAGCGCCCCTGAAACCGTAAACGGACTGGTTAACGTCACCGACCACAATAAGACTGCCGCCGGAGTCACCGTCTGTAAGAAGTTTCATTAGCCGAAGCTGAAGGGAGTCGGTATCTTGGAATTCATCGACTATAATAAACTTTAGGAAGTTTCTGTAATAGGCTTGTATTTCAGGATTTTTCTCGAGAAGTTCAATAGTGAGACGTATCATGTCCTCATACTCTATTTTCTCCTCGGAAATTTTCGCCTGCATTAAAAAACCGTACGCATCGTCTGATAAATCAAGGTAAATAGAGTTGATCTCCGAGTCGTAATATCCCATTACCGAAAAGAGCGTACCAAGAAGCGCGAGCCTTGACTGCTCAACCTCAGGGTTCCTCATCTCCCCTTTTACCTGTTCATAAACGGCCTTGAGATAGCGGGCATTGCGGTCAATGCCCAGAGTCATGTCTATTTTTTCGCTGAGGTCGCGCAGAGTCTGTTTTTTCTTTTCGGAACGGGAAGAAAGAATGGAGATATGCTTCTCAATCATCACGTGAAGCCTCTCATTCATGTATTCAAGCGCTTTTGAATCGGGCTTTTTGATATAGAAGTTCTCTCCGTAATAGGCAAAAGGAGGAACCAGATGCAGTCTTGCCGCCTCTTTCAGTATCATCGCTATGATCTTTACGATCTGTGCGTAATCATAAGATTCCATCTCCAGGAGCCTTTGAACCCCGGGATCGCCGTCCTCGATCCTCGTCAGGAGAAACTTGCCGATATTCTGTTCGTAAAAAGCGTCTTTCTCGGAACCTTCAATTACGGAGAAGTTCAACGGAAGCTTTGAATCAAAGATGTTTTCCCTAAGTATCCCGGCACAGAAACTGTGGATCGTTCCTATGGGGGCGGAAAAGAACTTCCTGCCCCATCCCTCGGTTATATTCCCCATGTGGCCGTAAGTGTTGACGTATTCTGAGATTTCCGTTCTTATTCTCGACTTGAGCTCGGCCGCGGCGTTCTCCGTAAAGGTGACGGCCACTATCTGAGGGATATCCGCTTCACCAGCCTCGAGAATACGGAGATATCTGGCTATTATCGCCCTCGTCTTCCCCGATCCGGCTCCGGCCCTGACAGCCAGTTTCCTCTCCGGGTGAAGTATCAGGGACTGCTCCTCGTTAAGATCTAAGAACTCAGAAATTCTCTTCATGACTATCCTTGTGAATGCCCTGTTTTCCTGACAACGCCGTCTTTTACCCTGCAAAGATCCGCGTAATCACAGTAGGAACAGGGACGGTCCTTGGACATGTGCAGGTAATGTTCTCCCTGATTCTCTTCTTTTTTCCCCACGTAGGGAGGGAAAAACCCTTTTTTTATGTTCTCTACGTAGTACTCCGCAAGTGAAACCGCTTCCTCCAGAAGAGGATGTTTGGACGAAACGCTATCCCCAGGCCTGCCGATTGAAAGATAAAAGCCCCTTGAGGGAACAACCCCTTCCTCAAGAAGTGCTTTTAGGTAAAGAGGGAGTTGCAGATTCTCAAAATCAAAATATTTTTTGCTGCTTAGGCTCCCGATCTTGTAGTCAATGACCCCGGCCTTTTTCTCATCGTCTCTATGGACATCGACCCTGTCTATCTTTCCCCTGATTTCGGCATTTCTGATACGAAACTTCACTTCCTTCTCAAAAAACCGGGGGATAAATTCATCTTTTGCGACTCTTTGCATCTCATCTGAGATGAAATTCGGCAAAACGCACTCAAAAAACCTTTTTTTCTCCATCTCCGCCACGTTCTTTGAGAGATAGGAGAAAACCCCGGGCTTTGTTTCATACTTCCTCCTGAGTTCCCGGTAAACGTTGACAACGTGACTCTCTTGGGGCCAACCGGCGCCTTCGGCGAAAACGGTTTCCATAAACTCTTTTAGGATGTTGTGAGCAAGTGAGCCCAGGTCAAGCTGCGAGGCCCTTTGTTCTTCGGGATCCCCGACCATGCCCAGCTTCAGTATTTCCTTCGAGAAATACATGAAAGGGCATGTCCCGTAAGTTTCAAGCTCAGTGGGGAAGAAGGCATCTGAGTGCGGTGGAGAATTGCGAAGAACCCCTTCAAAATCCGTATAAGCCCCCTCAAGCTCTAATCTTTTTCTCTCCGCGGAAATCCCGCCGGAGAGATAACCGACGATATCAGAACCGTACTGCTGCCTTAAAATCTTAATGATCTTCGGGTCGCCATCCCCAATCCCCGAGGGTGAAAAGCAGTGAAACAGAGCATCTTCCCTTGAAAATAGCTCTCCTGGTTCCGAAAGGCTCTCAGAGCGCCGCGTTGTGGGAGGACTCCCCGTGTCCTCAAGGAAATCGGAGCGGGTTACCTCCTTTGATCTCTGATCGTAGCGGAAGCAGGAGAGAAATACCTTCTCAGAAGCCGCCGCGCTAAGGATAGAGAAAAGGTGTTTTTCTTTCTCGTAATGAAGACCTTCCTCGTCAAACACCCTCTTTTTAAGCACCCGGTTTATTTGCGCCTTTTCCCTGGGCTTTAGCACGGGGTCTGCCGCGGGAAGAGAGGGAAAGGAAATATCCAAAAGACCTATCAGGAAAAGAAACCTGGGGGTTATGCCGCGAGCCGCGGAGAAATCAATAACGCCCACCCTTTCTGAATCGGCATCACAGGGAGTTTTATAGGGAATTGTCCTCTCCCCCATAAACTCATCCAGGAGAAAAAGATACTCTCCGGGGTCTGAAACCCGGAAATCGAACTCACCGTAAGAAAAGGAAAGCTCCCTTAAAAAAGAGAAGAACTCATCGAAACACTCCCTGGTGGTTTTATTTCTTTCTATAAGCAGCGCCGAACTCTCAGAAACCCTAAGTTCTGAAAAAATCTTTCTGAGATCAGAAGTCATAGCGGCAAAACTTTTCCTGCCGAACTTTGAGGACACCGAATCAAGCGCCAAGCCTATATCACGGGCAACCGAAGCCAGCTCACCGTCCCGCTCCACTACGTGTTCTAATATTCTCTTCCAGCCTGAGATGCCGCTTACGGTTCTATATTTCTTGTCTGCAGAAGAAATCTCCTTTAGAAGATTCACACAGCGTCGCGAGCTAGGAGACTCCCGCAGGTAGAGAGTAAAAATCGGGTTACAGAGGAGTCCGATCAGGTCGTTTCTGTGAAAATTGCCTGACTTTAGGCGAAGAATATCACCCGCAAGACGTCCATATACGCTCCCCGCCAGGGTTCCGGAATTTCTAAGGTCAACTGCAATTCCGTTTTTCTCGAATATGTTGGCTATGGAGCTGCCGCGTTTCTGCGCGGACCTTACAAGAACCTTAAAATCAGAGGCTTTCTGACCTTCATCCACAATGAGCTTTTTAATCGTCCTTGATACGTACTCAATTTCGTCGTGAGCGTCGCGAAACTCCCTGAACTCCCTTTTCGTTTCAACGGCCGGGGCTTCCTCCGTCATCGTAAAATCCTCTTCATAGACTATGGAAGCTTCGCGAAGCCTGCCTAGAAAACAGTTTCTGTACTCACCCAGATCACCAAAATCGTTTAGGAAAAAGAGAGTCTCGGGAATCTTCGAGGAAAAACTCTTTATCACGTCAAGTTCGCAAAGGGTAAAATCGGAGAAACCGAAAATTACGAGTCTTTCCGCTGACGGAAAAAATCGGGCAAGCCCTTCCCCGTCCAGTTCTTCTGAGACGACACGGACAGAGTCTGTGTCATCAAGAAAATCTCTCTCAGCGATGAGTGTTTCGTATCTTTTGTAAACAAGCCCTATATCCGAGAGTTTTTTCCGAAGGCCCTGCGTCCCGATTCTTTCAGCGGACCCGACAAATTCCCTCGCGGAGACCTTGCTCTGCTTTAGTTTTGAAATAATGGAAGCAACGGCATTTAGGAAATCCCGGTTCTGCGAGAATTCTCCGAAAACCTCAAGTTTCTCCGAGACCGATTCCGCTGCTTTTCTGGTTACGGATAAAACCTGGGTTCTGGATACCCTTTTCTTCTTGAGATTCGGGGATGCCTCGTTTATAAAGTCAGACAGCTCATTGAACGTGAGCAGGTTTTTCCCCCATACCCCTTCGGTGCAGTAATGATCTTCTATTTCCTGCACAACTGAGACCCCGGGAAGAAGAAAAAGGGTTGTCTCATCGCTTGGATTAAGCCCGTATTTTTTGAAAAGATTTTTGAAAGTTAGTTCTTTGGGGTGATAAATCAGCTTCATCTAGTAAGTAAATACTGGAAACTTAAGAAAGGTCGTTCTTGCTATTGAAAACCCTCAAGGAGCACAACCTTTCGAATAAATCATATCTAAACTGCGAAAAGATTGATTAAGCTCTAAATATTCTTTCATCAATTGAACAATCTGGAAGACAAGAATGCGCCTCACCGCCCGCTCGGTTGTTTCCTCATAGGTTTCCTGTTCTCTAAGGAAGTCCTCAAACAGCGTGCCGACTTTTCCCTTCTCAATATCTACAGTCATTTTAAGCACCCTGAATTCACAAATTTTTATTGAGCCAGAGTTCTAAGCCACTCCGCCAGTTCTTTTTCATCAACAATGCCTTGGGCGGCTTTGATAATCATGTCACTTGTTTCCACAGTGTCAAAATCCAGTTCTATGTCGTTTATCTTTAAGCAAGCTCCCATTGCGGCAAATGCCGTTCGTTTGTTTCCGTCATTAAATGCATGACCGACAGCAAGATAACAGGCGTAACAAGCGGCCAGTTCAAACACATCCTCAATCAAACCATAGGCAATGCGGTTGTCGACGCGGGTCAAAACGGACTCAATGGACTTGTTCCGGGCCATGCCTTGCAGTTCATCGGATCCAATGGCCTGCTCATGCAAGGCAACCACTTCTTCAGATAAAAGATACTTCACGGCTACTTATCTTTCAGGTAATCAAAGATTGGCTGAAACTTGACTTTGAGTTCTGCCATGGCAGCCTCAACCTCACCGGGCTTGGCAGGTTCAAAGTTGATTTTGTGTACAGCGGACGCGGGCACAAAATAACCTTCAAGCTTATTCCGGTTCAAGATGGCAACGGGCTTGCCGCCAGCTTTTTTGATCACGTTTTTGGGATCACGGAATTCGGTTAATGAAGCGGTTTTATTAGTTAACAGGTTTTCCATAACTGCCTCCTATATTCTGCTTCAAGTATACAGAACTCAGCCTGAGATATCAATTAAATATATATTAAAATATCTATTTAATCTCCCAAGAAATATTCTTCTCCGCAGATATATTTTATCTCATTTCTGAAATTCCCTGAAGAAGATGGATCTTCTTCGCCTTCATGATGTTCTTGCGCTTGGAAAGAAAATGCCTTTTATGCTTGCTGTAGCGGCCCCAGACTCTTACTCTGCTCCCGTTCTCAATACCTTCCACAAGTCCTCTGGCATAAACGTTTATTCTTTTTTCCGGATCATCCTCGAAGAACCAAAACAGGGTGAACTTTCTCCCGTTTGCCATCATCCTGAGCCGCAGTTCACCCACCTGCCCCTCAAGGGTGAATATCTTTCTGTCAAACTCATCCGGAGAGGAAAGAACCTGCGAGATGGTTGCGGTCGGCGGTTCAAGTTCTCCGATATCGGTATAGGTCTTGTAAATCTCTTCCTTTCCGTAAGAAAAAACCGGAAACGCCAAAAAGAACAAAAAAACTAGAAGAAAACTTTTCATTCGCTCAATCCGAAGAAACCACCATTTAACGAGCCACAGGCTTTCAGGCGAGAATCTCTATGAAACCGGCTTTGTCATCGACAGCGGGTCAAGAACTCTGTCAAGCTCCTTATCGGAGAGCACTCCTTTTTCCCTGGCAACTTCCCTAACGGTGCTTCCCGAAGCGTAGGCTTCCTTGGCAATCGCGGCCGCGTTGTCATAACCTATAATCGGCGCGAGACTCGTACACATGGCAAGACTCTGCTCTATGGTCTCCCCGCAACGCTCCTCGTCTGCCTCTATTCCCGAAATGCACTTGTCGACAAACACATTGCAGACCCTTGAGAGAAGCCTTATCGACTGAAGAAGATTGTCCGCCATCATCGGCATCATCACGTTAAGCTCAAAATTCCCTGACTGCCCCCCGATCGTTATCGCCGCGTCGTTTCCGATTACCTGGGCCGCGACCTGGGTAACCGACTCCCCGACCACGGGATTAACCTTCCCGGGCATAATCGACGAACCCGGCTGTATCGCAGGCAGAAGAATCTCCCCGAAACCGCAGCGCGGACCGCTTCCAAGCCATCGCATGTCGTTTGCTATCTTCATGAGGCTGACCGAAACCGTTTTAAGCGTTCCGCTTGTCTGAACAACCGCGTCCTTTGACGCCTGGGCCTCGAAGTGATTTCGTGCCTCTCTGAACTTCACCCCGGTAGCCTCGCTTATCCTCGCCGCCACCTTCTTTCCGAAATCCTTGTGAGTGTTTATTCCCGTGCCGACCGCGGTTCCGCCTATTGCAAGTTCCGAGAGGTCGTTTCTTATCCCTTTTAACCTCGAGATTCCATGGTCGATCATGCTGGCGTATCCGCTGAACTCCTGGCCAAGGCGTATAGGGGTAGCGTCCATCAGGTGCGTACGTCCTATCTTAACTATGTGGTCAAACTTCTTTGCCTTTCCAGAAAGCGCGTCGCGCAGATACTCAAGCGACGGTATAAGATCCTTTTCGATCGCTTCAAGAGAAGAAACATGCATGGCGGTCGGGATCACGTCATTGCTTGACTGACCCATGTTCACGTGGTCGTTCGGATGCACGGAGGTTTTCCCCTTGAGTATTTCAGCCGCTCGGTTGGCTATCACTTCGTTTGTGTTCATGTTGGTTGAAGTGCCCGAGCCCGTCTGAAAGACATCGACCACGAAATGATCGTCGAGTTTTCCCTCGACAACCTCTTTTGCGGCTCTCTCTATGGCTCGCGCGATGTTTTTCTTCAGAAATCCGAGCTCCGCGTTTGTCTGCGCCGCAGCGAGTTTCACAAGACCCATAGCCCTTATGAATTCTCTTGGAAGCGTGCGTCCGCTTACGGGAAAATTCTCAACCGCCCTTGCGGTCTGCGCCCCGTAATAAGCGTCTGAAGGGACTTTCATCTTTCCCATGGAGTCGGATTCCACTCTGTATTTACTCTTAGCCATTTAATATTTCCTCCAAAGTTCCAAAATCTTGGTTAAGCGGTTTATTATGCCACAAACAAAACCGGTTTCATAAGACAGAGGGTCTTTTTCGAAACTCAAGCATCAAACTGAAAACGGAAGGGATTAAAAACAGGGTGAAAACCGTGGAGAGAACAAGTCCGCCGACCACCACGCTTCCAAGACCCTTGTAAAGCTCAGAGCCTTCTCCCGGGGCCAGAACAAGGGGAAGCATGCCGAACACGCTTGTCAGCGTGCTCATGAAAATCGGCCTTATTCTCACCCTCACCGATTCGCGTATGGCCATCTGATGCTCCATGCCCGCGCGAATGTTGTTAAGCGCCTGGTGAACTATGAGTATGGCGTTGTTAATAACTATCCCTATGAGAATCACGAAGCCCAGCATAGTGAGTATATCAAGAGGCTGGTAGGTAAACAGGTTAAGTATGAAAAGCCCGAGGAAACCTCCGAGGGAAGCAAACGGAACCGTAACCAGAATAACCAGCGGATGGAGAAAACTCTCAAAAAGAGCCGCCATGAGCAGAAACGATATCACGACCGCGAGGAGAAAATTCCACTGAAGCGCGTCTTTTGCCGTGGCAAGCTTGTCCGCGGTTCCGGCCAGAATAAAACCGGTCCGCTCTCCCATATCGCCGCCTGCCTCAAGCGGAGAAATTATCTTGGCTTTAATGATCTCGATCGCCTCTTCAAGCGTAACGTCCTCGGGAGGAGTTATCTGTATCGTTATCACCCTTTGTCTTTCGTAGTGATTTATCTGTTCCGGGCCGTTTTCAAGACTGACAGCGGCAACCGCTCCCACGGTAACCACTTTTCCGCTGGGAGAGGTAATCATTATGTTTTCTATATCCTGGGTTCTGTTGGAAAAATCCTGC
>JAKZRS010000029.1:0-9406 GCA_047518015.1 Thermodesulfobacteriota bacterium | reverse complement strand
TAAACCTGAGAAGCGGAGTCTGCCTCCTGCTGTCGGCATACATGCTGTCGATGTTTTTCTCTGCAACCGCGCATGCCCAGATTCTTAGACTCGCCCCAGATAGCTATAGGGGGGAGAATACCACGGAGAAAATTATTTGGGGCAGGCTTGAATATTATGATGACCAAAATGGCCAAGGTGTATGCGATGATTACTTCACAGATGATGACGCGATGGTTGCATGCGCAGAGTTAAGGTTAGGCTATGTACGTGAAAATGCGAGAGCACTGATAAAATTGGATAGCCCTGGTAACGAAGACTTCTGGCTGGATGACTTGCTGTGCGAAGGTAGCGAGGCAAGTCTCGGTAGTTGTAATAGAGCCGATAATGGAAGTCCTGGCGACCACAACTGCAATGACAGAGAACATACGGGTGTTGTCTGTTATACAGAAGTCGTCATTCCGAAAGCGATGGACCTAGACGCGACCCCCCATCCGGAAAGTGAAGGCACGGCAATACTGTCTTGGACTGCTCCGAAAATCAAATTCACGGGTCAAAACATTGATTACATAGAATCCATAGTTGTCAACTATGAACTCCAGTTGTCTGAGAATGGCGTTAGCGGCTGGACAGATGTTTCTACCAATATTGTATCCACAAGAACAAATTTTCATCATACAGGTCTTTCTCCCGGAACGTGGTATTACAGGATCAGGGCCGTCAACACTACTGCCGGTGACGGTCCGTATTCAGACGTGGCCGACGTCACTCTTGGAGGGAACAGGAGACCCGTATTTTCCGAAGGAACTTCTGCCACGCGTTCTGTAGAAGAGAACACCGTTGCAGGAGAAGACATCGGTGGTCCGGTTGCGGCTACGGGTTCAGAGAGCTACTTACTTGGCGGCACGGATGCGAACTCGTTTGATATTGATGGAACTACGGGGCAACTGAAGACAAAGGTGGCGCTTGACTATGAGGACAGGATCTCTTATTCGGTTACGGTTACCGCCCAGCATAATGGGAGTGCGACCTCAATAAATGTGACAATTACTGTAACCAACGTGGATGAATTGGGAGCGGTAACCTTTTCTTATCCGTCGCCGTTTCAGGTAAATGAAGTGTTGACCGCGACTTTGAGTGATCCTGACGGTCCCGTATCGGGCGAAACATGGATTTGGGAGAGATCCCTCAACCAGAACAGCGGTTGGACTGTAATCCCGGGTGCCACAAGCGCGAGCTACACGGTGGTTGTGGGTGACGAAGACAATTACCTGAGGGCGACGGCGACCTATACGGATGCCGTTTTCGGTTTCGGCAAAACTGCGCAGGCGGTTTCTAACAAGGTGCCGAATCTGAACTGGCCGCCCATGTTTGAAATTCCCCCACCCACTTTTTCTATACCTGAGAACTCCGCGGCCGAAGTTGAGATCGGGACGCCGGTTACGGCTGCGGACCCGGAGATGGACCCGCTTACCTATTCGCTTGATGATACAGATGGCACCTCGTTTGATATTGACAGTTCTACCGGACAGATAGAGACCAAGGCCCCGCTTGACTACGAGACCAAGGATGTTTACTCGGTCACGGTTACCGCCCGGGACCGGCCCGTGGACGACCCGGAAGTTGAGAGTGATACGATTACCGTGACGATTAACGTAACCAACGAGGATGACCCGGGAGAGCTAACCCTGTCTTCCGTGCAGCCGCAGGTGGATACGCTGCTTGAAGCGACTTTAACCGACCCCGACGGTTCCGTAACGGGTGAAACTTGGGTGTGGGAGAAGTCAAGCAGCCGGACAAACGGCTGGAGCACTATAAGCGGCGCCACGAGCGCGAGCTACACGCCGGTTGCGGGCGACGTGGACAATTATCTGCGGGCGAAGGTGACCTATACGGACAGGCACGGTCCCAACAAAATGGCGTACGTAGTTTCTGACCTTGTGGTGCGTGTCGAACCGCCATCAAACAATGCGCCTTCCTTCCAGTCCAGCACGGCCACGCGTTCCGTGGATGAGAACACGCCGCCTGGAAGAAATGTCGGTGCGCCGGTTACTGCTACGGACCCGGATACTAACGATACGCTTACCTATTCGCTCGAGGGCCCGGACACGGCTTCTTTTGCCCTTGCCG
This sequence comes from Thermodesulfobacteriota bacterium, assembly GCA_047518015.1. GTDB lineage: Bacteria > Desulfobacterota_D > UBA1144 > Nemesobacterales > Nemesobacteraceae > Nemesobacter. Next base: position 7,297 of record JAKZRS010000029.1, on the reverse strand, counting down.
ACCCGACTTCTGGGCAGATAAAAACCAAGGCCCCGCTTGACTATGAGGGCCCCAAAAATTCTTATTCGGTTACGGTTAAGGCAACGGATCCTTCCGGTTTGTATAATACGATCGAGGTGACCATCAACGTGCGGGACGTGGACGAATCCGTATCTCCGCCTTCAACCACGAAAAGCCCAAGCCAGATAACGAGATCCACCCCGACGGCGACGGTTCCGCGCGCTCCTGCGAGTCTGACAGCGACGCCGGGCGACGCCGAGGTAGCGCTTAACTGGAGAGCGCCGGGTGACGGCGGTAGCGCCATCAAGTACTACGAATACAATATTGACGGCGGCGCATGGACCTCTACCGGAGGAAAATCTACCTCCTACACAGCCACGGGACTTACAAATGGAGAGACCTACAAATTCAGGGTGCGGGCCGTAAACAGCGTCGGCCCCGGCGCAGAATCCAAGCCGGCAAGCGCCGTTCCCGCCACCGTGCCGGGCGCGCCCCGGAATCTTACCCTGACGTCGGGCAGCCAATATATGACGCTCATATGGGAGCGGCCGGCGGATAACGGCGGTCTTCCGATCACCGGCTACGAGTACAGCCAGAAGGAAGAAGACGGGTCGTTTGGCGAGTGGACCCCCATAGATAACAGCGCTCCCGGGGAGGCAAACGATACAACCTACGCGGTCACGGGCCTTAAAAACGGCACGATATATTCCTTCCGGGTGCGCGCGGTAAATACCATAGGTCCGGGAGACCCCTCAGCCGAAGCCACGGCCGAGGTGAACACTCCCTCTTTCCGGCGCGCAAAACGCGCGAGCCTAAATATTCTTCCGACGTTCGGGCGGACCATGCTTAGGAATTCTGTTGACGCGCTTACCTGGCGCCTTGACAGCGTACTTTCGGGATCTTTTGAGCGGACGGGAATGTTCAGGCTTATGGATCAGCATGTGGGCCTCCACGAAGTCATTGGAGATAATATATGGGATGATCCGGACCAGTGGGAAGATCTCAGCCTCGAGGAACTGCTTTACGGGTCTTCGTTCATAATAGAAGCCGGAGTGATGCTCAAAAAACCGAAGGAGCATCCGAAAGAAGATCCGAAGGGATATGCAGGGGAGGATTCGAAAGAAGGTCCGAAAGAATACATAAGAGAATATCCGGAGGAAGATTCTGCGGATAAAAACATGTGGATTGACGAGGATGAAAAACCCATGGTTGCCGAGAGAAGAGGCGGCATCGGATTCTGGGGGAAGGCGGATTACAACAATCTTTCGGTCTCAAGCGACGAATGGTTCACATGGGACGGGCGGATAGTGAGCGGCTACATGGGGGTTGACAGGTGGCTTAACGAGAAGGTGCTGACGGGACTTTCCGTGTCCTTGACGAAGGGAGATTTCGACTATACGGACACGACGCCGGGAGAAGGGGGAAGAGGCGATTACTACGTCAAAATGCTGAGCGTGTCTCCGTATGTCTCCTGGTTCCTGTCCGATGACGCTTACATCTGGGGCGCGGTTGGCTACGGTCGCGGGCAGGTAGACATAGATGATGAAGAGGTACAGAGCGTTGCCACAAGCGACCTGAGCTATAAGTCGGTGGCAGCGGGAGGAAGCGGCAGGCTGTTTGACGTGGGAGACACGACATTCTCACTTAAGAGCGAAGCGTTTAAGGTGTGGATGGATGTGGAAGGCGATGATTACCTGATCGACGAGATGTCGCTGGGCGTGCACCAGCTGCGCCTCAGCATGGAGGGAAGCTACGAGTACAGGTTCGCGTCCGGAACCTGGTTCAATCCGCTGGTTGAAGTAGCGCTTCGCCGTGACGGAGGAGACGGGGAGACGGGTACGGGAGTTGAACTCGGAGGGGGCTTCCTCTACGAAGACCCGAACCTGGGTCTTAGCGTCTCGGGCAGAGGTCGCTGGCTTGCGGCGCACAGCTCGGATGAGTTCAGCCAGTGGGGAGTTGGAGGAGCCGTGATCTTTGATACCGGAGCGGACAAGCGGGGCGCGCTGTTCAGCGTGTCTCCTGAATGGGGGGACACCTCAAGCGGCGTTGACAGTCTTTGGGAGCGGGGGGTGGAAGGACTGTCGTCAGAGGATGGTGGGGCCAACGACATGCATCTTGATGCGGAATTCGGGTATGGACTCTCGGCTCTCGGTGGAGACGGACTCTTTACGCCTTACAGTGGACTCAGGGTTGGAGGGGACGGGTGGCGGCAGTACCGTCTCGGCAGTCGTCTTGATCTTGGGCGCTCGGCCAGCCTGAGTCTTGAGACCGATCGCAGGCAGAGCGATACGACAAAGCCTGAGCATGGAATTATGCTGAGAGGAAAGCTTAACTTCTGATAGATTGCGCAGGAGCGTTTGGAGCGCCGATCGGTTCCCTTTTTCACAAAATGAACTTCAGGTAAGGATCTGCGTCTTTACGACGGCTACAGCCAGTCGTCTTCAAGCGTATCGACAGGGCGTGGGGGAAAGGCCCCGGTGTCCAGACTGTTTTTAAACCCCCGGAACTTAAGCAGCCCGGAGATCGCGGGCTTTATCTGGCTTCTTTCGATCACTAGGTTAACCCCGCCGTTATCCTCGTAGAACTCAGAGGACATTATTTTCGGGTCGACCCCGCGACCGCCGCTTGTGAGTTTCACGACGCGGTCCCCGGCAAAGGCGATGGTTGCTTTTTTCTCCGCTATTAGGAAATCTCCCTGCACCGCGTAGCTCGCAAGAGCCCCTCCGGTTGTCGGATGGCCGAGTATGGAGATGTTCGGAAGTCCGTGTTCTTTCAGTCTCATGATCGCGGATATGGTTTTCGCCATCTGATAAAGCGCCACGGTTCCTTCCTGCATCCGGGCCCCTCCGCTTACCGTTACCGTTATCAGGGGAAGCCTGTTCTCTATGGCGTAGCTTACCACTACGTTCATCTTCTCGCCGAAAACGGAACTCATCGATCCGCCCATGAACCGGAAATCGCAGACCGCCACCGCCACGGGTATGCCGAACATGCTCCCGTAGCCCGTTACGAGGGAATCTTTCGAGTCGGTTTTCCCGGCGAGTTTCTGCCTTGAAGACGAGTAATTGAAAAACTTGAAGACCGGGTCTACATCTTCTAAAGAAAGAGTGGGTTCTATTTCGTGGAAGGACGCCTCGTCGAGGAGAAAGTCCAGATAATCATCGGAACTCAGCGCTTCGGGCCTGTTGCAGTAGGGGCATGAGGAGTGGTTCGCGTGGAGCTCTTTTTTCGTCAGCTGTTTCTTGCAGCCGGGGCGTATTATTTTTCCCTGACCGTCTTTTTCGTCGTTGCAGAAGTGAGGCTCTGATCCGTAGATGGCTATCTGCATGTCGGAGATGTCGGGATTTTCTTTTTTTCCGCTGAAGTAGTAAGGAAGCCAGGCCCTTATTTTCTTTGAAATTCCCTCGTAGATTTTCTGCCGCTTTTTCACCCTTCCGCACTTTTCGATTTTCCTTCGCAGCTCCTCGCGCAGGTGCTTTACGTCGAAGCGGTCAAGTTCCTTCGAGGCGGCGGTAAGTGACGCCTGCAGGTTCTTGAGGGTCAAGGGGATGTAATTGCTTTTTCCCAGAGGGGCTTCTTTTACTATTTCGTCTATGATTCCGTACTTCTTCATGTGAGTCGCTGTGGGCTGCAGCACCTCGAGTGCTTCTGCGACCTTGTCTGCGCTTCTGAAAAGAATCGCGGAGCAGCCCTCGGCCGTTATTACGGAATATTCGGCACGCGAGAGCATCAATCTTCTGTGCCCTAGCTGTATTGCGATCGCGCCCCCGCTTCCCCCGAGCCCGAGTACGGTGGTTATCGTTTTCGTTCTTATGGAAATCATTTTCGACTGGCAGTAGGAAATCAGCCAGGACTGAAGTTTTTCGGCAGAGTACTCGTAGGGATCTCCCCCTATGGTGTCGATGAACGTGTAGAGCTTGAGACGGTGTTGTTCGGCGTATTCCATCATGCACAAGGAGAGTCCGTAACCGTCGGCCTTTACCATTCCGTAGTTAAGTTTCGTTCTTTCCTTTTCGCTTGAAGGGGTCTGCTGGGCTATTACGGCAACTTCCTCTCCGGTGCCCTTGAACACGGCGGTGCCTACTATGACGGCGGGGTCGTTAACGAACTCGATCTTCTTGCTTGAAGGGCCATGGAGAAAGTTTCTGAACCCGTAGAGCTTGTCCCAGGGAGTAAAGTCGGTAAAGAGGGTTCCGATCAGGTGTTTTGACTTGATCCTGTCGTAGCTCTTTGCCTCCTCGTGGGCCTGAAGTATTTTTGCCGTTGATGCCATTGTGCACTCTGCGCCGACTGCTTCGCGAATCTGCTAGGTGTATAAGTATATAAGTTAAATTTGTTTACGCGAAAAGGAACTTGTTTTTCCGGAAGCCGCCTTTCATCTCCCGCGGGATTCCCGCGATTGCTGCCCGTACATCCGATTTCCGTGCCCCAAGATCCGTTCTCGCTCAACTGAACCGCGCAGGTGTGCCGCAGGATTTGAAAACGGTTTTGTGGGGGGGGGGAATCTGAATACTCCGGATTTTTGCTTTTTACGCCGTGAAAGACTGTCCGCAACCGCAGGAACCGGTCGCGTTCGGATTTTCGATCGCAAAGCCCGTTCCGTTAAGACCATCCTTGAAATCCAGAACCGATCCGTCGAGGTAGGTATAGCTAATCTCGTCAATGGCGACTTTTACGCCCTCGGATTTGATCATGTTATCTCCCTCTTCGGTCTCGTCGTCAAATCCCATCTCGTAGGAAAACCCGGAGCAACCGCCGGGCACTACCCTCACCCGAAGAAACGCGTTCTCGATGTCATCTTCGGCAAGAAGCTTCTTTATTTCATTTACGGCTTTGAGAGTTACGGAAAACATATTTCCTCTGCCTCCTCGCAGTGTAAGTTTTTTACCACTTCACCTAACAAAATACAACTACCAAGCGCAATTGTCAAAGGAGAATCGGGAAACGGGTCGTTTGTGCGACCGCAGGTGCCCCCTGCCGTTTGCCCTGCCGCCCCGGTTTCCTGTATAGTTTTTTGCGTGAGCAGAACAGTATACCTTATAATTGATTCGAGCGAGCGCAACTCGGACCTTTACCACAGAACCGGTTTTTTCGTTCCGGATCCCGTTATTTTTTTCGAGCACGACGGGGAAGGAACCCTCGTTCTAAGCGATCTTGAGCTTGAGCGGGGGAAAAAGGATGCCAAGGTGGAGCGTGTCGTTTCCCTAAGGGAGTGCGCAGGCAGGATTAGCGGCGGCGGGAGAAAGAGACCCGGTATCGCGGAGGTGGCCGCGGCCCTCCTCAGGGAAAGAGGAATAAAAAGCCTGATTGTCCAGAGGAGCTTTCCGGTCTTCTACGCCGATGCGCTTCGGGATGTGGGCTTTTTCGTCAGGACCGCGAAAACCGATTTTCTTTTCCCGGGGCGTCTTAGAAAATCTCCAGTGGAAGTCTCGCTCATAAAAAAAGCGCTTTTCGTTACGGCCGAAGCAATGAGACTTGCGGTTTCCCTTATCTCGGACTCCGTGGCGAAAGACTCTGTGCTTTACCATGGGGGCAGTCCCCTTACCTCTGAGATCGTGCGCTCCTCGGTAAATTCCCATCTCGCCTCGCGGGGATACCTGGCTTCAAACACCATAGTGGCGGGAGGGATTCAGGGCTCCATGCCCCACGAGACGGGCTCGGGTCCTCTTGCGGCCGGATGGCCGGTGGTGATCGACATTTTTCCGAGATCCCAGGAGAACGGCTATTTCGGCGACATGACCAGGACAGTCGTTAAGGGTGAGCCTTCGAAGGAACTTTCAAGAATGTACGATACGGTTCTTCGCGGTCAGAAAATCGCATTCTCCATGATAAAAGACGGCGTAAGGTCAAAGGACGTGCACAGCGCGATAATGGATTTCTTCGCAAAACGCGGGTTTGAAACCTCCGTTTCTCCCTCGGGAAAACCGGAGGGCTTTATTCATTCCACGGGGCACGGTCTCGGGCTTGATATCCATGAGCCTCCGCGCATTGGTCCTGGGAAAGAGATTCTAAGGGAAGGAAACATCGTTACGGTCGAGCCCGGTCTTTATTACGAGCGCCTCGGGGGAGTAAGGGTAGAGGACGTGGTTCTGGTCACGCGGGACGGAAACGAGAACCTGACCAGATGTTCCAAGAGATTTCGGGTCTGAGGCGCACGAAGAGAATCAGGATGGAAGGAAAAAGAACTTTTGAAGATATAGTTTCGCTCGCGAGGCGTCTTCGGGCTCCAGACGGCTGCCCCTGGGACAGGGAGCAGACGCTCGGCTCGCTTCGGGCGTACGTTCTTGAGGAGGCCTACGAGGTAATACAGGCAATAGAGCTTGGAGACACCGACGATCTTATCGAGGAGCTTGGGGATTTTCTTTTCCAGGTTGTTTTCATTGCCCGGATAGCAAGCGAAGAGGGAAAGTTCGATGTAAGTGACGTTACGCAAAGGCTCCACGACAAGCTCATAAGAAGACATCCTCACGTGTTCGGAGAGAAAAAGGCCAAAGACGCCGCCGACGCCGTAAGGAGCTGGAACGCCGAGAAGCTCAAGGAGAAAAAGGGCAAAGCCTCTCTCGAGGAAATACCCAGGGCCATGCCCTCTTTGATGAGAGCTCAGAGGGTAGGGGAAAAGGCGGCTCGCGCAGGGTTTGACTGGAGCGACGCTTCATCGGTTCTCCTGAAGGTAAAAGAGGAACTGCTTGAGCTTGAGCGGGAGATGGAAGCGGGCGAGAAAGAAAGGTCCCGGGAGGAGTGGGGCGACCTCGTTTTTTCCATTGTGAACCTCGCAAGACATCTTGACATTGACGCCGAGACCACGTCTCATGGGGCAGTCGTGAAATTCGTAGAGAGATTCTCCCGGCTCGAGGAAAAGGTGCAGGCTGAGAAAAAAGAGATAAGGGCTCTTTCCATGGAGCAGATGGACGAGATCTGGGAAGAGGTGAAAAAGACATAGATTTTAAGTATCGCCCATTCAACTCTGAAGTGCAACACCCTGTCAATGGTACATTATCTGTCCGGTTTTGTAGCACGTGATTTGTCCGGTTTAGCAGTAGAGCGATTGTTTAGATTTATCTCTTCCATACAGGGAGGAGATAATGATGGATCAGGCAAGGTTTCTGCAAAGAGTCAGGATGAACCAGTTCAAAAAAGTTTACGACAGATGGAAGCAGAAGAAGCTGACACAGAAAGAGGCGGCAGAGCAGCTTGGGACTTTCTACTTTTTATCAAGCAAAAATTTTATGTATATAGCGGATTTATCTTTTTTAGGAAGAGGCCTCCTTGTTTGTATCATGGTTTCAAGTTTTTTCTA
>JAKZRS010000028.1:0-15685 GCA_047518015.1 Thermodesulfobacteriota bacterium | reverse complement strand
GCTCCGGAGCGCACGGCCACGTCGACTGCGGTGCAGAGATAGTCAATATCGGTGCGCGTCGCGTCCTCGCAGGAGAACTCGACGTTGTCCGTATACTTCCTCGCGTGCTTCACTGCGCCGCTTATCATCTCAAGGATCTGCTCCCTTGTTTTTCTTAACTTGTACTTAAGGTGTATCTCGGATGTGGCGATAAAGGTGTGTATCCTCGGGCTCTCTGAGTGCCGCACGGCTTCCCAGCCGCGGTCTATGTCCTTTAAGCTTGCCCTGCAGAGTCCCGCTATCTGGCAGCCCTTTATCCTCTGCGCTATTTTCTTCACCGACTCGAAGTCCTCTTCAGAGGATATGGGGAACCCCGCCTCTATTATGTCCACTCCCAGGCGCTCAAGCTGAAAGGCGACCCTTAGCTTCTCCTCAGAGGTCATGCTGCAGCCCGGGGCCTGCTCGCCGTCTCGAAGCGTGGTGTCAAATATGTGTATGTAGTTGTCTTGCATCTTAAAATCTTATCTTTTAACCGCCGTAAAGGCAGGTATTTACACGCGCCGGGCGGGCTTGTCAAAAACAACTTCGCCGTGCGCGCGCTTCACTCTCAAACAGAATCCGTATGACCAAGATCCATGTCGGGACAGACAATATCGCGCACCGCGCGCTTAAGCTCCTTTATCTCGGGGAACCTTCCCATCCGCTCGCGCGACCAGACAAGCACCTCGCCAGCCCGCACCTCAAACACCCCTCCGCTTGAGGGAACAAGCGACACCCCGCCGAGCGTTTCCCCGAAAGTGCCGAGAAGCTCCTGCGCCATCCACGCGGAGCGCGCAAGCCAGCCGCACTGCGTACAGTATTTTATCTCTACCATTTCGCCTTTACCCCTTAATTCTTCGCCCGAAGGCGCCTGCATTAAGCCACCTCATACGTTTGATTATAAAAGGTAAAAGGGATATACTCAAAAGGCTAAAGAAACTTTTTGCCGGGGAGAGAACAAAAAGATGAAAAACGGAATTTTTCTCCTAACCCTAGTTTTTTCGTGCGCGCTTTTTCTGTCCGCCCAGCCTTCAGAGGCGGCCGACAGCGCAAAAGGTCAGGAAGTCTACAACACCTACTGCGCCCTTTGCCACGGCCCGACTGGGCTTGGCGACGGAGTGGCGGCCGCAGCGCTTGACCCGAAGCCGAGGGACCTCTCAAGCGCCGCCATCCTTGAGACCTACACAGACGAGTACCTCGTTAACGTGATAACAAACGGCGGGATGGCTGTCGACAAATCCCCGGCGATGCCTCCCTGGGGCGGGATAGTAAGTCCCGAGGACATAGAAAACTTGGTGGCGCACATAAGGCAGAATCTCTGCAAGTGCGAATATAAGAAGTAAGCGTGTAGCGGACTTTATCACAACCCCTTGAAACAGACATACTTTCCTGAATGTATTGTTCGTGGAGCGTTAAATGTGACTACCGGGAGAAACAAGGGTTCTACGCGTACAGTCTAAAGTCCCAAAAGAAGCGCTGGATCTTCCAGATGGCGCGCAGTTTTGGCCCTAGCTCCAAGTACGGATTCTAAACCATGATAACAAGGACAGAACTTCTGGAGATTATAGCCAACGGCGAGAATTCAGGCGTCGAGTTCAAACGCGACACCCTGCGAAATTACAATCTGGCAAAAGAACTTGTCGCCTTTTCCAATCTTGATGGCGGAATGGTGCTTCTTGGCGTCGAGGATGACGGAAGCATCTCAGGTCTGGCCCGAAACCGTCTTGAAGAATGGGTAATGAATGCGTGCCGAGACAAAATCAGACCCGGCATAATCCCGTTTTTTGAAATAATCAAAGAAGTGGAACCCGGCAAGGATGTTGCGATTGTCCGTGTCCCGCGCGGCAGCCACGTACACAGCCAATGGCATAACAACGGACACACCTACTATATAAGGGTGGGAACGCAAAGCCGTGAAACGACTCAGGAGGAACTGAGGCGGTTATTTCAACGACGAGGCATGGTTCGCGCCGAAATGCAGCCTGTTTCCGGAACAACGATCAATGATCTGGACCGCCGCCGTCTTAAAGACTACTTCGGACGTATTCGTCAGCAAGATGTTCCTGTTGACGGTGACGACGCGGGATGGCGGAATTTATTGATAAATACCGACATTATGACTGAAGAGGGAGTAACTCTCGCCGGCGTGCTGCTGTTCGGAATCACGCCGAACCGGTATTTGCCCCAAGCCGGAATTGATGCCGTCGCATATCAGGGAACGGAAAAAGAATACGAGGCAAAAGAACGAAAACAACTGCGCGGAACTATGACATCGCTTATGGACCAGAACGGAAACCTTCTTGAAGCAGGTCTGGTGGAGCAGGCGGTGGCTTTTGTCCGGCGAAATACACCCGTGCATTCCTATCTTGAAGATGGCGCGCGTCGTGTGGATACTCCAACGTACCCGGAGGAAGTAATCAGGGAAACCATAGTGAATGCCCTGATTCACAGGGATTGTCTTCTTTCAGGCACTGATATTGAGCTGGCGATTTACGAGGACCGACTAGAAGTAATCTCACCCGGGAAACTTCCAAACGGCATAACGCCGGAACGTATGCGTCTGGGAACCCGAGCCGCCCGGAACAGCCTCCTTAAGGATTTTATGCGCGACTACAGATATCTGGAACATATGGGAATGGGAGTGCCCAGAAAAATCATCAAGGGAATGAAGGAACACAACGGTTCCGACCCGCAATTGATCGAAGAAAACGAACGTTTTACGGTGCGGCTGTTCTCGGCAAAGCACTCTTAAACAGATATAAGGAATAATATCTACAAAGGATCTTCCGTGGCTCTCCTGAATCTGCAGATACAAGGAAAGTCTATATCAGAGCGCTCGCTGAGCAATTTATGACCCTCCGTCTTTATGAACGCTTCCGTGGCGAAGTTCATCAATTGCCTCCTCAAACCGGTCGTCAGGCTCGCCGGGCCAAGTGCCGTAAAGAACGCTGACATCTTCTATTGGGCTTATGTTCTGCAAACGCGCCAGTTCCTCGACAGTCGGAGATTCCCAAAATGACCACGGCGAAATTTCAGCGGCGTTGTTCAAGCGGTCTCGCAGGCATTTCCGTATCCCGTATTTTTTATCTAGTCCGTTCATAATTACCACATCCAAATGAAATCCGCTCCGTAATTGTTCAATTGACGAAATCGGAAGCTTCTGTTGCAAATCTTACTTGAAACCACGTTTCTACATCAAAACTTTTATAGCTTTATATGTTAGACACAATTAACTTCTCTCACGTTATTGTCTTCTATTGGAAAACATGCTCAAGATGAGTAGCGTTGCCGAACAACTCAACTGACCAGCCAGGTTTTGAGCTTCCAATACGGCGACGCAATCGCACATGCCCTTGTTTTGGGTAGGCTTTACGAATCCTCCATCCATACTGACGAATTGTTTTTTCAACCGAATTACTTCGTTTAGCCGGGGCGGTTGAACTTAACCGCGCAGAAGAATAAGCCTCGGTTGTCCGTTTGAGTATACGCTTAACATCTTCTTCGCTCGGAAGAGGTCTGCCTCCTCGATTAAATGGTGCAAGTATGGCAAACGGAGTCGGTATAAGCAGTTTTTCCCAGATATCGGCAAATTCTCCTGTTTTCGAACCATGATGAGCAACTTTGTATACAGAAGATTTTGTACTTTTTATAGATTGAGAGTTGTTAACAATAGCTGACCACCCACCTCCAGGTGTTTCCTCAAGGTCCGCACCGAGCAATATCGCGTCGTCGCCCAAGTCAATCAAAAGAGCCACTGAAACATCATTTGGTCTCATATCTCCCATTCGCGTTCTGGTCGCACCCAGTTTCGGCATTTCCCCAGCCAAACGTGACAAAAAACGTATGATACGTTCATTTGACGGTGAAAGCGCAAACACCCTTATACTATTGTCAGTTTTTCGAACGAGAGTATCTGTATGAAGAAATTTTGGTTTTTTCCCTCGTTGTTTGAGAATCTCCAGAATTGTTACAATTTCTTGAGTTGATCTCGCACTCTGGGCGGGGTCAGCTTCAGCGTAAACCGTAGCAAGTCCGAGGAATTCCTCTCCTCGAAGCGCCATTGCGCAGCAGAAATCGGCAGACTTGCAACAATCAACCACTTCTGATAAGCCACCAATGTGATCATCGTGCCAATGTGTGGCTATAACGTGGGAGACTCGATTAGCAAAATCAACCCCTACCTTGCTCAAGTAAGAAATAGCAGAACTCCGGGATTGCGCTTGACTGTTCTCATCTACGCAAGAATCAACTACAATCCATTCACCACCGCCAATGTGAACGACGATTGACTCTCCGTAACCGGGACCAATTAGTGAAACTTCTATGACGTCCGAAGGAGGAGCTTTCAATCTTTTGAATCCAGAAAGCGCGATAGATTCTTTGCCCGCTTTTCGGCGCGGCGAAAAGTAGAAGGTGTCCAGCCTGGTAAACGACGAAATACAATGCGTCCAAAGCGTTGCTGGCGTCCATTAAAGCTTATTGAGCGGCCCACAGTCAAATAGAACACCGCACCTGTTTGGAGCAACTCTCGATCATCATCTGAAATATCTTCTATTGGGAGTTCCGCTATTTCACTTGGATAGTGCTCATTGTTTGTGAGGTCGCGTAATCGGGCGGTGAAATTTTCGTCTCCAACTGTTTCAACAACACCTTCCCACTGCTGAAGAGCTTCTGTTCGGTGTTCCGGTCTTTTAGTTTCTGGAATACGCAAAGGAATGTGAATATCGGGTTGCTCTTCCTCTTTGGTGGTTTTCTGCGGCAAAAATCCTGTCTCGTTGGAATGTTCATGGGATTCTCTCTGAAAACCTTCCGAAACGGTATCCGTCGAACCAGATATCTTGGCAGGGAACTCATCTATGGAATCGCCATGCAGAGTTGCGTTAGTTGATTTAAAATCCCCTGTCAACATAAAAGCTTCATTTACCGTAGTCATGTTTTCTGTTCCTCCGCAAGCGCCATAATTTGATCCACTATCATAGCCGCACGACTCATTGAAGTTTTCCAGTTAGCCTCGAGAGTTTCAACAGCTAGGGATGCGTCCTGAATTGATTGTTCATCATCACTCAATTCAAAGTGATTATTTACGTCAACAAATATACCCCTACCGTCCTCGACCTTGTAAGACGGTTCAACTTTAGCCTGCACAGAAACATTGTATCCTTCTAAACGCAGATTCTGCTGGAGCATGGTAATCGAAAGCATGCCACCACGTTTATCTCTAGGTTCATCGTAAGCCTTTTGTATTTCCTCCCCCCATTTCCCCCAAGCATCTTTCGGTGCCAATCTGCTACCTACGCGGTCTCTGACTTCAAAGTCGCCAGTATCAAAATGAACATTCCGGTTTATTCCCATAGCTGTTACCGGGGTATGGGGCAAATGCTTCCCGAAACACGAGATCACGAGATCTTTAATGTGTTCCGCAGGATGGTCATCAAGACTGTTAATCACAAAACGATTCTGCTGCACATTAAGCTCAAACATATCCACCCTGAAAGCAACTACCTGCTCTTTGAATTGGAACAGGTTTGTTAGCTGCTCGGCCTCCTTGCTCCCTATCATCTTGTGTTGAGCAAACCACGCAGGTTGAAAAATCCTTGGGTTGAAAGAACCAAGCAACACAATGCTTGCGTTATCCAATTCCGGCTTGATACGCATAGTTTTTAAACACCTCTGGTTCTACAAACAAACAGTCCTTACCTGACGATACACACTATAACATTGATAGGATTTTAGAACAACCTGAACTCTTTTTCCCATTTTCCGACTCCGCCAATAAAACCGACCGCAACATTTGGGTTCTTTTAAGCGCAGAGCACCTATCTAAAACGCCTCCGGGCAAGCAGATTGTCAGATTTCGGGAATATTCCGAGTCCACAAAGTCAACGATGAGATCAGAAAGTTCTTGAAACCCCGTCAAAACCCTACAAGTTAATGGTGCTCCACATTTTTAAGCGGAAACCAAAAATTTCGCAGTCCTTTTTCAGACTCCCTTTTTCTCAAGACCCGGGGGAAGTTCTCCGTAATAGGGAGACTCCTCCTCGTACATCTCAAGGATTCTCTCCTTCGGCATATCCGGCATGTCTTCTGTGAAACCGAACATCCTGCATATGTGGCGAAGCTCCTCCTCCCTTCCGGGAAGCGGATCCATGGGCTGTATGAGCTTCTGCCCCTCAAGCTCAGCTCGCACATCCTGGTCCTCCGCAAGCGGAGTTCCGTACTGGTTGTAGTGATAGAGCCTGTCAAACCTTTTTCTCGGTCTCTGCCCGGGGTCCTCGGCCGGGTATCCCACGGCCATGAGCCAGATGGGAACTATGTTCTCGGGAGTTCCTAAAACTTTGGGGAACTCGGCCGGCTTTCTTCCCGTGGCGATAAGACAGCACCCCAGGCCCAAGTCCGTTGCCGCGAGCATGGCGTTTGCTATGGCCTGGCCCGCCTCGATTCTCAGGAGGTCCTCCGCCCTGTCCCTGGGAAAACTCATCAGCCGGGGATAGGTGCTCTCGGTAAGTATCTTGTAAGTCCAGCCGTGGGCCGCGGTTATGGCCCTTGCGGGAAACAGCACCTGGAAGGTCTGTATCAGTTCCTTGTACCAGGCGTCCATGTTTATAAGCCACGCCACAATAATCGGGGCCTGGCGCAGGTGTATCTCGTTAAACGGGGATCCGCACTCGACTATCTGCTCGAATTTTTCGGGGGGATAGGTTTTTTTGTCTATCACTATCGCCTCAGTCGAGTTGCAGTTGCCCTGGCAGGAGCAGTACCGCGCCGCCTGGAGCATCTTCTGTATCTTCCAGTCCTCAACCTCTTTCCAGGGCTTAAAGAACCGGAAGCTTCTCCTTGTGCCCATCGCTTCAAAAACTTCCATATGTATTTCCTCCTTTGTCTCTAGTTTGTTTTTTCAAGTTTCTTCCCCGCTCCGCGTCTAAAGCGTGGTCCAGCCGCCGTCTATCACAAGATCGGAACCCGTCACGTACCGGGCTTCGTCAGAAGCCAGGTAGAGCACCGAGTGAGCGACTTCAACCGCTTCAGCTCTTCTCACCAGGGGAACCATCTCGGCCGCTATCGCGTCAAGCTGCTCCTCGGCATCCGGGGGGTTTCCCATGAACTCGGGGTCCATCTTGGTTTTTATGTAGCCGGGACAGACGGAGTTCGTCCTTATGTTCTCCTTGGCATGATCAAGGGCCATGCTTCTCGATATCTGCCTTACCGCCCCCTTAGAGGCGTTGTACGCGACGCAGCCTTCCATTCCCACGATGCCGAGCACGCTTGAGTTGTTGATTATGGAACCCCCGCCGTGGCGGGCCATAAGCGGAACGACGTACTTGCTCACGAGAAAAACCCCTTTCACGTTTATATTGATCGTTCTCTCCCAGACATCATCCGAGGTGGTAACGACGGTGCCGCCCTCAAAAATCCCGGCGTTATTAAACAGTATGTCGATCCTTCCGAAATCGCCGTAGAAGGCCTCGACCACCCTCTTTACGTCTTCTTCCTTGGAAACGTCCCCGGGATAGGCCTTTATCTCTCCCAGGCCCGGGTTCTCGGCGACTACCTCTTCGAGCCTCGCGGCCGTTCTAGACATTATGCCGACTTTCGCGCCTTCTTCTGAGAACAAAAGCGCAGTGGCTTTTCCTATTCCGTCGCCCCCGCCCGTTATGAGCGCTGTCTTTCCAGTGAGTCTTCCCATTTTTCTCTCCCTTGCTTCGGGTCAGAAACCCTGCTTTTTTTCAAGTTTACTATATAATAACCCATTATGAGCGACGGAAAATCTTTCACGGCGGCAACGGTGCAGGCAGCTCCCGTTTTTCTTGACAGAAAGGGGACGGTCGAAAAAGTCATAAGGCTTATAAAGGAAGCTGCGGGAAACGGGGCTGAACTCGTGGTTTTTCCCGAGGCATTCATACCCACCTATCCCTACTGGCCCAAGGACCTCGGGTTCGGTCCCGAGAGAAAGCTCACGATGGACGCCCACGTTGAGCTTCACAGAAACTCGGTAGAGGTTCCCGGGGAGGACACGAAAAGAATCGGCGAGGCGGCAAGGAAGGAAAAAACGTGCGTCGTGATAGGGGTTAACGAAAAAGAGGGAGGGACACTATACAACACCATCCTGTATTTCGGCAAGGACGGCACTCTTTTGGGCAAGCACAGAAAGCTCATGTCGATTGACAGCGAAAAGTGCGTCTGGGCTAACGGAACCGCCGAGGACGTGAGGGTGTTCGATACCTCCATTGGGAAAATAGGGGGGCTTTTCTGCTACGAACACCACATGACCCTTGAGAAGTACGCGATGTTCACCAAGGGCGAGCAGGTGCACGTCGGTCTATGGGGAGGACACGGCTTTGCGAAGGAAACAATGGATTTTGCAAGCCGCCAGTACGCGTTTGAGGGGCAGGTGTTCGTCATAATCTCATCCGGATTCATAGAAGAGAACCTGATTCCCGACTCCTTTCCCCTTAAAAAGCAGACAATCTGGGACTATCCCGGCGGAAGCGGCATAATAAACCCGAGAGGACAGTACATCGTCGGGCCCGTATACGGAAAAGAAGAGATTCTCTACGCCGAAATCAATCTTGACCAGATAATAAGGGCAAAGACCGTTATAGACTGCGTGGGGCACTTCTCAAGGCCCGACATATTCCGCTTCGAGATAATGGAGTAATATTGCCCGGGTTCATCCCGCTTATTCCGCGTTGCTCCATTGCCCGCTTATGGGCGCGGTCAAATCCACGCCCGGAGAGACGGTGACAGTCCCCTTTAACGAACCGGAAACATGTAAGAAAAAGCTGGATTCGGTCTTATAGCAAGGCTTGCCGTGAGCGGGTTGTTTGCCTCCGGACTCGAGTAACGGTTTGTTCGGCGCGGGCTTTCGGAACACTAGTTTCCGCTCCTTTATATCTATATTCATGGTCTTGTATCCAGCATTAAGCCAAGCATAGGTCCTAGGATTGTTCGTCGGATTATTGGACCACCATGTCGGGTGCTTGAAAGCAGACGGTGGCAGTTTCGTTCCCAAAATCCTCTCGATTTCCTCAAACGTCATGGGTATGGACTTCTGTCCCCTTTTACTCAAGTAGGCAGTCAAAGTTTCGTATTTGGACATGTGATGAATTTCCTCAGATGGTAAATATGCTGTTGCCAACATTCAAACATACATACATTTATTCTTCACCGAAAAGAGTAGACCACCTGGGATTGCCGGTCAATAACTCTCCAGCACGCTTTCATGCCTCTTCCCCTTCAGCACAAAGTTTAGTGCCCAGACGAACTATGACTTAGCGAACAAAATTAGAGGATCATAGCTGCCAGCATCAGCCTCATGCAATGCGGCAATATAGCGTTTGCGGATCTCATCAGGCACAGCGAGGTCGGCGTTGCTGCCCCATGTGAGTTTTTCACCACCATGTTTGGCAACAACTACATCGGCAAACAAACGCGCATGCCGGCCATTGCCGTTTGGAAAAAGATGAATTTTTACTAACCGGTAATGGAAAATAACAGCCAGTTCAGTAACGCTGTAGGTGTTGTGCTCCAGCCAATAGGAAGCATCGTCTAGCAACTTGCGAAATTCGGTCTGGATAAAGGAATAATCAACGCCGATATTTTTGTTGGATTTCCGGTATTGACCTGCCCATTTCCAGACATGACCATACATGCGCTTATGAAGGTCCAGGATAAATTTCTCTGTAAAAATATTCTGTTTAGATGCCAAAACAGATTTCTGCATTACCCATTTTCGGGCTTCGAGAATATTCTCCCGCTCGAAACGGTCTAAATCTTCATGCGTTAATATGGCAGGAATGAGATACCTCTTCTCTTCCTCGTCAATCGGTGTCTGGCCTTCTATGTAACGGTACTGAACCATTTTAATCCCACAGTTTGGTGCCAGGGGTACGTGCCAGCTCATCGGCTAGTTGGTCGGTCCTCTCCTGCTTGTTGCCTACATCTTGTGCTTCCAGCATCATGCTGTGATCCACAGGATCAACAATGTCTCTGGCCTTTCTAAGCGCCTGTTTGCGTACGATGTCATGCAAACCGCCTTCATTTGGAACAAGAGCATAAACAAGTCTGCAATCTAACGCTTCAGCCGCTTTGCGAAGTGACTTCAATGTAATCGCATCATCGGCCTCGTTTTTTTCTAAACTAGTGGCGGATTGCTGAGTGATGCCGATACGTTTTGCCATCTGGCGAACGCTCATGCCAAGTGAGATGCGGACAGCGCGGATCCAGCCGCCTGAAGGACGGTCGCAAACACTTACCTCGGAAAGATGGTCATCCAGTGTCCGCAATTGCATATACTTAAATTTATTCATCATATCACAGCCTATATTCTGTAAGCAGGGATCATAATAACAGAATAAAAACTGTAAGTAAAGAGTAAAATTACAGAATAGAATCTGTGACCAAACTTGAGTTTGATTTCCCAATACTCTTCAACATGAATTGGAGGTAAACAGGAACGGTTAAATCCCATATTTTTGATAGTCGTGAAATTCGTCGGAAACGGAAAGTGGCTGGGGCACTAGGATTTGAACCTAGACTAGCGGATTCAGAGTCCGCTGTACTGCCGTTATACTATGCCCCAGAGCATTGGAGAAAAGATTATTTACTCTAAATCCCGTAGTGTCAAACCGGGAAAGTCCCGCCACCGGGGTTGATTACCCGGGGGCTTTTGATAAATTAAGCGGATACGGAGGCGGCGGCGAAGGCCGCGCGGCGCTTGACCCATGAACGAACCGAACCCGGAAATCCTTGAGACGTTTGAGAACAAAAACCCGGAGAGGGATTACGAAATCGAGATATCCTGCCCGGAGTTCACCTGCGTGTGCCCCAAAACAGGGCAGCCGGACTTTGCGACCATCACGATAAAATACGTCCCCGACAAACTCTGCGTGGAACTTAAGTCCCTTAAGCTTTACATGTTTTCCTACAGAAACACCGGAGAGTTTCACGAGCACGTGACCAACAGGATACTGAACGACTTTGTTTCCGTGTGCGACCCCAGGTCGGTCGAGGTCACGGGAGACTTTAACGTCCGCGGGGGAATAAAGACGGTCGTTCGGGCTTCGCACCGAAAAGACGCCTGAACTTCTCGGGCCCACGGTAACATGTACGTAAAAACCCAGATAATAATCACGGGAACGATAATATGCCTTATAATTCTGGTCGCGATTTTCGCGCCCGCGCTCTCCCCCTACGAGTACGACAAGACGAACTTCCCAAACGCGCTTCGCGCCCCTGACTCTGTGCACCTCATGGGAACGGACCAGGAGGGCCGCGACCTGCTTAGCAGGGTCATTCACGGCTCGAGGATATCGATCGCCGTCGCCGTGGGCACCGCGGCTATGGCCCTTGTCATCGGAACGCTCCTGGGGGCGGTCTCCGGATACGCGGGAGGAAAAACCGACGAGCTGATAATGCGCACGGTGGACGTGTTCTACGCCGTTCCCGATCTTTTGCTGATCGTCCTGCTCACTCTCGTTATCGGAACCGGAGTGACGGGCATCGTCATATCGCTGGGGGTGATGTCATGGATGAGGGTGGCGAGGATAGTGAGGGGAAGCGTGCTTCAGGTAAAGTCCTTTGAGTACGTGGAGTCGGCAAGGGCGCTTGGAGCCTCGCCCCGGACCATCCTTGTAAGACACATTCTTCCGAACACGCTCAGTCCCCTTATAGTCACCGTCACGTTTTCTGTTCCCTACGCGATTCTTACGGAATCCACGCTGAGCTTTCTCGGCCTGGGGATATCCCCGCCTGAGGCGAGCTGGGGCACCCTGGCGAGCACCGGGTGGCAGGGGATAAGGACGTTTCCGCATCTCATAGTCTTTCCGAGCCTCGCGATTTTCGTGACGGCGCTTTCGTTTAATCTTTTCGGAGAAGGAATAAGAGACCTGCTAGCTTCGGAGGGTGGGAGGTAATGGGAGTGAAAAAGGCCGCTCTCCGCGTTTTTCTTTTCGCTTTGCTTTCCCTTGCCGCCACGGCGCAGGGAGCTCGCGCCAATCATGTGGACTGCGAAAAAGCCCTGCTGTCTCCAGAGAGAACCCTTGAAGCGCGGTTTTTGAAGCTTCACTGCCACGCCCGGAACAAACAGCACGCGGAGGTGCACGGGGTCCTCGCCGAGATAGGGGACAAGCTTATCGTTATAGAGGATTACCTGCTTTACTACGAAGCCGAGGCGGCGCTCGGGCTCGGGCAGAAGGAAAAAGCCGAGGCGCTTTTCCTTAAAATCCTGAAACACCACCCGAACTCGGCAATCGGCCATGACGCGCACGAGCGGCTCGCCGAAATCCACCTTGAAAACAAAAGGCACGCGGACGCGGAAAAAATATACTCCCACCTTGCCCGAAAAACTGACAGCAAATGGAAAAAAGCCGTTTACCTAAAAAACCTCGGTGAAATAAAGGAAAAACAGGGCTTGTTTCCTGCTGCCACGGGAGTGTTCGAGAGAATATGGGCGGAGCACCCGGAAGTGAGCTTTTCGGATTACGTGTTTGACCTTCACCAGAAAAACGAAAAAGTCTTCACTCCCTCCCCCCACCAGTTCGCAAGAAGAGGAAGCGTCATGTTCAAGACCGGAAACTGGGAGGGGGCGCTTCGGGCTTACTCCAAGGCTTCCCAGACACCCGCGGTTAAAATGAAAACCGGCATCTGCCTCTACAGGCTCTCTAGGTTTCCGGAAGCCCTCAAGGTTTTCTCGGGGATTGACTCCCCAAAGGCGCTTTACTGGAAGGGAATGACCCTTATGAGCATGGGAAGGGAAAAAGAGGCCATAGGCACCTTCGAGCTTCTCCATAAGCTTAACCCCGAGAGCTCCTGGACGCGCAAATCGCTTCTTAAGGCCGCGAGGCTTCGCCACATGGGCGGAGAATCAGAAGAAGCAAGGCGGCTCTACAGCCTTATCATTAAAAAATACCCCGGAAGAAAAGAAGCTTCGAAAAGCGCCTGGAACCTGGGGTGGCTTCACTACAGGAACAAGGAGTACGAAAAGGCCCTTGAGATTTTCTCCAATCGCGCCTGGGCAAACTGGGGCGAGCGGCCGCGCTTTCTTTACTGGTACGCAAGGGCGGCCGCGAAAACGGGAGACAAACCCGGAGCGCTTTTCGCGCTTGGAAAGCTCGCCGACTCCCCGAAAATCACCTATTACTCCACTCTCGCGAAGCTGAGGCTCAGAAAAAACCTGCTTTCGCCCGTTAGACCCGCCACTGCTCACATAGAAAATCCCTTCGGGAAAAACCCCGCTCTCGAGAAATTCCTTTTCTTCGCAAAAGCCGGGGTATACGATCTTGCCCTAAGGGAGGCCGCGCTGCTCCGGCCACAGGCGAAAACGGTCGGGCAGCGGCTATATCTCGCCTCGCTTTACCTGCAGGCACAAGACTACAAAAGCTCCATAAACATGGCAAACGGTATCAGGTTCCCCGAGGCGCTGCGTTTCTCTTTTCCGAAGGGCTTTGAGGAGCGGGTGAGGATTTTTTCCCGGAAATACGCCCTGGATGAGTTCCTGGTCTATTCCGTCATAAGAGAGGAGAGCCATTTCGACAAGGAAGCGGTTTCGGTTTCTGACGCCAGGGGGCTCATGCAGCTTCTGCCCTCAACCGCGCTTGAGACGGCAGGAAAGGCGGGCCTTCGGAATTTCGAGACCCCGCAGCTTTTCTCCCCCGACGTCAATCTCGATCTCGGATGCTATTACCTAAGCTGGCTGCTTGAGATCTTCGAGGGTAACTTCGCCGTAAGCCTCGCCGGGTATAACGGCGGCCCCACGAGCGCCAAGATATGGTACGAGAAAAACGGCTCGCTCGCCGTCGACGAATTCATAGAGGAAATCCCCTTCGAGCAGTCAAGAAACTACGTGAAGAAAATTCTCAGGAGCTACGCCGCGTACGAAGCGGTTTACGGAGGGGAAAAAGATCAGTTCTCAAGGCAGAGCTTCGAGAAATTCCTTAAGATCATGAGCCCGTAGTCAGAGCTTTTTTCAGGGTGGAACTGAAAAGCGGAGAGGTTCCCCGATATGACCCCCGCCTCGAACGCGCCCCCGTAATCGGAAACCAGAACTTCAATCCCCGGTTCCTCCGAGACCACGTGGTAGGAGTGAACGAAATAAAACCAGCTGCGCTGCGGTACACCTTCGAGTATGGAACTTCGCGCAGGCGTACTCACCCTGTTCCAGCCCATGTGGGGCACCTTCATTTTCTTCTCTTCGGGGCGGAACCGAACAACCTTTCCCCTGAAGACCTCAAGCCCCCTTTCCCCGGGAGCCTCCTCGCTCGATTCGAACAGGACCTGGAAACCCAGGCATATTCCCAGAAAGGGCCGACCGCTTCCGATAAAATCCTTTATGGGCCCGGTCATGGAACGCTCGCGCAGGTTCCTCACGCAGTCGCCGAAAGCCCCGACTCCGGGAAGCACGACACCGCTTGAACTTTCTATGTCGCCCGGGTCCGCGGTCACGCGAACGTCGATGCCCTGAGAAGTAAAGCTCTTCTCAACGCTCCTTAGGTTTCCCATTCCGTAATCTACGATGGAAATCACTATAGCGTCCCTTTGGTCGAGGGAATATCGTCACGGCGGCCGTCAAGGGCCGAGGCTGTGTCCATGGATCTTCCCAGTGCCTTGAACATGGCTTCTATTATGTGGTGCAGGTTTGTTCCGTGGCGAAACTCGATGTGCAGGTTGCAGCGAAGCGAGTTGGTAAGAGACTTGAAAAACTCTCCGGCGAGTTCCGCGTCAAAGTCCCCGACCTTGCCCCCGGGAATGTCCGCTTTGAAAACAAAGCAGGGCCTGTCGCTCAGATCGACAGCCGCCACAACCAGCGTATCGTCAAAAGGGATTACGGCGTGTCCGTACCTCGTGATTCCCCTCTTGTCTCCCAGGGCTTCGGAGAAAGCTTCTCCGATCGCTATCCCGACATCCTCCACGGTGTGGTGGAAATCGACGTCAATGTCTCCTTCGGCCTTCACCGTGAGGTCAAAGTAGCCGTGTTTTGCGAACTGGCTCAGCATGTGATCGAAAAACGGTATCCCGGTTGAGATATCGAATTTCCCGGTTCCGTCGAGATCAAGTTCAACGCTGGCGCTGACTTCGGACGTTTTTCTTTTTAAAATGGCTGTACGGGTCATTGGCTGAACTAGACTCCTTTTTTGACAGTTCGCTTGTGAGTTTCGCTAATCATTTTATATAGAAGTGTCTTTTATTGTCAATAAGGCCGTAGGCAACGCGGGCGACCGATGCGAATTCGGTTTTTCCAAGGACACCACTGTCTGGGCTTAATATCGAAAAAAAGAAAGTCCTGAAAATCGCGATCAAGAAAGAGAGTCAGGTTGTCCTTCCTCTCGATTGACGCTCCACAGAAATGCGCTTTACCTTGATCTTTTGTTCCAACTCCTGCGAGTGGGCAAGATCAAAGGCAAGCTGCATGCCAAGCCAGGTTCTCGGAGTCGAGCCGAACGCCTTTGACAGCCTGTAAGCCATTTCAATGGAAACGGATACCTTTCCGTTGACAAGGTTGGAAAGCGTTTGGCGCGCGACGCCGAGCATCTTTGCGCACTCGGTAACCGACAGGTCCAACGGTTTCATGCAATCCTCGCGTACAATGACGCCTGGATGCACAGGATTGTTCATTGCCATAACTTTTCTCCTCTAATCATAATTGACCATTTTAGTGATAATCCAAGTAATT
>JAKZRS010000027.1:0-4215 GCA_047518015.1 Thermodesulfobacteriota bacterium | reverse complement strand
GAAAGCTCGGCCTTCGCTAAAGCTTCTTTTCTTTCGTTTTTAAGCTGCTCAAGGGCAAGGCGGATCTTATCGTTTTTTATCTCGGCAAGCGCCTCCCCTTTTTTTACGTACTCGCCCTCCTCGGCGTTTATTTTCTTGACTATCCCCTTAACCTCGCTTGATATGACGGATTTTCTCGCGGGGAAAGTCGCGCCGGCAAGCTTCAGGGGTTTTTTCACTTCCCTCTCAACAACCGCGGAGACCACCACGGGAGCGTCTGGGGGCTGGGAAAAAGAAATCCCCGGAAAAAGACAAAAAGATAAAAAAAGCAGAAAGACTTTTGTTCGCATAACCACGGCGTTTCTCTCCCTTACCGGAACATCCTGTTCAGAACGACTGCAAAGAACCCGCTTGCTTCGTATTTAAAGGCGCGAGACGGCGCAGACGCGTTTTGAGATTCCCTGAATTATACATAACTAAACAGCTATTACTTACAGACAAGAAATATCTTCAACCTTCTTCATTCTTGTATTATTATAAATCGGTATTAGCATATAGGCATACAATCCCCCAAGGAGATTAAGATGGCATCTGCAAACATAGTTGAAGTAGAAGATTCCGCGTTCGACAAGGAAGTAATGGAAAGCGAAATCCCCGTTCTGGTCGACTTCTGGGCCCCTTGGTGCGGTCCCTGCAGGGCTCTTTCCCCCGTCATTGAGGAAATCTCCAAAGACTACGAAGGCACCGTTAAGGTAGGAAAGGTGAATGTGGATGAGAACCCCCAGACGACCATGAAATTCAGCATCAGAAGCATTCCCACCCTGATAGTTTTTAAAAACGGCGAGGTCGCCGAGCAGATAGTCGGCGCCGTCCCGAAAAGCGAGATAGAGAAGGTTCTTAACAAGACCCTGGACTAGAACACTCCGGGCACATACACAGAAAATGGGCAAATACATACTGCTTAGTAACCTCACGGATGAGGGCAGAAGAACCATAAAGATGAGGCCCGACAGGATAAACGAGGTCAACAGGGAACTCGAAGAGATGGGCGCAAAGGTTGAAGCTCAGTACGCGGCGCTCGGTCCTTACGACTTTGTGAACATAGTGGAAGCACCGGATAACGAAACAATCACGAAGATCGTAATAGAACTCGGTTCAAGGGGAACCGTCCATATAGAAACCCTGGCCGCAATCCCCATAGATGAGTTTGAAGAAAAGCTGATAAACGAATAGTCCCTCCTTTCCCAGAGCATTAAACAACAAGAAACTTTTTTACCGACTATATAAAGCATCGTAAAAAACTGAACCGCCTAGCTCTGTTTTGGGGTATAATTATAGAGCGCATCAGCGGATCGGAGATTCGGTGATGGCAATACATATTTCAGTACCGAAAGAACAGGTTGTGGATTTCCGGGAGCGCCGGAATATTACCGAACTTGCGTTTTCCGGTTCCATTGGAGGTATCTGGTCATGAAAAGACTAAGTATTTTGGGTTCTGTCCTGCTGTTGGTTCTTGTGGGAATATTGTCTTCGGGGTGCCTGGAAGACGAAGTGGATTGTGCGGAAATTTTCTGTATAGGAACACTCCTGCCTGAAGGCGAAGCGTTTAACGGTCCTCTTATAGAGGCCGTGAATCTTGCTAAAGGCGACATTAACAAGGCAGGGGGAAATATAGAAATCATAAGTGGGAACTCTTTTGAAGCGGGAGTGTCCGAAGCAACCGCAAGCGCGACGCGGCTTCTTAAAATGGGTGTCCGAGGCATGGTAGCACCTTCATACTCTTCAGACTCTCTGGATGTTCTTCCTTTTCTAAGCGAAAATGAAATGGTCGCCATTTCTCCCTCGGCAACTTCTCCCGCCCTCACCGATGAAAACGAAAAGCTCGTTGACAGTGGATATCAGCCTTTCTTCTTCAGAGTATCCCCCTCTGACCTCTTTCAGGGGCCAATACTGGCGAAGCAGTCTCAGGGCAACACGGTTATAGTGAATCGTGATGACACATGGGGAGAAAACCTTGCGGCAATTGTCAGAGAAGAAGCAATGTCTGACGGCAGACAGGTCGAGGTCGTTAGTTATCCTTCCACTTCTCCAGATTCCCCTGCTGTGGTTTTAGATGTTGAGGAGGCAGTGCAAAAAATCGGAGACGTAGGTTCTTTAGTCATACTTGCTTTTAGTGAGGGAGGGGAAATAATCAGAGGCCTGCTTGATTCTTCAGTGATTCCCGAGGAAGCCGGATATTACGTCGGGGACGGGCTCGTGTTTAGGGACGACCTTTTTCCGCTTGTGCGTGAGGAAAACGGTGAGATTGAAGGGTTCAAGCGTGTAACTTCGACTCCGCGTCCAGGCAAAAGGCTTGAAGAATTTAAAGAACGGTTTGTTGACCCCGATACCTTTAATGACTACACCGCGCAGGCCTACGATGCCGCGGTTATACTCAGTCTTGCAGCTTTAAGCGCCGGAAGCAATGATCCCTCCGATTATGTTTCTAAAATCCAAGAGGTCTCGAGAGAAGGAGCAAAGTGCTACAGTTACGCTACTTGCGCCGCGGCGCTTACCGATGAAACCACGATTAACGATGATATCGACTACGAAGGAATTTCGGGTCCGATCGATCTTGATGATAATGGAGATATAACGGATGGAATCTATGTGGTTGAGACATACGATGCCGAAGGTGTACCGGAAAAAACATATCTTAATTTTCAAGGCGAAGAAGTAGACGTGACTATGAATTAACTCCCTCAGCGATAAGCCCGTATCGTTCGCCGCGGGCTTGGGGAGACAGCTTCAAGAGGTCGGACGAAAACGCCAGTTTCCGGAGGTTTCAAGCCTATCAGCGGTATTTCACCGACCTTCCCTCCTACCTACTTCCAGAAGAGCGCTCTTCGGTATCCGGAACTTTATTTTTGATTGAAGAGCGTATAACCTTAACCAACCCGCGGGGACAACTGTTCACTTGGGGAAACGTACCATGAAAGCGGCCCGTCTTCACGGATTCAAAGACATTTTCCATCCCGGAACGGAAAGACTGCGACTTGTCGACAGGAAAACCAAAGAGGTGTTCGAACGCTTCGGTTTTTCCGAAATAATCATTCCGATCCTGGAACCCTCCGGGGTCTACTCGACAGGTCTTGGCGACACCACCGACATCGTCCAGAAGGAGATGTACACTTTCAAGACCAAGGGCGGAGAGTGGGTCTCCATGAGACCCGAGGGGACGGCGGGAGTTGTAAGGGCCTTTATCGAACATTCCCTTTACAGAAAATCGCCCGTTACAAAACTCTACTACTCAGGAGAAATGTTCAGGCACGAAAAACCCCAGGAAGGAAGGCAGAGAAGCTTTAACCAGATAGGAGCAGAGCTTTTCGGTTCCCGAGACCCGCTTGCGGACTCAGAGATAATCGCGATGCTCTGGCTCGCAATCACGGAACTTGGCCTCTCTGATCACGTGGAGCTTGAACTTAACTCAATAGGCAAGCCGGCAGAGCGCGAGCGGTATAAAAAAGCCCTTCTCGACTACTTTTTCTCTCCGAAGGAGGAATCCCATCTTCCCTCACTGAAGAAGGACTCCCTTTGCGAGAACTGCCAGAACAGACTCGGTACTAACCCTCTTCGCATACTTGACTGTAAAACCAGAACATGTCGCGAGGTAACTTCAGAGATTCCCTTCACGATCCGGGATTATCTCTCTGAGCAAAGCAGTGAGCACCTGGACACGCTTACCTCCTCTCTCGGGGAAAAATTCATACCCTACAAACTTAACCCCAGGATAGTGAGAGGACTTGACTACTACACCGACACGGTCTTTGAGATAACGACTGACAAACTGGGTTCCCAGAACGCCGTGGCCGCCGGGGGAAGATACGACCTTCTGGTGGAGAGAATGGGAGGACCGGAAACGCCCGCCGTGGGCTTCGCAATGGGGATTGAAAGAATTCTGCTTCTGCTCGAGAAAACTAAGACTCGGAGGAATTCCCCGGGGAAAAAACAGCTCGTATGCGTTATACATATCGGGGAGGAGGCAAGAGGCGAAGCGGCGAAGATAGCCGACGGTCTAAGGAAAAAGGGCATGCGGGTCGAAACTGAATACGAGAGCAAAAGCCTAAAAAGCCAGATGAGAAAAGCGAACAGGACCGGGGCAGCATATTCCGTCATTATCGGAGAGGATGAGCTTCGGAGAGAAATCTTTTCGCTTCGCAACATGAGGACCGGAGAAGAAAAAGCGGTTCCCCTCAA
>JAKZRS010000026.1:0-3311 GCA_047518015.1 Thermodesulfobacteriota bacterium | reverse complement strand
AGTCAAGAAAATAAACGCCGAGGAGGGCGAGTACGTAAAAAAAGGGGAGGCGCTTGCCGAGATAAAAAACGATAAGATCCGCCTTGCCCTTGAGCAGCTTAAAAACGAAAGAAAAGAAGCTTTAGCGAAGGCCGAGCTTTCAGAAAAAGATCTTGCGAGGATGAAGGAGCTCTACGAGAAGGGCATTATTTCAGACGGAGAGTTTGACAGGGCAAAGACGCAGAGAGAATCAGACCAGGGCGGGCTGCTGAGTCTTGAGAGCCGGATTGAAATTGCCGAATACGACCTTGCGGCCTCTAAAATCACCGCTCCTTTTAACGGTTACGTTACAAAGCACCACGCCGAAGCGGGTCAGTGGCTCGATATCGGGGGCGAGGTGGTTTCCTTCGTGGATATAGACACCATAGAGGTAATGGCGGGGATTCCCGAGAGGTACATAGAAGACGTAAGCGAGGGCATGGAAGTCGAGGTCATACTGCTCTCCCATAATCGGCGGACCGTTGCGGGAAAGATTTCTTCGATCATCCCCGACGCAGACCCCAGAACCGTGTCTTTTCCGATAAAGGTAGTGCTTGAGAACTCCGATCACGCAATAAAATCTTCGGCTTCGGCCGTAATCGTGATAAGAGTCGGCGAGAGTGGAAAAATAAAGCTTGTGCCGAAAGATTCCATAGTCAGCTCTCCCCAGGGCGCTATGGTTTTTGCGGTGAGGGAAGGTCTTGCCCACCCGGTGCTGGTTGAGCAGAAGGGCTGGTATGAGGGCTTCTCGCATGTCGAGGGGGGAATAAGTGTCGGCGAGAGTGTGGTGGTAAGAGGAAACGAAAGACTTATACCCATGCAGAAAGTGAGGATTGTTGACACTATAGAGCAATGAAGCTTGTTGAAACCTCCATAAAAGCCCCCGTAACCATAGCCGTTGGCGTGATATTTATCGTTATTTTCGGGGTCATCTCGTTTTTCAGGATCCCTGTTCAGCTTACCCCCGACGTCGATACGCTCAGGGTTACGGTAAGCACCTTCTGGAGGGGGGCAAGCCCCCTTGAGGTCGAAAGCGAGATAGTAAACGAGCAGGAAGACGAGCTCAAGGGAATAACGGGTCTTAGAAGACTTGACAGCGAAAGCTCCGAGAATTCATCCCAGGTAATACTTGAGTTTGAAACCGGGGCGGACCTTGACTCAAAAGTGGTCAAAGTCTCAAACAGGCTTGATCAGGTAAAGGAATATCCCGACGAGGTCGAAAGGCCTGTAATAACCACGGTTGATCCCAGGGCAAACGCCATGGGGTGGTTTATCCTAAAGCCCCTTGCCGACAACCCAACGGATATAAACTTCTATTACGATTTCGCAGACGAAGCAATCCGCGCCAGGCTTGAGAGGGTTCCGGGAGTGGGGACTTCAAACGTGTTCGGCGGAAGAGAGCGGCGCATAGAGGTTCTTTTCGATCCCGCCGCGCTTGCCCAAAGAAATATCACCATAGCCGAGCTTGCCACCTCCATCGACAGGGAGAATGAGAATTTCAGCGCCGGATCCTTTGATGAGGGTAAAAGACAGTATCTCGTGAGAACTGTCGGAGAGTACAGAACTATGCGGGACATAGGGAACATAGTCGTACGTACCGCGCAGAGCGGTCTTCCCGTTTACCTGAGGGATATTGCCACTGTCCGCCTCGGATATGAAGATCCTGACTACACGGTAAGGCAGAACGGAGAGCCCGCCATTGCCATTAACGTGCTTCGTGAGGGCGGGGCGAACTCAATAGAGGTGAAAGAAGCAGTTTTTGCGGCCGTGGAGGAGCTAAACGCGGGTGTTCTTAAGGATAACGGACTTTCTCTCCAAAACGTTTATGAAGAGACCGGTTACATAAAAAACGCAATAAAGCTCGTAAAGGGGAATCTCCTTATAGGCGCCGTGCTGGCGATAGCGGTTCTGCTCCTTTTCCTCCGAAGCGCGAGCAGCACGATGATTGTTGGAATCGCGATACCGTCAAGCGTCATAGGAACGTTCATAGTTTTCGAGGCCCTTGGTCGTACGATAAACGTGGTGAGTCTCGCGGGAATGAGCTTCGCCGTCGGCATGGTTATAGACAACTCCATCGTGGTTCTTGAAAACATTTATCGACATATACAGATGGGAAAGCCAAGGGCCCAGGCGGCCTATGACGGCACAACCGAGGTCTGGGGAGCTGTGCTTGCAAGCACCCTTACCACTGCCGCTGTGTTTATTCCCATTATATTCATCGAGGAGCAGACGGGACAGCTGTTTCGCGACATAGCCATTGCGATCAGCGTTTCCGTCATACTGAGTCTTCTGGTTTCAATAACCGTCATACCGTCTGCGTCTTCAAAATACCTTTCCGCAAAGGGCGCCGAAGGTCTTGAACGTCTCAGCCTGATGTCGCGGCTGTTTGGTTTTGCGGGAAGGGTTTCCGGGTTTATAAACAGTTTTACCGAGCGGATAATGAAAAGCGTTAAGAAAAGGGCGATTCTTGCGGGTTCCTTCACCCTTTTATCCATAGTACTTATAATCGCTGTTTTCCCGAAGACCGAGTATCTTCCGACGGGCAACAGAAACCTGCTTTTCGGGATACTTATCCCGCCTCCCGGATACAATTTCGAGGAATATAACTCCATAGGAAAGCAGATCGAGGCGGATCTTGAACCCTACATAAACGAAAAGACCGCTGCCGAGAGAAACCTTCCCCGAATAAAGAATTTTTTCTACGTCGCAAGGGGAAAGCAGATCTTCATGGGAGCCGTTGCTGATGAAAGAAAGGACCTTAAGGAGATTTTTCCTGTCCTTCGCCAAACCATAGCCAAGATACCGGGGACGTTCGGCGTAATAATTCAGCCGAGCATTTTTAACGCCAACATAGGGGAGGGGAGGTCAATAGACGTTCACGTTACGGGAGATGATCTGGATGAGATACTGAGGACCGCGAGAAGCGTGTTTTTCATGTCCATGGAGAGTATTCCCGGGGCGCAGGTGAGACCGATTCCGAGTCTTGATCTCGGGAACCCCGAACTTCGCATCGTTACTGACCGGGTCAAGGCTTCTCAGGTCGGGATCACTAACAGCGAGCTTGGGTTTACCGTAAGGTCCCTTATAGACGGCGTTGAGGCAAGCGAGTTTAACCTCGAGGGTCGGGAGGTCGACATAGTTTTGCGGGCGCGGCAGGATTTTTCCAACAGAACCCAGGATATAGAAAACATAATGATTACCTCTCCCAGCGGAAAAGTGGTTACCGTGGGAGCGGTTGCCGCTGTCAGTCTTGAAAACGGCCCGGAACAGATAAATCACTACGAAAGACAAAG